>NZ_AP022564.1:1826474-2130886 GCF_010727125.1 Mycolicibacter terrae | reverse complement strand
CGGCGAGGATCCAGCCCCTGCCACCATGGTTTTTCACCAGGGCCTGGCCGAGTGCCGCGCCGTAGCGGGTCTCGTCGATCACCCTGCAGCCCTTCTCGTCGACGACGATCGAGGAGATGAACGCGCTCGGCGGGGTGATGAAGCGCCACGCCGAAACGTTGTCCATCCGGTCGGTCACCGCGCCGGCGCTCTGCGCCAGTGCGATGCCGCTGCCGTCGTCGCCGCTGGTGCCCAGCGGCAGGCCGCCGTTGAATTCCGGTGCGTAGCGCTTGCGCCACTCGGTATTGGCGATGAAGCCGCCGGCGCAGACGATCACGCCGCGGCGTGCGGTGATCTCGATGGGCCGGGCGTAACGGCGCTCCAACGTCTTCAGGCGGCGATCCATCGCAGCACGAAGCGGCGGGTAGTAGACGCCGGGTTTCGAGGAGATCGCGGCCAGCCGCGCGTAGCGCCGCTGGACGCGCCGCGGCGCCTGACCCATCGTCAGGGCCCGCACACCTATCACCCGGCCCGATGCGTCTCGCAGCAGCTCGGTGACGGTGGTGTGCGGCCGGAAGTCCACCCCGAGCCTGCGCGCCGAATCGGCCAGCGGCGCGTAGATCTTCTTGCCCGAGGTGCCTTTCCCGTAGGCCCGGTGGCCGCGCTGCACCGGCGGAGTGTGCGCGCGAAACGCCCCGGCGTTCTCACTGCCCGAGTGATACAGGTAGTAGCGGTTGTTCGGAAACGACGTCTTGTAGGGGCACAGGCCCGGATTGAACGGCACCCCGTGGTGTTGCAACCAGTCGATCATCTCCGGACTGGTGTCGACGAAGCGCTGCAGTGTGTCCGGGCTGACCGCGTCCCCGACCTCCAGGCGCAAGTAGTCCAGCATCTGCTCGGTGGTGTCCTCGACGCCGGCAGCTTTCTGGACCGAGGTCCCGCCCCCGGCATAGATGATGCCCCCGGAGATCGCGGTAGCGCCACCGCCGTTGGCGCGGTCCACCGCGATGACCTCGGCGCCGTGTTCGCGGGCGGTGATCGCCGCGGAGGTACCGGCCGCGCCGAATCCGACGATGACGACGTCGGTGGTCACGTAGGTGGTGGTCACGCGCTATCCCCTCGATGAATTGAGCTGATCAGCCCACAATCTAACAGCCCGTAGTTGATCCCTGATGATGGTGACCAGCGGATATCAAAATCCCCTCCGGGGGAGGGGAACGTGTTCTAGTCGGTCCGGAACGCTCCGCTCGGCCACCTTGCACGGTTTCGGCCGGCGCAGGGGCCAAGATGATCGTTATGCCCGCTCGGTTACTGCGCGTTGTCGCCGCCCCGCTGTTCGCCCTCGTTTTCACGGTGGCGGCCGCGGCGCCGGTCGGGGCGGCTCCGGGCACCGACCCGGCCGCGTTGGCCGCCGATCTGGTCTCCGCCGATCAGGCGTTGCGTAATCCGTCGGCTCCGGAGCAGGCGCTGGCGGCCGCGGCACGACGCCAGCAGGTCGCCTACCGCACCCTCGGCGCGCACCCCGAGTGGGACGCCATCGCCCGCCCGCAGATCCCGCCGGCACTGCTCGCGGTCTACGACCGCAACATCGACGCCCGCCGCCAGCTCATGGCGCTCACGGACCCGAAAGACACCATGCCGCCGTGGCGAGTGGTCCCCCCGGTACCGGCGAACGAACTGGTGGCCAGCTACCGCGCGGCCGAGGCGGCCACCGGTGTGCCGTGGAACTACCTGGCGGCGATCAACTTCGTCGAGACCGGCTTCGGCCGGATCAATGGAGTCAGCGATGACGCCGCCCAGGGCCCGATGCAGTTCCTGCCCTCGACATTCGCCGCCTACGGCAACGGCGGAGACATCCACTCACCGCACGACAGCATCATGGCGGCTGGCCGGCTGCTGGCCGCCAACGGCTTTGCCACCAACCGCGACCGGGCTATCTGGGGCTACAACCACTCCGACTATTACGTGCGGGCGGTCAACGACTATGCCGCGGTCATCGGAGGCGACCCGGCCGGGTTTGCCGGCTACTACCGCTGGGACACCTACTACCGCACCACCGCCGGTGATCTGCTGCTGCCGGTCGGCTATGCCTCAAGTACCCGCATCCCGGTCAACGAGTACTTGGCCGGACATCCGCAGTAAGGCGGGGCCGGCGGATCAGCGTGTCGCGTTGAGGATCTTGATCGCGAACACCAGTGTGTCGCCGGGCCGGATGCCGGCGGCCGGCTGACCTTCGGGATAGCCGTCGGCGGGGATCATGGCGACCGCCACCGTCGAACCGACCTTCTGGCCGGCAATGGCCTTCTGGAAGCCCGGCACGACCCGGTTGAGTCCGAACTCCACCGGTTCACCGCGTTCGTAGCTGCTGTCGAACACCGACCCGTCACGTCCGTTGACGCCCAGGTAGCAGACCGACACCGTCGCGTCGTCCGCGACCACGCGCCCCTCGCCGGCACGCAACGTGTGCACCTCGGTCTGGGCCACCTTGAACGGCGCCTGCACTGCGACGCGTGGCGCGGCGGTGTCGGTGGAGCCGGTCACCGCGACGCTGCCGCTGGCCCCGGTCAACGACCAGTCGGCCGCGGCGTCGTCGGCCGGCGGTGAGGAAGGACATGCGGTCACCGACTCGGCGGTGGGCGGCATGTACAGATCGGTGACCGAGGACGTCTTCGTCGAGGAGGTGTCGGTGTCGGAGCCGCCACAACCGGCGAGAGTCACCGCCAATGAGGCGGCGGCGAGCCCGACGAAATAGGGCACACGGAAACGATTCACCTTGGTCACGCTACCGGTCCGGCGAAGTGCCGTCGGTCGTCGGCCCGGCCCGGATCTAACCTGCGCCGGGTTTGAGGTAGGTGACCAGGCTGACGTCGAGCATCTCGTCGGCGAAGTAGTGCTGGCAGCCGCGCAGGTACTTCATGTAGCGCTCGTAGACCTCTTCGGATTGGACCGCGATGGCCTCGTCCTTGTGGGCTTCCAGTGCGTCACCCCAGATCCGCAGGGTCTTGATGTAGTGCGGCCGCAAGGAGATGGCTTCGGGGACAACGAAGCCGGCCGTTTCGCCGTGTTGGACCATCATGTCGGTGGTGGGCAGCCGGCCGCCCGGGAAGATCTCGGTGACTATGAATTTGATGAACCGCGCGGTTTCAAAGGTGAGCTTCTTGCCGCGCGCATTCAGATCGTAGGGGTGGTAGCTGACGCTGCTCTGGATCGCCATCCGGCCGTCGTCGGGCAGGATGTCGAAACACCTGGCGAAGAACTCGTTATAGCGCTCATGCCCGAAGTGCTCGAACGCTTCGATCGACACGATACGGTCGACCGGCCTGCTGAATTCCTCCCAGCCGTGCAACAGGATCGAACGGCTGCGATCGGAGTCCACGGAGTCGATCAGTTTCTGGGCGTAGGCGTGCTGGTTCTTCGACAGGGTCAGGCCGATGACGTTGACGTCGTATTTCTCGATGGCGCGTTTCATCGTGGCGCCCCAGCCACAACCGATGTCGAGCAGTGTCATACCCGGCAGCAGGTTGAGTCTGTCGAGGTTCAGGTCGATCTTGGCGATCTGTGCCTCCTGCAGCGACAGTCCCGGCTGTGCGAAGTAGGCGCAGCTGTAGGTGCGGGTCGGGTCTTGGAACAAGCCGAAGAAGGCGTCGGACAAGTCGTAGTGCGCTTGCACGTTTTCGAACTGTGATCGCAGTCGCTCGGTGTCGCCGGGTGCCTCGGTCATGGTGAGCCCCGTTTCTCCAGAGTGAACTGGTTGACGTCGATGTAGCCGTCGCGGAACCCGTCGGCGCAGCCGGTCAGGTACCGCATGTAGCGGTCATAGACCTCTTGGGACTGGATCGCGATCGCCTCCTCACGGTGGGCCTCCAGCGAGCTTGCCCAGCAGCCGAGGGTTCGGACGTAGTGCGGTTGCAGCGATTGCCGCCGCGACAGCGTGAACCCCGCTGCTGCGGAGTGGTCTTGCACCATCTCGATGGTGGGCAACCGCCCGCCCGGGAAGATCTCGGTGACGATGAATTTGATGAACCGCGCCATCGAGAAAGTCAGCGGCAGACCGCGCTCCTGCATCTGCGGAAAGGTCAACCCGGAGATGGTGTGCAGCAACATCACCCCTCCCGGCGGTAAGACGTTGTAGGCCATGGCGAAGAAATCGTCGTAGCGGTCGTGACCGAAGTGCTCGAACGCACCGATGGAGACGATCCGGTCGACGGGTTCGTCAAAGCATTCCCAGCCTTCCAGCAGCACCTGGCGGCTGCGGGAGGTGTCCATCGCGTCGAGGGTCGCCTGGGCATAGACGGCCTGGTTCTTGCTCAGCGTCAGACCGACGACGTTGACGTCGTATTTTTCGACGGCGCGGCGCATGGTGGCGCCCCAGCCGCAGCCGATGTCGAGCAGCCTCATCCCCGGCTGCAATCCGAGCTTGCCCAGTGCCAGATCGATTTTGGCCAGCTGAGCCTGTTCCAGTGTCATGTCGTCGTGTTCGAAGTAGGCGCAGCTGTAGGTCTGGCTCGGATCGAGAAACAGCCGGAAGAATTCGTCGGACAGGTCGTAGTGGGCCTGCACGTCGTCGAAATTGGGTTCGAGATCCTTGGGCATATGTTCCGCCGCTTTCTAATACGCACCGAAGGCCAACGCCACGTTGTGGCCCCCGAAGCCGAACGAGTTGCTGATCGCGTAGCGGTAGTCGCCCGATCGCGGCTGGCCGGCCACTACGTCCAGGTCGATCTCCGCGTCGAGCTGATGAAGGTTCAGGGTGGGCGGGATAACTTGATCGCGGAGCGCCAGAACCGTCAGGATCGCCTCGACCGCGCCGACCGCGCCGACCGAATGACCCAGGGCGGATTTCGGTGCGTACACGGCCGGTCGGTGGCTGCCCATCGCATTGTGGATCGCCTGCGCTTCGGCCAGATCCCCGATGCGGGTGCCCGTGGCGTGCGCGTTGACGTGCCCGATGTCGGCCGGTGTCAGGCCGGCGAGTTCGATCGCCCGCGTGATGGCGTAACCGGCCCGCTCGCCGGACGGGTCGGGCGCCACGATGTGGTAGCCGTCAGAGGTGATCCCTGCGCCCATCAGCCGGGCCAGAATGGAAGCGCCGCGCGCCTTGGCGTGCTGTTCGGTTTCGATGACCATCAGCGCAGCGCCTTCACCGAAGACGAAGCCGTTGCGGTCGCGGTCGAACGGGCGGCACGCACCGGCCGGATCATCGTTGCTGGTGGACAACACGATCCGCATCGCGGCGAAGCCGGCTATCGGTACCGCCTCGATTTTGGTCTCCACCCCGCCGCAGATGGCGATGTCGGCTTCGTCATAGACGATGTCGCGCCACGCCTGGGCGATCGCTTCGGCTCCCGAGGCGCACGCTGAGACCGGGGTCAGCACGCCGGCCTTGGCCCCTCTCTCCAACCCGACGGCGGCGGCCGCCGCGTTGGGCATGTACTTCTGAACTCCCAACGGCGACACGCCTTTCATGCCGTGCTCGACCATGCCCTGATAGCCCCAGACCAGTTCCTCCGGTGAGCCCAAGCCGGTTCCGATGGACACCATCAGACGGCGGGTGTCGACCTCCGGTGACCCGGCGTGGGCCCAGACCCGCCGGCCCAACACGGTGGACATCTTCTGCAGATACGACAGGCGGTGCAGTTCCTTGTGGGTCAGTTCGTGGTCGAACTCTTCGAGCAGGTGACCGCCGATGCGCACCGGCAGGTTGAACTGCTCGACGAAGGGATCGTCGAGACGGCGAATGCCGCTTTGACCGTCTAGCAACCGTTTCCAGGTGTCGTCGACGTCGGTGGCCAGCGCGGTGGTCATCGCGACCCCGGTGACAACCACATCGGGAAATCCGTTGCCCGTCGAGAACCTGGTCATGGCAGTTACCCGGCTTTCTGGTGGGGGATCGCCTGGTGAGGGTGAATTGGCCGATGTTGTAGGTGCCGCGCCAGTAGAGGTTCGCGCAGCCGGTGAGAGAGCGCATGAAGCGCTCGTAGATCCCTTCGGACTGCGGCCACGCGGGCCGACGCCACCCCGCGGGAATGCACCGGCCCTTCCCGCTCAAGTGTTGACCTTCTGAAATGCACCCGCCGTTCCCAACAGAGTCGACTGCCGGGGTGTTTTCCCCGGTGCAGGCCGGCTCAAACGCTGCTTTGCGGGTTTTTCTTCAGCCCAGGACCGATCGCGGTGCAGTGCGGGAAAATCATCCCTGGCCTGTGGTTCAGGCGAGCGGCGGTCACGACGCTGTAGTTCCAGAACCGTCAGACGTGCCCTTCGAACGCGCGAAGCATCTGCGCGGGCGCGGAGGGGCCGGCGAGGGTGACTTCGGTTGATGTACGCCGCAAAGCGAGCCAGCGCACCGGGCTCGCCGAGGTCCCCCCGACGATATGACCTCGATCAAGGTGACCGGTACCGCGTTCACCGCATGCGGTGCGGGCCGAAGCGCCGGCTCTGAGCAACGACTCGGCGAGAGCCGGCCGTTCGGCCTCGATGTCGGCGGCGAGCGTCATGCCCCCAGTCTGAACCCGACTGCGAACGGCAGGGTCGACAGCGCCGCGATACCGCGGCAGGTCAGCTTGTGGCGCTGAGGATCTTGATCGCGAAGACGAGGGTGTCGCCCGGCCGGATCCCGGCGCGGGGCTGACCGTCGGGGTAGCCGTCCGCGGACGTCATCGCAACGGCGACCGTGGAGCCCACGTGCTGTCCCGCGATGGCCTTCTGGAATCCCGGCACGACTCCGTTGAGGGGGAAGTCGACCGGAGCGCCCCGGGTGTAGCTGCTGTCGAACACCGTGCCGTCGCGCCCGTTGACGCCCATGTAGCAGACCGACACCGTAGCCGTCGGGGCAACCACCGGCCCGTCGCCGGCTTGCAACGTGTGCACCTGGGTCTGGGTCACGCTGAACGGCGTGGTGACCTCGACCCGCGGCGCCGCCGACGCCGTCGATCCGGTGACCGCGACGCTGCCGGTGGCGCCGTCCAGCGTCCACTCCGGTGTCCCGCCGGCCGCCGAGGCAGCGGTGGGGCAGGAGTCGGCCGCGGTTGCCGTGCCGGCTCCGGCCAGGGGAACGACGACGGCGGCAACGCACGCGGCGAGCCAAACCAGGGAATGCATCCGAGTGGAATTCACATCCGTCACGCTACAGCCAGGCCTCAGCAGCCGGACGGCATGCGTGCGATAGCCCGGGCGTCTGCAGGGGCGTTGATATCGGACGCGGCCCGGCGTGAAGCCGCTTATCGGCATGATCCACCCCGTAGGATTCGCTCGTGCATGTTGACGTCATGACCATTCCACAGCAGCTGGGGAAGGTCGGCGAGTTTGCCCGCCAGACCCAGGCCGCGGGTTTCTCGGGTCTGTTGCTCACCGAAGCCGGCCGTACCGCGTATCTCAACGCCGCCATCGCATCTCAGGCCGCGCCCGAATTGGAGATTTCGACCGGAGTCGCGGTTGCCTTTCCGCGTAGTCCGTTCGTCACCGCTGCGACGGCGTGGGAACTGCAGGAGGCGACGGCCGGAAAGTTCCGGCTCGGCCTCGGCACGCAGGTCCGCACCCATGTCGTGCGGCGCTACGGTTCGGCGTTCGATCATCCCGGCCCGCGCCTGCGCGACTACGTCCTCGCCGTGAAAGCGTGCTTTTCCGCATTCCGAACCGGGGCCTTGGATCATCACGGGCCGTTCTACGACCTCGACTTCATCACTCCGCAGTGGAGCCCCGGCGTGATCGACGCCCCTGATCCCAAGGTCGACATCGCCGCGGTGAATCCGTGGATGCTGCGCATGGCGGGTCAGGTGGCCGACGGTGTGCACGTCCATCCGCTTGGTGAGCCGGGTTATATAGCGCGGCACGTCGTGCCGAGGGTCGCCGAAGGCGCCCAGGGGGCGGGCCGCTCGGCGGCTGACGTCGCCATCATCGTGCCCGCGATGACGATCGTCGGCGACAGCGACGAGGAGCGCCATAAGGAACGCGAACTGGTGCGCGCCAGCATGAGCTTCTACGGAAGCACCCCCAACTACGCCTTCATCTGGGACGAGGCCGGATTCGAGGGGACGACCGCCCGTATCCGCGAGAAGCAGAAGGCCGGCGACTTCGCGGGCATGGCGGCACAGATCACCGACGAGCACCTGGCGGTCTTTGCGACCGAGTCGACCTGGGATGAGTTGGGGGACAGTCTGTTCGCCAAGTATGGGGGAGTGGCGACTCGGCTGGTCTTGTATAACGCGCTGGGCGACAGCGAGCGTTTCGAACGCTATGGCGAGATCGCGCGAGGTCTTTCGAGCCGGTAGCCCCGGTGTGGTCAGTGGGCCGCCCCTGGATTGCCGGCTCCGGGATCCGGGGCCGCTGTCCGCCAAGGCTGCTCGTTGCGTCGCTGCCGCTGTCGCTCGCGCGCTTGATCCTGGACCCAGAAATCCTCGAAGCGCTCGCCGGGGTGCACGTTCGGCATCCGGTTCATCAAGCTGCTGAGCCAGCGCGGCGGGCGTTCCGGCTCCCATTGGGGAACCACCGTGCTGAGTGCGGCGAGGGTCTTGAGCACGACGAAGACCCCGAACAGCGTGCCGGGAGCGTCGGTGGCGGCGATCCCGGCGAATCCGAGCAGCAACGTCAGATGCACGACCATGACGCGGCCCAGCCCGATATCGGCGGTGCGCTCGACGTCCCGGAAGGACCATCGGCGCAGATCGACCAGATCGAGTAGGAAATTGAGCGTCAGGAACAGCAGTACGCTCAGACATCCCCATCCGGCGCTGCGCCAATCCAGATCAAGGAGCTCAAGCTCAGGCGCACGGTTGTGCGCCAGCAGAGCCAGAATGGCCCCGAGGAAGATCCCGTGGGCGGCGCAGAAGGCCAGGCTGACGAGGGCGAAGCCGGCCAAAAATGATTGTTTGGCCGGGCCGCCGGATTGCGGTGCGCGATAGTGGAAGTGACCATATCTGGGGTTCCAGCGCCGGTGCACGGCGATGCGAGCTATCACGAACAGACACATGGCGATGTTCTCGAACCAGTACACCACCAGGGTCGTCGCGCCGGACCAATGTTGGGTGAACCAGCCCAGGGCCGGGATGGCGATCACTCCGAGGGCAGCGAACAGCTGAAAGCGCGAGATCGCCGTCGCCCGCGAAGAATCGGGCGACGTCATGGTCCGGTCATCGGGGTCCGGCGATCCATTGCATAATCATGGGCTCTGGGAGCTCATTGAAGGGCGAGTTCGCCGACCCGGCGACAACGCTGTCGCCCTTTCCGGTTCACGAACGGCCGGTCCGGGACCGCGCCTCGGTCAACACGGCGTCGATCTCGTCCCAGGTCCGGCGAATGATCTCCGACACCGGGAGAAGTTCGGCAATGCGGGATGACACTTGGCCGGTGTTGGCGACGCTGGCTTCCATATCGCCGTCGAAGTACAGCTCGGTGATTTTTCCCAGCAGTTGCGCGTTCGGGTCGTGCGCAGCGACTCGGGCCGCCAGTCCGGTCCGCAGAACCCGCATGGTCGGATTGCCGGGAATGTCGAGAAGTACTGTGCCGGCGTCGTTTGCCGCCACGATCGCCTCCTTGAAGTTCGTGTGCACCGCGGATTCCTGACTGGCCAGCATCCGGGTGCCCATCTGCACTCCCTCGGCGCCCAACGCCAGTGACGCCGCCGCCGAACGTGCATCGCACATGCCGCCCGCGGCGATGATCGGCAGGTCGACGTTTTCGGCGACCAGGGGCAGCAGCACCATGGTCGAGGCCCCGAGCAATGATTTGAATCCGCCGCCCTCGACGCCCTCGACCACCAGCGCGTCGACACCGGCGTCGGCGGCCTTGTGGGCGCCCTTGAGTGATCCGACGACATGCACCACTGTCATCCCGGCGTCGTGCAGCAGCTTGGTGAACAACGCGGGATCGCCGGCCGAGGTGAAGACGTGGCGTATGCCGGCCTCGGCCAGGATGTCCACGATCGAGGGATCCTTCTTCCATCCCTGGATCATGAGGTTGGCTGCTACCGGCTTGTCGGTGAGTTCGCGCACCCGCCGCAGGTCCGCGCGCCCGTCGGGTGTGAGGGTTTCGATCATGCCGAGCCCGCCGGCCTCGGATACCGCCGCAGCGAGTTCGGCACGCGCGATGTAAGTCATCGGCGCCTGGATGACGGGGTAGGCAACCCCGAGAAGCGACTGGATCCGGTTGGCCACGGCTTATTCAAACACTTCGGGTTCGAGAAGCAGCCGTGGCCATCCGCAGGTGTCAGCGTGTCGCGCCGTGGAGATTCTTGGCTGTCGGCGACGTCGGTACCGCCGACTGATCCGGGTAGGTACCGAGTAGTCGATCCGCGGTTCCGGTGCTGGTGATGGTGAACCAGTAGTGCTCATTCTTGAAGTGGTGCAGTCGGTGATTACGCCAGATCGCCCGGTAAGCACTGTATTTCGGCTTGTAATCGGTGTGGATGAGGTAATGCGTCCACTCGTAGACGAGTCCGAGGGCGGTGATGAAGACCAGGAAGGTCAGCCCGAGACCGAGTCGACTGAAAACCAGCAACGGCACAGCGACCGTGGTCGGGATCAGCCAGAGCAACGTCGGTGACGGTATGAAGATGAGCTCGACCTTGCGCGGGTCACGGTGGTGCTCGCGGTGTTTGCGCGCCAGCAGAGGATCCACGGTGAACCGGCCGGCGGAGCGCGGCCGCCAATGCAGGATGACGATGTGGATGATCCACTCGAAGACGGGGAAAGCGGCGACCATCAGCACCGGCAGCACGAGGTCGCTGAACTGCCAGTCGCCGACGACGATCCGGGCGGCCAGCGCCGCGATGAACGTGAGCGACAGGACCCAGGGGGAGGGGTGCCGCCAGAACTCCCGGCCGGCGTCGACCAGGGTGACCCCACTACGTACCTGTGTTGTCATCGCTGTTCATCCAATCCGGACAGGGCGGACAGCAAGCCGTGGGTGGCCGGCTCGAGCAGTTCGACCGCGGCACTTCTCGCGCCGGCCGGGTCGCCGGCGGCGATCGCCTGCGTCACTCGCTGATACAGCTCGGGGCGGCTCACCTCGGCGGCCATCACGGTGGCGAGGGCTTCAAGGGCCGGCTCGTAGGTGGCACGCAGCGTGTTGAACATCAGCCGGAAGACGATGGAGTCCGCGGCGTCGACGACGTGGTCCCAGAACGTCAGCGCCGCACGCTGACGCTCCACCGGGTCCTCTTCGGCGGCCAACGCGGCCACGGCAGCGTCGAGCACCTCGGCCGCTTGTGCGCCGCTGCGTTCGGCGGCCAGCTCGGCGACCTTGGGCCCGTTGTGCAGCCGGGCCTCCAAGATGCTGCGCACGACCGCCAGGTCGAGCTCGTCACCGCGGAGCAGCAAGCGGGGCAGTAGGTCCAGGCCGGCGTGACGGCGGTAGTCCCGCACGGTGGTGGCGTCCCCGTGGCGGACTTCGATCAGGCCGGCGGCGTTGAGACGTGTGAGTGCTTCGCGAACCGCCGGCCGCGACACGCCCAGCACCTCTGCGAGCCTGCGCTCGTTGGGCAGCATCGCGCCCGGCGCCATTTCACCGCTGAGCACGTCGGACATGATCTGTTCGAAGACGTGGTCGGGTACCGATTGTCGAGTCACCTGTCGCAGAGCCATACGTCCAACATGCCCGAAAAGTGACCAGAGGTCAAGTGGTCAGACCAGTGCGAGTCGCTCGATCGTGCTCAATTCCCGTTCGGGAAACCCCGGCACCAATTTCACGACGGTTGCAGTTGAGCAAAGATCCTGCAGCGTGCCCGCGTCGAGCGGCCCGGCATGGGTGGTGGGGTTCTAATGTTCGTCGCTATGGCCGGACTGGAACGCTACCTGAGGCGCTGGCGATCAGCGCTTCACGTAGCCGTGTCGGCAGTGATGGTTGTCGTCCTCGGGCTCGCCAGCACCGCCACAGCTCATGCGGCTGCGGTCACCGCGACGCTGGCGGTGACGTCGACGTGGCAGACCGGTTTCATCGCCCGCTTCGCCATCACCAACTGGAGCGCGGTGCCGTTGTCCGACTGGACGCTTGAATTCGACTTACCGCCAGGAGAATCCATCTCGCACTCGTGGAACAGCAGCTTTGCACGGTACGGCACGCACTATGTTCTGACTCCGGCGAACTGGAATCGCATCATTGCCCCCGGCGGGTCGGCCACGGGCGGTTTCAGAGGTGTGCTGACCGGGGCGTACTCGCCACCATTGAATTGCATGTTCAACAGGCAGGTGCGCTGCAGCTAGAGGCGGCGCAGGTCAATGCGTGTGGGTGTGGTCGTCCAGCCGGCCCTGTTCGTGCGTATGCGGGTGAGCGTGGACGGTCCCGTCGGCGTGAGCGTGGGTGTGCTCGTGCTCGACAGGACCCTGCTCGTGGGTGTGACCTGGGTTTTCCTGGTCGCAGGTCGGGGTGTGTGACATGGGGTCATCTCCGGGGGTGCGGTTGGCTTACCGGGCCCACCGTACCAGAACATATGAAGAGGTCTTCATATATGCCTAGATGAGTTAGGCTGTCGGCTATGGGCCACGGGGTTGAGGGCCGGACCCGCTCGGCAGGCAAACTCGATGTCGAGTCGGCCACGCAGATAGCAACCACGTTGCAGGCGCTGGCCACCCCGAGTCGGCTACTGATCCTGACTACGCTGCGGCAAAGCCCACTCCCGGTAGCCGAACTGGCGGATGCGGTCGGCATGGAGCACTCGGCGGTCTCGCATCAGTTGCGATTGCTGCGCAACCTCGGCCTGGTCACCGGCGTGCGGAACGGCCGCAGCATCGTCTACAGCCTCTATGACAACCACGTTGCCCAGCTACTCGACGAAGCCATCTACCACACCGAGCACCTGCGCCTCGGCCGGACCGATCGCCCCCGGTCTGCCGGCTGAAATCCTGGGCCGGGTCAGCTTTAAGCGGGCTCGTCCTCGGCGGGGGAGTCGTGGCTTGCGGCCAGGTGGTGCAGGACTCGTTCATTGAGGGTGGCGAGCATGTCGAGCTCGGCGGGGGAAAACAGCTCGATGAAGTTCCGGCGGACGTCCTCGACGTGCCCGGGTGCCGCCTTCTCGATGGCGGCACGGCCCGCCTTGAGCAGGCAGACCATGATGCTGCGTGCGTCGTCGGGATTGGGTTCGCGGCTGATCAGCCCGTCCTTCTGCATACGCCGCAGCTGGTGGGAGAGACGGCTCTTCTCCCAGCTCAGCGCGTTGGACAGGGCGCGGGCGGCCATGCGGCCCCCATCGTGCGCCGAGAGCACCGCGAGGATCTCGTAGTCGGCCCCGGACAGGCCGGATCCCTGTAGACACCGGTTCAGGTGCACGGCGAGCCGATGCGGCGCGTGCAGGAAGGCACGCCAGGCGCGGTCCTCGCGAGGGTTCAGCCAGTTCGGTTCCATCGGCTTCTATGTTACCCCACTTGGTTGACGTATCATCCATTCTCTGCATATGGTTGAGATATCAACAATATTGATCGTCAACCACGACGGGACATGTCATGAACAGCATCAGCATCATCGGCCTGGGGAGCATGGCGAGCGCCTTGGCCCACCGGGCGGTCGCCGGCGGCAACGCGGTCGAGGTCATCGGCCGCGACCAGACCAAAGCCAAGGAGTTGGCCGCCGCGGTCGGCGGCGCCGCCGTCGGGACGCCCGGCATCGCCCCAGTCGGGGAGATCGTCATCCTCGCCGTGCCGTACGCCAGCGCGGCGGTGGTGGTCAGCGAGTACGGAGATGCCCTGCGCGGAAAGGTCATCATCGACATCACCAACCCGATGACCTCCGATTTCACCGGCCTCGTCACCCCCGAGGGCAGTTCCGCCGCGGAGGAGATCGCCAAAGTGGCCCCCGCGGGTACACACGTCGTCAAGGCGTTCAACACCCTGTTCGCCAACGTTCTCGCCGATAGTCCAGCCGATGTGTTCATCGCCGGAGACGACGCGGCGGCAAAGGGGCGGGTGTCGGCGTTCATCGAGAGCCTGGGACTGCGCTCGCTGGACACCGGGCAGCTGCCCATGGCACGGGCTCTGGAGAACGCGGCTCTACTGCAGATGGGCCTTCTTGCCCACTCCGTCAAGCACACCAACTTCTTCCTCGGGGTCAGCTTGCTCAGCTGAGCGCACCCGCACCCCCCGTTCACCTATCCCAGAAGGGCAGTAGCAATGCGCGTTCTCGTTGTCGGCGGGACCGGCCATTCCGGTTCCCACATCATCCCCGAGCTCATCGCCGCCGGGCACGAGGTCACCGGCCTGGCCCGGTCGGACACGGCCGCGGCGGCGTTGTCCGCGCTCGGCGCTACGGTGCGCCGCGGCGACATTCAGGATCTCGACGGGCTCAAAGCGGCGGCGGCGGACTCCGACGGCGTCATCCACGTCGCGCACCGGCAAGACCTGCTTGCCTCCGGAGGGATCGACGCCGTGACCGCCGCAGAACTCCCGGTCATACTCGCGTACGGCGAGGCACTCGCGGGAACCGGAAAGCCACTGGTCGCCGCGGGCAGTATGGCCTCGCCCGGATACTTGGGCCGACCGGTCACCGAGGAAGACCCGGCCCTTCCCAGCGGCGATGAGCACAAAGGCACCCTGCGGTTCCGTAACGCCGTGGAAGACGCCGTCATCGGCCTCGCCGAGCGGGGAGTGCGGGCGTCAATCGTGCGGCTTCCCACCATCGCACACAGCACAACCGATCAAGCCGGCTTCCTCCCGGGGCTCATCGCGCTTGCGAAGGAAAAGGGCTTCGCCGGCTACCCCGGCGACGGCGAAAACCTCTGGGGCGCTGTGCATGTCCGCGATGCAGCCGCCGTGTTCCGCCTGGCGCTGGAGAAGGGGCCGGCCGGCAGATGTTGGCACGCGATCGAGGACGGGGGCATCCGGTTCCGCGAGATCGCCGAGGCCATCGCCATCCGCCTGGGCCTGCCCACCGTGAGCATTCCCGCGGACGTGCTGATGCTGCCGGGACACTTCGGGTTCTACGCGAATCTGGTCGCGTTGTCCCTGCCGGCCTCCAATCTCATCACGCGCCAGACCCTCGACTGGGAACCCGCTCAGCCCGGCCTGCTCGCCGATCTGGACAACGGCAATTACTTCTCCGGCCGGCTGACGGCCTGAGCCCTGACCAGAGAGCCGACCTGCCACAGGGAGTAGCGAGGACCACCTTCGCCCCACGTCGCGACACGGTGGCCCTCACCCGTCTGCTCGACGCGGCTGTGATGCTGTACAGCCCGTTCAGCGATGAGCCGATCAGAGGTCGCGAGGCCGCCTTGCAGGCCATCGAGACCAGCGACGGACTGGCCGACGACGACAGTTAACGGGGGAGCCCTCAGCGGTGGGACCTGCAGCGCCGCGCTTTACCGGCTGCGAATCGGAGACGCCGCAGTCAACGGATTCTTCTATGCCCGGCTCGATGCGGACGGCGAGGTCGGCGAGATGTCCATAATCTGGCGTCCGCTGCCGGCCTGCGTCGGGGGAGTGCCCCGGGGCGCCTGACCCAAGGCGGCCGGGAATGCCGCGCAGCACGGGGTTGTTGTCGCGGTCGTTCACGTTCGTCAACTGCGACGCGAACCCTCCCAAAAGCAAGGAACAACCCGCGGAGAGATCATGACGTCAAAGCAACCATCACATCGCGGAGAGGTACTCGTCATCGGCGCCGGTGAACTCGGCGGCGCCGTTGTCGCCGCGCTGTCCCAACGGGACGACGCACCGGCGGTGACGGTGCTGCTGCGACCGTCGGACACGCCCCGGCATGCCCAGTTGCGCAATGAGATCATGGCCCGCGGTGCCGGAATCGCGGAAGCTGACGTGGCGACGGCGACGGTGGCCGAGCTGGCGACGATGCTGGCGCAGTTCCACACAGTGGTGAGCTGCATCGGATTCGCGGCGGGTTCGGGAACCCAACGCAAGATCACCGAAGCCGCGCTGGCGGCGGGAGTTCCCCGCTACTTGCCGTGGCAGTTCGGCGCGACTACGACGCGATCGGACGCGGCAGTCCCCAAGACCTGTTCGACGAACAACTCGACGTTCGCGACATGCTACGCGCCCAGAGCACCACCGAATGGGTGATCGTGTCCACCGGCATGTTTGTCAGCTTCCTGTTCGAACCCGACTTCGGTGTCGTTGACCTCACCACCAATACCGTTAACGCGCTGGGCAGTTGGGATACCGAAGTCACCGTTACCACTGCGGAGGACATCGGCGTACTGACCGCGGAGATCATCCAGACCCAGCCACCTATCGCCAATCAGGTCGTCTATGTCGCCGGCGACACGATCACCTACCGCGAGCTTGCCGATATCCTCGAGCGGACCAGGGGAGCTCAGGTCATCCGTAATGAATGGACCGTCGCGCACCTACTCGATGAGCTCGAACGAAACCCCGGTGACAGTCTGCGCAAATACCGGGCGGTGTTCGCTCTGGGCAGGGGCGTCGCGTGGCCAAAAGCCGGTACGTTCAATGCCATCCGCGGCATCCCGACTACCACCGCCGAGGAGTGGGCGCGCAAATACCTCAGCGCAACAGAATAGAGCTGGAGGTTCTGCCTCATGGCGCCCCGAACAGGGGGAGAATTGCAGCATGTCGATCACGCTCTGGAGCATCGCTGCCTTGCTCGCCGCCGGGACGGCGGCCAGCGGGCTCTTGCGGATGCGGGCGTGGTTGCGGAAGCCGGTACCGCCTGAGGTGATCGAGGCCGCGCACCGCGACGACGACAAGGACGGTTAGTTGTACTGGTCTTCGTGGTTCACCGTAATACCCCTTTGTCTGAAACCGGTCGCCTGCGGCTGGCTCGCTGCGTCGTCGATGACGGTTGGATGCTGCGACGAGCCGGAGTAGTGACCGGCAGCGACAAAGGGGACTGATATTGATTCACCTGTTGCAACATGCAGTAATCTACCGGTAAAGCCGCATATTCGATTCCGTCGTATTCACCCGGGTTGGCTACCCACGTGGTGGGGCCGGTTGGCAGGATCGACGAGAGAACCCGGTGTCGGGAGCGGCGATCGCGCGACGGTCTAGGGCTTGGGTTCAGCGAGTATCCGCTCCCACTGAGCACGTCCCCTCGGCGTTAGGCCGACGTCGCGGGTGTCTGGCCATTCCTCGATCTCGGTTATTGACTGTTCGCACCATTCGATGAGGTGGCGGTAAAAGTCGCCAATGAACGTGGACTGACGTTCGATGAGGTGAAGCCGGTGCGGGAACGGGCCGCCCGTGTCGAGCAGTTCTTCGATGAGCGTTGTGCCCTTGGTATGCAATTCGCGAGCGTGGCGCGCGGTCGCTTCCAGGGCCGCGCGAAGCTCCTCTTTGGTGGCCTGGTCGCCGAGGAACAGCCTGAGGAACCCCTCGACTTCGAGCAGCGGCGCCGCTGGTTCGCTGCCGAACCACTCCTTAAGCGCCGCGCGGCCTTCCGGTGTGATGGTGTAGCGCGTGGCTTGTTTTCTACGGCCGTCGACAACCTCGGCGGTGGCGTGTCCACGTTCGACTAGGCGCTTGAGCTCCGCGTACAGATGGGCATCCGATCGCGGCCAGAAGAAGTGCATGCCGCGTTTGATCTGCGCCACGATTTCGTAGGCGGTCCACGGCTTGACGCCCAACAGACCCAGGAGCGCGAACGATGTGGTGGTCGGCTGCGAGGTCATCCCTTGACAATACTCCATTATGGAGTAACTTAAGCTCCACACTGGAGTACGGAGGTGCAGATGAACGACACCGGATGTGTGACACTCGTCGACACCACCAGGGACGAACTGCGGGAACGCATCGATGAGGCGCGGCAACGGTTCTATCGGTTGGCTCGCTCCGCGGATCCCCAGGCTCGGCGACGAGGGTTGGATTGGACGGTTCATCAGGTCATCGCCCATGTGCTCTGTGTCGCGCGCCGCTATCAGGCGATCGCCGAGGGGCGGGACTTCCGCCGTGCCCGCTACCCACGCGAGCTCGATCAGATCAACCACGAAGAGATGTTGGCGGCAATGGCGCCAATTCCGCAGTTGCTTGACCAACTCTCGGCGCTCGAACCGGTGATGGACGCGTTCTTTGACGGCCTGCCCGATGACTACGCGGCTGAGTTTCATTGTGGTGCCGTGGTTTCTGGAGTAGTCGTGCAGATCAATTGGCTCTTCGACTTGATCTTGCACGGAGAGGACATTGCGCGATCGGTCGGTGTGCCCTGGGAGATTCGGGAGCGCGACATGTTGCTCCTGCTTCGCGAGGGGCTAGAGGTCGCGCCCGCATACATCAGTGGGACGGTGGACCCCACGACCGACATCTGCGTCGCTCTGCAGATCCCCGACGCTCGACCCTACGTCGTGCATGTCCATGACGGCATCGCGGAATCGCGCCCGCGCCGTCCGGGCGACCGGCCGGACGCTGTTGTAAAGGTGCCGGCGTCAACGATGATCAGGCTGCTAATCCAACGCATCGGACCGTTCACTGCCGCGCTCCAGGGTCTACGCATCGTCGGGGGAGGACGGCCGTGGAAGGCGCTGAAGCTGCAATCTTGCTTCGAGCCTGTTTAGCCGGGTGCATCGTGAGAAAGGACAGATTGATGGCGACGCGCGACGATCACGCCGAATCGGGATCGCGCATAGGCGCGATGACCGATGACCTGTATCAGCTGTATCTACGTGTAATGCGGCACGTCGGCCACTATCACTGGTTCTCCGTGTTGATGAAACACGCTGGTTCACGAGTCGACCGGGCCTTGATCCGTGCGAGCCGTGGCCGACTGTCGCTGGGTGGCCCCCACATGCCAACAATGTTGCTCACGACGCGAGGCAGACGAAGCGGCAAAGAGCGGACCGTTCCACTGTTCTTTGTCCGCGACGGCAAGAATCTCGTCGCTGTGTGCGAGAACTTCGGGCTAGAGGCAGCATCCAGTTGGCCAAGAAACCTGCTCGCCGACCCCAAGGCACGCATCGAGATCAACGGCGCCACTAGAAACTATCTTGCCCGCCCGGCCACAGAGGAAGAGGTCGCGCACAATATGCCAAGGCTCAACCAGACGTGGCCTGCGCACGACACCTACCTTCAGCGAAGCGGTACGCGTCACGTAATTGTCTTTGAGCCGGTCGATGCTGCGACGTGAAAAAAGTTGTGCTGCAAATCGTTACGTGACGTATCGCGACCATGGTTGGGCGGCGAGTTCGGCGTGGCGTTGGGTAACTTGGTAGCTATAGCCGAGCAGTTCAGCCACGAGGGGAGGCCACACCAAATCCGCTGTTCCAAAGCACTTTTCCCTCCCGGCCAGACTGCGCACCGCAGCGGTAAGGCGGAGGAGCGATTGATTCATCTGTTGCAATATGCGGTAGTTTACCCGACATAATGTAGGTTATCGGCATACGGGTGAGCTGGGCCGGCGAAGGTCGTGCGGTTGCATCAAGCGTCGTCGCTTACCGGCGGACCCAGTTGGAAAATTCTGTCATGCCAAAGCATCACCCGTCTGGCAAGCTGGCGCGGCGGCACCGGCACAAGCCGCACTAGCCCTGCGGCGCCTGCTCGGCCACTCGCGGCCGGGTACTCGCCGCCATCGCTGGGCCGCGCGTACCCGTGCTGGATCCCACACCGAAGCACTCTCCTCACTCCCCGTTCCGCCGGGCAATACGTCACAGTGACGTAATGAGGCTGGCCGGCGAGTAAGGCGACTTCGGTTCTGGCGCAGCCGTATTCGCTCCGATGTTGCGCTTCTGAGGCCCCTTGGGCCCGTCGGCTTAGTTTTGCGGGGACGGCGGCGTCACCGGCTGGCAGGCATTGACTCCCGGATTCCACCAGTTGCCCGGACCGCAATTTGGCGGCGCCGTGGGCTGGCAGGCATTGGCTCCCGGATTCCACCAGTTGCCCGGACCGCAATCAGGTGGCTGAGCTGACCCCACACCCGGCGCTACCGCTGTCGAATACACCGCAGGCGCTAACGCCACCGCCACGGCGAATGCTAGGCGAAGAACGAACGTACCCATCGAGACCTCCCTCGAGTGCCAAACCCCCGATCTGGAGGCCGATCTACTAGCACTACCCAACGCCGAGGCGCCGCAATCACGATCCGCGGCAATCCCCCGCGCGATCGCCGTACCCGAGTCCGGCTTTTGTTGGGCCGACCCGTATCCAGTACCGCCACGCGGCCGCCGGGGCACTCTCCCCCTCGGCCCAGGTCAATTCGTCACGGTGACGAATCTATTTGGGGTGCAGCACTATTCGTGACAACGCGCAAATGAGCGGCTCAGCCGCGCTACCGCGATAGGTCACGTGAGGTGATGATTTCACCGGTGTGTCCCAACATAGTTCTGCCTGTGAGTTCGCCCAACCGGTCAGTCGGCGACGGCGTGGACGGTGCGGCAGGCTAGGCTGCTCGGGAGCGGGGGGCGTCCCGAGAGCAGTGGAGAGGGATGCGATGTCGAGGCAGTTGACCGACCTGGAGATACTTGGCGAGCTGGAACCGGTTGCCGCCGCCAATGTGACACGGCACGAAGCGGCGGCCGTCGAGTGGAATCCCCACGACTACGTGCCCTGGGATCACGGCCGCGATTTCGCGCGCACCGGCGGGAGCGACTGGTCACCGGAGCAGTCGAAGCTCAGTGACGTCGCGAAGGCGGCGATGATCACCAACCTGCTCACCGAAGACAACTTGCCCTCATACCACCGTCAGGCGGCTAAGTACTTCTCCGGCGACGGCGCCTGGGCGGCATGGGTGGGCCGATGGACCGCCGAGGAAAACCGGCACGGCATCGTGATCCGCGACTATCTCGTCGTCACCCGCGGGATCGACCCGGTGGCACTGGAGCAGGCGCGGATGCTGCATGTGACCAACGGGTTCACGGCCACTGCCGAGGAGGAGGCACGGCACCGAACCGACTTCCTCCTGTCGGTCGCCTACGTGACGTTCCAAGAGCTCGCCACCCGCGTCAGCCACCGCAACACCGGCAAGGTGTGCAACGACCCGATCGCAGACCGCATGCTGCAACGCGTTGCCGCTGATGAGAATCTGCACATGATCTTCTACCGCAACGTGTGCGGTGCAGCGTTGGATCTCGTACCCGACCAGGCCCTGGAGGCGGTGGCCAACGTCGTAGAGCACTTCCGGATGCCCGGCCAGGGCATGCCGAACTTTCGTCGCAACGGGGTGCTGATGGCCAAGCACGGGATCTACGACCCCCGACAGCATCTCGACGAGGTGGTGAGGCCGGTTCTGCGCAAGTGGCGGATCTTCGAGCGCAATGATTTCACCGCCCAGGGCGAGCAACGCCGGGAACATCTCGCAGCGTATCTGGAAAACCTTGAGCGCCAAGTGATCAGGTTCGAGGAGCAGCGCGACCGTCGTTTCGCCCGCGACGCGCTCAAAGCGGAAGTCGAAGCCGTTTAACCGACGGCATCGATCGCCCGGTATATCCGCCTCTCGCTGACCGGACGCGCAGTGCCGAGCTGCTGAGCCCACAGGCTGACTCGCAGTTCCTCGATCTGCCAACCGATGTCGCGAACATCAGCGGCCGCGCGCCGGGTGGCGGGCAGCGCCACCAACAGCTCGTCGTAGGCCTCCTGCACGGCATGCACCTGGGCCATCCGCTGCCGGTCGGCGGTGATGCCGTGCGGTAGCTGCTCCAGGCGCCGACGGATCGCGGCCAGGTAGCGGGTGATATCGGACAGGCGCGCTCGCCCGGCGGTGGTGACGAAACCGGGCGCCAACAACCGCGCCAGCTGGTCGCGGATGTCGGCGATGGCGTCTTGATGGGCAGCTGGTGGCTGGGCGGGCAACAACAGCTCGACGTCACGGGCAGCGGCGAGCAGCTTCTCCACCCGGGCCACGATGTCCAGCGTCGCGGCCACCAGGTCTTTGCCCGCCGCGGCGCGCAGCGCGGTGAACGCCTCGCGCGTGAACACCGGGCCGCCCGCCAGCACATCCATCGCGGCGTCGGCGCAGTCCTCCAGCAGCGCCGCGAGTGAGCCGTCCGGATTCGCCTTCAGCGTCAACCGGACACGTGTATCCAATTGCCGTTCAACCACTTTGATCGGCGATGCAATACTGCAGCGCAGCAGCCGCCGGGTACCTGCCGCCATAGCTGCGGACTGTTCGGCCGCGGTGGCGAACACGCGTAGGTCGGCGGCGGCGCCGGTGTCGACGAAGGCGGGATGTCCGCGGACCACCCGCCCGCCGACGACATGCTCGACCACACGCGGCACCTCGTCGAGATCCTCGGGCCAGTCACGCAGCCCGGTTCGTTCCAGATCGCCGGCAACCACACCGGCCACCGCATCACGGGCCGATGCGGCGAATCGCTCCTGCAATGCCGGCAGATCGTCGCCGCGGGCCAACTCCGAGCCGTCGGCGGCCTCCACGGTGAACGTCACCCGCAGATGCGCCGGCAGCGTAGCCAGATCGAACGCCTCGACGGGTACCTCGACGCCGGTGCGGCGGCGCAATTCGCATTGCAGCGCCGCCAACAGCGACCCGTCGTCGGGGTTCAGCGCGGGCAGCACCGCGCGGGCGGTGTCCGGGGCGGGCACGAAATTTCGGCGCAGATCCTTGGGCAGTGAGCGGATCAGCGCGGTCACCAACTCCTCGCGCAGCGCCGGCACCTGCCAGCTGAACGCGTCACCGCCGAGGCGGGCCAGCACATCGATCGGCACATGCACGGTGACACCGTCATCGGCGGCGTCGGGCTCGAACCGGTAGGTCAGTGGCAGCGCCGCATCACCGGTCTGCCAAGTGTCGGGCCGTCCGGCGGCGACGACGGCGTCATCGGCGCGCAGCAGATCAGCACGGGTGAAGGTCAACAGATCCGGTGTCTTATGCCGTTGCTTGCGCCACCAGCCGTCGAAATGCCGAGCGGAGACGATATCGGCCGGAATCCGGGCGTCATACCAGGCGTAGAGATCGTCGTCATCGACGATCAGGTCGCGGCGGCGGGCCCGGTCCTGCAACGCCTCGAGTTCGGCCCGCAGCCGCGCATTGTCGGCCAGGAAGCCGTGGCGGCCCTGCCAGTCGCCCTCCACCAGCGCGTGCCGGACGAACATCTCCCGGGCCAGGTCCGGTTCGATCCGGGCGTAGCCGACCCGGCGGCGTGCCACCAGCGGCAGGCCGTACAGCGTCACCCGCTCATAAGCCAGCACCTCGCCGCGCTGGGCGTCCCAGTGCGGTTCGCTGTAGCTGCGCTGCACCAACTCCCCCGCCACCCGCTCGACGACTTCGGGCTGGATACGCGCCGCGGTGCGGCCATACAAGCGGCTGGTCTCGACCAGCTCGGCCACCACCACCCAGCGCGGTGGCTTCTTGGCCAGCACCGATCCGGGCGCCAGTACGAATCGGGAGTTGCGCGCCCCGAGGTAGTCGCGCCCGTCCACGTGGCGCATCCCGATGTGCGAGAGCAAACCGGCCAACAGGGCCGCATGCACGCGATTCCGGCCGGCCGGTTCCCCGACGTCGACCCCGGACTCGCGCAGGCCCAGATCGCGGGCGATGCTACGCAGCTGCCCCACCAGATCCTGCCACTCCCGGATCCGCAGATAGTGCAGAAACTCGTCGCGGCACATGCGTCGGAACGCACTGCCGCTCAACGATTTCCGCTGATCGGAGAGATAGCGCCACAGGTTGAGGTAGGACATGAAGTCCGACTCGTCATCGGCGAAGCGGGCATGCTTGGCCCGGGCGGCCTCCTCACGGTCGGTGGGACGTTCCCGCGGGTCGGGAATCGTCAGCGCCGCCGCCAGCACCAACAGCTCGCGCAGGCAGCCCTCGTCGTCGGCGGCCAGGATCATCCGGCCCAGCCGCGGGTCGACGGGCAACCGGGCCAGCCGGCGACCCAGATCGGTGATCTGCCCCTGGGCGTCGAACGCCCCGAGTTCGATCAGCAGCGCCACCCCGTCGCGCACGCTGCGCGCATCCGGGGGATCCAGGAACGGGAAGTCCGTCACCTCACCAAGCCGCAGCGCCGCCATCTGCAGCAGCACCGCGGCCAGATTGGTGCGCAGCACTTCGGGGTCGGTGTAGGCCGGTCGGGCCTCGAAGTCGGCTTGCGAGTACAACCGGATGCACACACCCGGAGCGGTGCGCCCGCAGCGGCCGGCACGTTGGGCGGCCGACGCCTGCGAGATCGGTTCGATCGGCAGCCGCTGCACCTTCAGTCGCCTGCTGTAGCGCGAGATCCGGGCGTTGCCCGGGTCGATGACATAGCGGATGCCGGGCACGGTCAGCGACGTCTCGGCCACGTTCGTCGCCAGCACCACCCGCCGGGTGAGATTCGATGCGGGGCGCCGCGCGAACACCTTCTGCTGTTCGGCGGTCGGCAGCCGGGCGTACAGCGGCAACACCTCGAGGGAGGTGACGCCCAGGCGCAGCCCGTTGAGGGCCTCAGCGGTATCCCGAATCTCACGCTCACCGGACAGGAACACCAGAACATCGCCCGGCGGCTCGGCCTGCAGCTCACCGATCGCGTCGACGATCGCCTCGATCTCGTCACGCATCTCGGTACGCACGATCTCCCGGTCGGGATCGTCGGGATCATCGGCGGCGCTCGCCGGGACCGCGACTTCCAGTGGGCGGTAACGGATTTCCACCGGATAGGTGCGCCCGGACACCTCGATGATCGGAGCCCCTCCGAAGTGCGCGGCGAAACGCTGCGGCTCGATGGTCGCCGAGGTGACGATCACCTTCAGATCGGGGCGCCGCGGCAGCAGCTCCCGCAGGTAGCCGAGCAGGAAGTCGATGTTGAGGCTGCGTTCGTGGGCCTCGTCGAGAATCAAGGTGTCGTAGCGCAGCAGCCGCCGGTCGCGCTGGATCTCGGCGAGCAGAATGCCGTCGGTCATCAGCTTGACGCACGTGCGGTCGCTGACCCGGTCGGTGAACCGCACGGCATAGCCGACGACGTCGCCGAGTGGAACCGACAACTCGTCGGCGATGCGCGCAGCGACCGTGCGGGCGGCGAGCCGGCGCGGCTGCGTGTGTCCGATGGTGCCGCGGATCCCCCGGCCGAGCTCGAGACAGATCTTGGGCAGCTGAGTCGTCTTGCCCGACCCGGTCGCCCCGGCCACCACCACTACCTGATGTGCCCGGATCGCCTCGGCGATCTCGGCGCGCCGATCGCTGACCGGCAGTTCGGGATAGCTGATCGCCGGCACGGCGGCTCGTCGCGCCGCAACGACCGCTTCTGCGGCGGTGATCCTGTCGGCGAGTTCCCGCAGCTTCTCCGGCTGGGCGCTGCGGAGGTGTTTGAGGCGCCTGCCGAAATGCACGGCGTCGCGGATGGTCAGGCCGTCGAGCCGGCCGCGCAGATCTGCAGCAGAGGGCTCGGGCACTCCGTCGAGGATAGCGGCGGGCCCTGATCAGCTGACCGTGGGCACATCCACCAGACCGGTGAACCCGCTCGGGTCATGGGGGCCGATGACGAGTTGTTCGAGCACCCCGATGCCGGTCCGATCCCCCCACCGGGCGCGCATCACCTGCTGGACGTGAATGTTGTCCAGCGACAGATTGTCGAGCGCCTCGACCGACGCCTGCTCGCCACCGACGACGAGTTCGTCGTGCCAGAGCCCGTGCGACCACTGGGGATGGAAGTAGCCGGCGCCTTTCATCCGAAAGGTCAGTAACGGCTGTAGCTCAATGCTTTCGGTGGCGTCACCGCGCGGGAAGGTCAGGCGCGCGCCCTGCGAGCGGCGCAGGCCCGGCGCCCAATCGATCGTGTGGGTGATGTCGATGTGCTCCACCCGGTCGGGTCGGCCGTAGACCGGATCGCCGGGCCGCAGGATCGGCAGCACGACCCCGCTGTGCGCCCAGGACAGCCCCGCCTGATCCTCGAACGTCAGAAAGTGCACCCCGACATCGTCGAAATTCAAAGGCGCCCACAGAAAGAACAGCTGCCCCGCCGAGGCTTCGGGCGCCGCCGGCGCCGGCAACCCGATCGGGCGCAGGCCCCACGAGCGGTCTTTGGTGCCGTAGACAGTCTGCTCGTCCAGGACGCGGGTCGCGCCATCGACGGTCACCGATCCCGCCCACCGGCCCAGCTGCGAGGCGCGGGTCATGTCGATGATCAACCGCGAGCCCAGATAGCGGGTCTGGCGGGGTTCTTCGTAACCGGCGGTGCGTGCGGTGAACGTGATGTCGGCACTCAACCCGTGCTCGGGTGCGTCGACGACGACGCGGTTGACGCGCAGCGGTTCGACGATCTCGATCCGGATGGGCCCGATCGCGGTCTGGGTGCGATCCAGCGGGGCACGGCCGGAGGCGAACACCGAGCGCTGGGTGCGCTCATGCACCACGCTGAACGCGGCATCGATGACGCCGCGGTTCGGGTAGATCCCCAGGGCCACGGCGAAGTAGAAGTCTTCGGTGTAGCCGTTGAACCAGAACCGGTCGTAGTGATCAGGATGACCGTTGCCGGCGTGCGCCAGCGCCATCGGAGTCTGATGGATGGGGTAATCGTCGAACGGTGTCAACACCACGAGGCCCTACCCGTCGAGTAGCGCTTCGGTGCCCAGATCGCTGATCTGGGCGCACGCCCGGCGAATCATGGTCAGAAACATCTCGTCGCCACGGTCGGTGCGCTCGACCAACATCGCGGCCGGCGGCAGGAAGAACACCGCGTAGGCGGCCTGGCGGCGGTAGTCGGCCCAGCATTGCTCCCAGTCGTAGTCGCAGACCCCGGCGGCGGTGAGTGCGTCGAAGTAGCCGCGAACCAGGTCCTGTTCGTGTGTCCGGCGTAGCTCGGGATCCAACGCGGTGCCCAGCAGAAAGGCGACATCCAGCAATCCGCACCCGCGGTCCACCGTCTGCCAATCGACCACCGCCACCGGCACATCGCCGCCCTTGGCGTCGAAAAGCATGTTGTCGGTTCGGAAGTCACCGTGTACGACAGTGATCGGGCCGCGTGGCCGGGTATCGGGCTCCGCCGCGTGAACGCTGAGCCGGCGCATCAGTGCTACGATCTCGGATCCCAACTCGGCGGCGTATCGCTCGCAGAACTGTTCGATGAGCAGCGGAACGATCTGTGCGAGGACATCGGCGGTGTTGCGGCTGTGGTTGAGCCAGTCGTAGTCGTCGAACTCCGTTTTCTCCCAGAACGGTGCGTGCAACGCCGCCGCCTGAGCCAGCGCGGCGCGGGCGTGCTCGACGGTGAATCCCCGGAGTTGGTCCACCGCGGCTACCGGCGTCATGTTCTCCAACAGCAGCACGAATCGGCCGGTGGCGGTTTCGATATCACTGAACAGGTAGCCCGGCGTCGTCACCGCGGTCCGGCCCCCCAGGTACTGGTAGAAGCGCACCTCGCGTTCGTAGAGCCGCTGCATGACCGCGGCCTGGCGGCTGTTGGGATCCTCGGCCGGCAGTTTCGCCACGACGCTGGCCGGACCACCGGCATCGGCCCGGTCGTAGCTGAGGGTGAACACCAGCGTGTCCGCGACCTGGCCGGTACCGATCGGCGCCGCGGCCACGGCCGTCACCGAACCGTCGGTCAGCACGCCGCAGTGCCGCAGGACTTGGGTGAACCACTGTGCGCTCATCTCGTGGCGGTCGACCAGCGGCGGCGGTATCGCGACGGTGCTCACAGCTAGCACCATAACGACAGCGCCGGCCCAGCGAGTCCGACCGGGGCGGGACACGCTCAGCCGTCAATGACGGCCAGACCGCGGCGCCTGAGATCGGCCACCGAAACGACGTGCCGTCAACTTTACAAAGCAGCACCAAAATGTCACGCTTGCGGCCGGACCTGAGGCCCTGCGCCCTGACTCGGATGGTCCCTGATCACAGCATCGACAACGAGGAGTCGGCGAGTGGCGGGCAGCGAATTCTCCGGCCGCACCATGGTGGTGTCCGGCGGCAGCCGTGGTATCGGATTGGCGATCGGCCTGGGGGCCGCTCGCCTGGGCGCCAATGTGGTGTTGCTGGCCAAAACCGCCGAACCGCATCCCCGATTGCCGGGCACGGTGCACACCGCCGCCGCCGAGATCGAAGCGGCCGGCGGCAAGGCCCTGGCTGTCGTGGGTGACGTGCGCAGCGAAGAAGACGTGCAGCGTGCCGTCGACGCCGCGGTGGAGCGCTTCGGCGGTATCGATGTCTGCGTCAACAACGCCAGCTCCATCGCCACCGAGCCGACCGAGCAGCTGTCGGCCAAGAAGTTCGATCTGATGCAGGACATCAATGTGCGTGGGACGTTCCTGCTGACCCGGGCGTGCCTGCCGCATCTCCGGCGATCCGCTGCAGCCCACGTGCTGACCATCGCTCCCCCGGTCAACATGAACCCCTACTGGCTGGGCATACATCCGTCCTACACGCTGTCCAAGTACGCCATGAGTCTGCTGACGCTGGGTTGGGCCGCGGAATACGCCGACGCCGGAATCGCGTGCAACTGCCTGTGGCCCGAGACCTACATCGCCACCTCGGCAGTGGCCAACTCCCCCGGCGGCGGGCAGTTGCTGGAGAAGGCACGCAGCCCGCAGATCATGGCGGACGCCGCCGTGGAGATTCTGCGACGACCCGCCGCCGAAGCCAGCGGCCGGTGCTATATCGACGCCGACGTGCTGGCCGAGACCGGCGTGACCGACTTCTCTCGCTACGGTGGCGGGCCCGAGCCGCTGATGGATTTCTTCGTCGACCGTCCGCTGGGCGGCGGCGTCACATCCCGGTGAAGGGTCGCCGGACCCCGGTC
The DNA here is from genome assembly GCF_010727125.1 of Mycolicibacter terrae. Lineage (NCBI taxonomy): Bacteria > Bacillati > Actinomycetota > Actinomycetes > Mycobacteriales > Mycobacteriaceae > Mycobacterium > Mycobacterium terrae. Next base: position 2,102,361 of record NZ_AP022564.1, on the reverse strand, counting down.
AGCGCAGGTAGATCTCGCTGCCGCTGGGATATCCGCCGCCGATCGTCGTGACGTGGACGTGGTCGTAGTGGCCATAACCGCCGCGCTGCGCCCCACCATCGGGCGTGTAGTAGACCCCGCGCCAGATGGCGTCCTGCAGGCCGAACCGGCCCGCGTTCTCCATCACGTAGGCCACGATCGAGTCGCCGAGCGCGATGCCGTCGGCGCTGCCGGGGTTGGGGATCATCACATCGAGCGCCAGCCCGTTGGGGTGCCAGCGTAAGGCGTCGGCTCGCACGCCCCCGATCTGGTGGATCTGCGGGAAGGCGTCGCTGATGCTGCGGGCCGCTTGGATCGTCTTGACCTGAAGGCCTCGTTCCGGGGCGACCCCGGCCGGCAGGAAGCGGGACACCACCCGCATCCGAGACGCCGCCGCGACCCCGGCGGGCGTGCCCTGCCGCAGGTAGTCGGCGGGTGCCGCGACCAGCTGCATTCCGCCCGCTGATTCGGCCTCAGCAACCACAGGTGCGGTTTCTTTGGCGACCGTCGGATTGGCGCTGCCGCCCACAGCAAAGAACACTGCCACTGGTGCGATGACTACGGCCATCCATGCCGACGACTTTCGGCGCTGGCTGGCTAACTCGTGTCGGCCCACGAGTAGATAGGATACGAGAAATGTGGCTAATAGTCACAAATTTATAAAGCTCAGGAAACATTTTAGAATCGCGGGGCGAAACAAGTGCGGTCTTCACTGCCGAATAGCCATTGTTCGTGCAGATCAGCGGGCCCTGGGTGGCGCAGCGCACAGCGGCAAAGGTAGAGCACCTAATCAGATGGGTTTAGACTGCACCCCATGAAGTCGACGACCATCGCCGCGGCGGTCATGGGTTTGGCGGTGGCGCTGGCGGCACCCGCGCAGGCCGACCGCGACATTGATTTCGCCAACGAACTGCACACCTACGGCATCTACGGCCCCCGGGACTACAACGCGTGGCTGGGCAAGATCGTCTGCGAGCGTCTGGACAAGGGTGTGGACGGTGACGCCGCCAAGTCGGTGCGCTTCATCACCCCTAACCTGCCGAAGGGCACCAACCAGTCGCAGCCCAACCCGGCCCAGGCCTGGCAGTTCCTCGGCGCCGCGATCAACACCTACTGCCCGGACAAGCGCGGCGTATTCGAGCAGGCAGCAGCCCAGCAGGGCTGATGGACGTCAGCCGGCTCTGGCAGAACAAGCTGTTCGCCCGCACCGTGGGCGCCACCTACGCCCGCGCCATCGAACAACCCGGGGCGGCTCGCGTCTTTGGTCGGCTGCTCTTCGGCACCGACGTCGACCGCATCTACCGGGCCATGGACGTCGTCACCGACGTGCCTGACGGTGCGGCCGTTCTGGATGTGCCCTGCGGTGGCGGGATCACCATCGCCCACCTCAGACCCGGGCAGCGCGTGCGCTACGTGGCGATGGACATCTCGGCGGGCATGCTCGACCATGCCCGCCGGCGCCTGCGCCCCGAGCAGCGCGACACCGGCGGTTCAGCGAGGCTCGACGAAGGAGAGGCGAAGCTGGAACCGCCGCATAGACCCGGCGGTTCAGCGAGGCGAGCATCGAAGCGATCCCGTTCCCCGACGACCATTTCGACCTGTGCGTGTGCTTCAACGGGCTGCACTGTCTGCCCGATCCCGCCGCCGCCATCCGTGAGGTCGCCCGGTGCCTCAAACCAGGCGGCCGGCTCGTCGGCGATTTCGCCACCCGCGGGCAGGTTCGCCGCGCCGACGCCTACATGGCCGTGATGCGAGCCAGCGGCACCTTCGGTCCCGGCGGCACCCTCGACGACGCCCGGCGGTGGTTCACCGAAGCCGGTCTGACCGTCGACGAACTCGAATGTTCCGGTGCGATCACGCATTTCGCCGTCCACAAATAAACGTTCCTGATTCAGCCCTAGCCGCACCGGTTTGGCGGACTATCGTCGTTGGTATCCCGACACGACGGCGAGAGGGTTCCACGATGGCCGAACGCAGCATTCTCGACAGTTTCGGAACCAAAGACCAGCTGGCCGTCGATGACACCAGCTATCAGATCCGGCGGCTCGACCGCATCGACGGCTCGGAGCGCCTGCCCTACAGCCTCAAGGTTCTGCTGGAGGACCTTTTGCGCAACGAGGACGGCCGCCTGGTGACCGACGAGCAGATCAGTGCGATGGCCGCCTGGGATCCTCAAGCCGAGCACGGCCGGGAGATCGCCTACACCCCGGCGCGGGTGCTGATGCAGGACTTCACCGGGGTGCCCTGTGTCGTCGACCTGGTCGCGATGCGCGATGCGATCGCGGATCTGGGTGGCCAGACCACCCGGATCAACCCGCTGTGCCCGACCGAGCTGGTGATCGACCACTCGGTGATCGCCGACGTCTTCGGTCGCACCGACGCCTTCGCCATCAACGCCGAGCTGGAGTTCGAGCGCAACGCCGAGCGCTACCAACTGTTGCGGTGGGGGCAGCAGGCATTCGACGACTTCTCGGTGGTACCGCCCGACACCGGCATCTGTCATCAGGTCAACCTGGAATACCTGGCCCGGGTGGTGTTCACCCGTGACAGTGCGGAGGGCCCGCTGGCTTACCCGGACACCCTGGTCGGCACCGACTCGCACACGCCGATGGTCAACGGCCTCGGGGTGCTGGGCTGGGGCGTGGGCGGGATCGAAGCCGAGGCCGCCATGCTGGGCCAGCCGATGAGCATGCTGATCCCCCAGGTGGTGGGGCTGAAACTCAGCGGTGAATTGCAGCCCGGCACCACCGCCACCGACCTGGTGCTCACCGTTGCCGAGTTGCTGCGACGCACCGGGGTGGTCGGCAAGTTCGTGGAGTTCTTCGGCCCGGGCGTGGCCAACGTGCCGCTGGCGAACCGCGCCACCATCGGCAACATGAGCCCCGAGTACGGAGCCACCTGCGCGATCTTCCCGATCGACCGCGTCACGTGCGACTACCTACGGCTCACCGGCCGCTCCGAGCACCAGATCAAGCTGGTGGAGGCCTACGCCAAAGAGCAGGGCATGTGGCACGACCCCGACCGCGAGCCGGCGTTCTCCCAAATCCTGGAACTGGATCTGGCCAGCGTGGTGCCGTCGATCGCCGGACCGAAACGCCCGCAGGACCGGATCCCGCTGCGGGTGGCCCCGCAGACCGTCTGCGCGCTGCTCGGCGGCGTCGAAACGACCGAACAGGCGCTGTCAGACCTCGATGAGGCCTCCGCGGACTCCTTCCCGGCCAGCGACCCGATCGCCTTCGGCGACACCAGCAGCCCCACGGGCAGGCCTCGCACCCCGCAGAGCGATTGCGCCGCAGACGATTGGCCGTCCGCCAGCGTGGCCGTCGAACTCTCCGACGGCACCCGCACCGACATCAACCAGGGCGACGTGGTGATCGCCGCGATCACCTCCTGCACCAACACCTCCAATCCCTCGGTGATGGTCGGCGCGGCACTGCTGGCCCGCAACGCCGTCGACAAGGGCCTGTCCCGCAAGCCCTGGGTGAAGACCACCCTGGCACCGGGGTCGCGGGTGGTCACCGATTACTACGACCGGGCCGGGCTGACCCCGTATCTGGACAAGCTGGGCTTCAACCTGGTCGGCTACGGCTGCACCACCTGCATCGGCAACTCCGGCCCACTGATCCCGGAGGTGAGCAAGGCCGTCGTCGACAATGACCTGACCGTGTGCTCGGTGCTGTCGGGCAACCGCAACTTCGAGGGCCGCATACACCCCGAAGTGCAAATGAACTTCCTGGCCTCACCACCGCTGGTGGTCGCCTACGCGCTGGCCGGAACGCTGCGGGTCAACCTGCTGACCGACCCGCTCGGCACCGGCAGCGACGGCGAACCGGTGTACCTGCGCGACATCTGGCCGACCACCGAGGAGATCGCCTCCGTCGTGGACGACAACCTGCAGGCCGAGATGTTCACCGCCAGCTACGCCGACGTCTTCACCGGTGACGAACGCTGGCGCGCGCTGAAGGTGCCGGAGGGCGACACCTTCTCCTGGGCGCCCGACTCCACCTACGTGCGCCAGCCGCCCTACTTCGACGGCATGACCCGCGAGCCGGCACCGATCACCGACATCACCGGTGCGCGGGTGCTGGCCAAACTGGGCGACTCGGTCACCACCGACCACATCAGCCCGGCCGGGTCGATCCGATACGACTCACCGGCCGGAAAATACCTGTCCGCACACGGCATTGAGCGCAAGGACTTCAACTCCTACGGTTCCCGCCGCGGCAACCACGAGGTGATGATCCGCGGTACGTTCGCCAACATCCGGCTGCGCAATCAGTTGGCACCGGGAACCGAGGGCGGCTTCACCCGTGACTTCACCCAGCCGGACGCTCCGGTCAGCACGATCTACGACGCGTCGGTCAACTACCTCGACGCCGGCATCCCCTTGGTGATTCTGGCCGGGAAGGAATACGGCTCCGGCTCGTCTCGCGACTGGGCCGCCAAGGGCACCGTGCTGCTGGGGGTGCGGGCGGTGCTCGCGGTGTCCTACGAGCGCATCCACCGCTCCAACCTGATCGGGATGGGAGTACTCCCGCTGCAGTTCCCCGACGGCGCCGATGCCGACTCCCTGGGGCTGACCGGTGAGGAGACCTTCGATATCACCGGCGTGACCGCGCTGGGCGACACCATCCCCGACACCGTGCACGTCAAGGCCGGCTCGGGCAAGGACGCGGTGGAGTTCGACGCCACGGTCCGCATCGACACCCCCGGTGAAGCCGACTACTACCGGCACGGCGGCATCATGCAATACGTGCTGCGGCAGCTGCTCGACTGATCCGAAAACATCGCCGTGCGATCTGCTTCCGGTCTGGTGACCGGCAGCGTAGAGATCGGTGTCGATTGCCCCCAACTGGCCATCGCCGGATGCGGCCCGGTGGTATACCGAGACACGCTTTCGGTGTGCGATGAGAGGGGCGGAAACCGGGTGGGTGCAACGACGACAATGCCGGCGACCGGTACCCGGGAGGCGGTGCGAACCCTCAACCCGGGCTACTTCGCGCTGGTGATGGCCAGCGGGATGGTGTCGATGGCCATGTACCACCAGAACGCCTACCGGGTCTCGGTGTTGCTGCTGTGGGTGACGGCACTGTCCTACCTTGTCCTGGTCGCGGTGTCCGCAGTGCGCGTCATCGCCTTCCCGCACGAATTCCGGGCCGACCTGTCCGACTCCGGCCGCGCGTTCGGGCTGTTCACCTTCGTGTCGGCCACCAACGTGTTGGGGGCCCGCCTCGTCATCGACGGCCATGACGGTATCGCGGTCGGCCTGCTGATGGTCAGCTCGCTGGCCTGGCTGGTGCTCGGCTACCTGATTCCGTGGACCGCCGTGCTGGGCACCTCGGAGCGTCCGGTGGTGCGGCGGGCCAACGGCACCTGGTTCATCTGGGTGGTGGCCAGCCAGTCGGTCGCGGTGCTGGCCGCCGTACTCGAGGTCGACATGGCGGAACCGTGGCGTCAGGGCCTGGCGCTGCTCGCGGTGGTCTCCTGGTCGATCGGGGTGTTCCTCTACGGCGCCGCCGGAATCTTCGTCGCCCTGCGTCTGCTGCTCTACCCGCTGCTGCCCGAGGATCTGATCCCGCAGTACTGGGTGGCGATGGGCGCCACGGCGATCACCGTTCTGGCCGGCGCGCGGATCGTCGAGATGGCCGAGGCGCCGATGGTCACCGCCACCCGTGGTCTGATCGCCGGAACGTCGGTGATGTTCTGGGCGTTCGGCACGTGGCTGATCCCGCCGTTGATCGCCGCCGGGGTGTGGCGCCATGTCGTGCACCACATCTCACTGCGCTATGAGGCCCCGTGGTGGAGTGTGATCTTCCCGCTGGGCATGTACGGGGTGGGCAGCCACTACCTGGGGCAGGCCGACCACCTCCCGATCGTCTACCACATCGGCTCGGTGCAGAGTTGGATAGCGCTGGGCGCGTGGGCTATCACGTTCGTCCTGATGTTGCATCACTTGGCGGTCACGCTGGGTCCCGAGGCGCGCAGATCGCCGCGGTGACTCTCAGCCCAGCCGGGCTCCGTCGGCGGTGAAGAAGTGCAGGTCCGCCACATCGAGGTGCAGCGCCAGCCGGCTCCCCCGCTGAATCTCGGTGCCGCCCGGAACCCGGGCGACCACCGATTGCGGCGCCTGCCGGTCGACGGTCCGGCCGTACAGGTAGGTGTCGGCGCCGAGTTCTTCGACGAACTCCACCTCGACACCGATTCCGCGGTCGGCGATCCGCAGCTGCTCGGGTCGGATACCGACGGTCAACTCGGCTGCGGCGGCAGAGATTTCGGACGGCAGGGGCAGCGCATAACCCCCCAACGTCACCGCACCGTCGACGACCGGCACGGCGAACAGGTTCATCGCCGGCGACCCGATGAACCCGGCGACGAACACGTTGGCCGGATGGCGATAGAGCTCGCGGGGCGGCGCGCACTGCTGCAGCACCCCGTCGCGCAACACCGCCACCCGGTCCCCCATCGTCATGGCCTCCACCTGGTCGTGGGTGACGTAAACGGTGGTGATGCCCAGCCGGCGTTGCAGCTCGGCGATCTGATTGCGGGTCTGCACGCGCAGCATGGCATCCAGATTCGACAGTGGCTCGTCCATCAGGAAGACCTGCGGGCGACGCACGATCGCCCGGCCCATCGCGACCCGCTGGCGTTCACCCCCGGACAGGTCCTTGGGTCTGCGCTGCAGATGCGCCTGTAAACCCAGCAGCTGTGCGGCCTCCAGCACCCTGGTGCGGATCTCGGCCTTCGGGGTCTTGGCGACCCTCAGGGCGAAACCCATGTTCTGCGCGACCGTCATGTGCGGGTACAGCGCATAGTTCTGGAACACCATGGCGATGTCACGAGCACCGGGGTCGGTCTCGGTGACGTCAGTGCTGCCGATGCAGATCCGTCCTGCATCAACGGGTTCCAGGCCGGCCAGCATCCGCAGGGTGGTCGTCTTGCCGCATCCGGACGGCCCGACCAGCACCATGAACTCGCCGTCGTCGACGGACAGGTTCAAGGCGTCGAGCGCGGGGCGGTCGGTACCGGGATAGCGCCGGGTCACGGAGTCGAAAGTCACTGAAGCCACTGCGGTCCCCTGACTACCGTCCACCGAACCCGGTGGCGGCGATGCCGCTGATGAAGGCGCGTTGCGCCACCGCATAGATCACGATCAGCGGCGCCAGCATCAACATGGACGCCGCCATCAGCACCGGCCACTCGGCGACGTACTCCCCCTGCATCCACACCAGCCCGAGGGTAAGGGTGGCAATGCTCTTGCGTTGGATCATCAACAGCGGCCACAGGAAATCGTTCCAGACGTTGATCCAGGTCAGTACCGCCAGCACCATCACCGCCGGTCTGGCGTGCGGCAGCAGGATCCGCCAGTAGACCTGCCACGGCGAGCACCCGTCCAGAATGGCCGCCTCCTCCAAGTCGACCGGCAGTGTCGCAAAGAACTGCCGCATCAGATAGGTGCCGAACGCACTGCCGAACAGCCCGGGGATGATCATCGCCCACATGGTGTCGGTCCACCCGAACACCCGCATCAAGATGAACTGCGGAATCACGGTGACCGTCAACGGCACCATCAGGGTGGCCAGGTACAGCACGAACAGCGTGTCGCGGCCGGTGAACGGCAGCCGGGCGAAGGCGTAGCCGGCCAGGGAGCAGAAGAAGACCTGCCCGGCCGTTACACAGCCGGCGTAGAGAACGGTGTTGAAAAGCATCCGCCAGAACGGCATTCGGGCGAACACGTCCAGGTAGTTCGACCACTGCGGGTGGGCCGGCAACAACATCGGCCGGCTGATCTCGGCCTGGCGTTTCAGCGACCCCGACAACGCCCACAGGATGGGGAACAGTGCGCATGCCGCGACACCGGCCAGGCCCGCGTAGACACCGAGCAGCCCGCCGATACGGTGTCGCACCGGACGTCCGGTGCGCCGGGCGGTCATTGGTCCACCGCATTGCGGCGCGACAGCCTCAGTTGGATGACCGTCAGCACCAGCAGCACGGCGAACATCACCCACGCCAGCGCGGACGCGTAACCGAAGTCCAGGAAGGCGAACGCCTGCTGGAACAACATGATGGCCAACACGTAGGTGCCGGTCTCCGGGCCCCCGCTGCTCCCGGTGAGCACATAAACCAGATCAAATGCCTGAAACGCGTTGATCACCGAGATCACCACCACGAACCACAGCGCGCCGCGGATCATCGGCACCGTGATGGACACGAAGCGCCGGACCTCCCCGGCGCCGTCGATGCGGGCCGCCTCGTGCAGCGAATCCGGCACACCCTGCATCGCCGCCAACAGGATCACCGTCGCAAACGGGACGCTCTTCCACACGCTGACCAGACACAGCGAAGCCATCGCCCAATGCGGCTCGGTCAGCCACGGCACTGGCGAGATGCCGAACCAGCCGAGCATGATGTTGAGCAAGCCGCTGTCGGTGTTGAACACGAACTGCCACACCACCGCGATCACCACCGAGGACACCGCCAGCGGAAGGAACGCGATCGCCCGGAACAGCCCGATGCCCTTGATCCTGCGGTTGAGCAATCCGGCCACCGCCAGACTGATCAACACCGTCGGGACCACGGTGCCGACGGTGAACACCGTCGTGTTGCGCACCGCGATCCCGAACAGCGGATCCTCGGTGAACAGGTCGCGGAAGTTCGCCGCCCCGACGAACGTCGGCGGGCTGAACAGATCCCAGTGCTGGACGCTCATGTAGAGCGAGAACGCGAGCGGGAACGCCATGAACACCGCGACCGCCGCCAGATTCGGGGCGATGAACCATCGTCCCGCTCGTGCGCGCCTGCGTGTCGGGTTCATGCGGGGGCCAATACCTCGTCGATCTGGGGCGACAGGCCGGCCTTCAGGCTCGCCGCGGGCCGCTTCCCGCGCAGCACCGGCCCGATCGCGCGGTCCATCAGGGCGTGCACCTTCTGCCATTCCGGGGAGACCGGCAGGCCCTCGGAGTGGGCCGGGCCGCCGGTGAGCACATCGAGGTTGGCGATACCGGTGTGGGCTGCTCTGAACGCGGGCGCGGCGATCGCGGATCGCAGCACCGGCACGAACAGGCCGGACTCCCCGATCAGCGTCTGCCCCACCGGCCCGGCAGCGAATTTCACGAACTCCCAGGCCTGTCGGCGGTGCCGACTGGCGGCGGCGATGGCCAGGCCGGTGCTGCCGATCGCCGAGCGGGCAGCCATTCCCTTGGCGGCCGCCGCCGGCCCGGTCGGCAGGACGGCCACGTCGAAATCGAGCTCGTCGGCCTGCGCGAAGGTCTGGTAGCGCCAGTGGCCGCCGAGCGCCATCGCCGCCTGGCCCGCGGTGAACAAGCCCATGGTGGAGATCGCCTGGGTGTCCGATGCCGCAGGTGCCACCCGGTGCACGCAAGCCAGATCGGCGTAGAACTGGATGCCGGCGAGGAAGGCGTCATCGTCGAAGTTCAGGTGGGTGGGGTTGAATCGTGGGACGGCCCATGGTGTGCCGTTGTTCATCCCGAACAGCGCCGCGGAGTAGGGCGGCGACCAGGTGTCGACGAACCCCCACTGGGTGACCCGGCCGTCGGCGGACCGGCGGGTCAGTGCGGTTGCCGTGTCGAGGAATTGGTCGAACGTCCAGGGCCGGTCCCAGCGCCCCGGCGGTGGCGGCACCCCGGCCTCGGCGAAGATCCGGGTGTTGTAGAACAAGAACGCCCCCGACCACTGCTCGGGGAAGGCGTACTGGCCGCCGTTGAAGCCGAACGTCTCATACAGCACCGGGATGCTGTCGGCGTGCAGTGCTGCTGCGAACTCCCGGTCAGCGTCCAGCAGCGGGTTCAGATCCGCCAGCACGCCGCGGTCGGCCAGCCCCGCGTAGTTGAACTCCCAGGCCATCAGCACATCCGGGCACCTGCCGCCGGCGCAGAATGTCGATATCTGCTGGGTGGGATCTCCCCCGGCCAGCACGGTGCGCATCCGGATGTCGGGATGTTCGCGCTGGAATGCCGTCACGATGCGCATCCTGGTGTCGGCCTCTTCCGGGTTGGCCGCGAAGAAGAACGTCACCGCGTCGTCGTCGGCGCCGCACGCCGACGGCCACGGCACCGCAGCGGCCATCCCCACTGTCGCGGCGCCGCGCAACACGGTGCGTCGCCGCAACGGGTTTCCGCCCCAAGGCCGCACGCGGGGAACCGTCACACTTCGATCGGCGGGTAGAGGCGTTCGAGGGAGTACTGACGATCTCGGCGTGCGGCCCAACTGCTGGCGGCCAGTGACACGACCAGGATCCCGGCCAGCACCGCCACCGACGTCCACATCCGGGCATCGATACCGCCGACGGTCAACTGACGTAAACCGTTGACCGCGTAGGTCATCGGATCATACGGGTGCAGAATCTGGAACGGTTTCGCCGTGGTCTCCACCGGATACACCCCGCCGGAGGACACCAGCTGGAACATCAGGAATGCCAGGGTGAACACCCGCCCGACCGCGACACCGAGCACCGCGTTGAACGCCTGGATCAGCGCCAGGAACGACGCGGCGATCAAGGCCAGGAACGCGACCGTGCCCGCGGCGTACTTCGCCTGCAACCCGACCCCGAAATGCACCACCGCATACATCAGCACCACCTGGCACAGGCCCAGCAGCAGGGCCGGCCAATAGGAGGCCAGCACGACCCGCAGCGCACCGAGACCGTTGACGATGGCGCGAGTCTGCAACGGGGTCAGCAACATCCACACGATCAGTGAGCCGATGAACAATGCCAGCGGCAGGAAAAACGGCGCGAAGCCGGTGCCGAAGGTGGCGGCGTGATGGGTGAAGTCCATGTCGACACCGACCGGGCTGGCCAGGATCTGCGAAACCTCGACACGCTGCTGGTCGGTGACCGTCGAGGCGCGTTGATCCGCCTCGCCCAACCCCGATGCCAACTGCCCGGCTCCGTCTTTGAGCTGATTGCTGCCGTCGGTCAACCCGACCAAACCCTCGCTGAGCCGGTGTGCGCCCGCGTCGAGGTCGGTGGCGCCGTCACGCAGCGTGACCAGATCGGCTTTGAGTCCGCCGTCGAGGGCGTGGGCGATGAGCGTGCGCAGCCCGCTGCCCGGATCGGCCAGGTCGTTCTCCAGCGTCTGGGCGTTGGTGCGCAGCTGCGCCAGTCCCTGGTCGGTGGCCGGGTCGAGCCCTGTGACCCCGAGGAGCCGCTGGGCGCCGGCAAGGGTGTCACCGAGCCCGCGAACGGCCGGATCGGGGTTGGCGCGCAGCGCATCGACCACCTGGTTGACGATTCCGGCGGCCTGCTGATAGTTGACGTTGAGCGCCGCGATCCGGTCGGACACCGTTTTGATGTTGCCGCTCAACGCGGTGGCGGCGGCACCGGCGGCGTTCGGGTCCAGGCCCATGGCGCCGAGGTCGTCGGTCAGCTTCAGCAGCGGCTCGGTGGCCTGCTGGACGCCCTGGGACAGCCGGCGGCTGCCGTCGGCGAGAGCCGCCGAACCATCGCGTGCTGTCGCGAGGTTGTCCGCCAATGCCTTTGAGCCCTGCCAGAGTTGATCGGCGCCGTCGGCGGCCTTCTTGACCTCGTCGGTCACCTGGGTCAGCGCGGTGCCGATCACCTGCTGGCCGACCTTGGCGCTGACCTCGTTGAGAACCTCGCGGGCGGCGTTCTGACCCATCACCGACGCCAGATAGTTATTGGCGTCGTTGAATCGGAACTGGATCTGCGCCTTCTGCGGATGCGGACCCGCGGGCGACACCACCGCCGCGCTGAAATCAGCCGGCAGGGTGATCGAGAAGTAATAGGTGCCGTCCGAAACCCCTTTGACGGCGTCGCTTTCCGATACCTGGTGCAGATCGAGCTGGCCGGAGTCAACCAACGCGCGGGTGACCTCGTCGCCGGCGTGCAGCTGGTTTCCCGAGACGGTGGCGCCGGTGTCCTCGTTGACCAGGGCGACCGGGATCTTGTCGATGGCGGCGAACGGATTCCAGAACGCCCACAGATACATCGCGCCGTAGAGCAGTGGCAGCACAATGATGGTGATCAGGGCCAGCCGCGGCATGGTGCCGCGCGAGTAGCGTTTGAGGTCGGTGCCCAACGACATTCCGGCGAGCATGGTCTACTCGTCCCCCTTCTCATCTCGACTGTGGGCGCTGTGCGCAAGCCCGGCCGGCCCCAGATGCTCGACGAGGATCTGCGCCGCGACCCCCGAACCCTCGGGCACCTCGTTGGCCGACGCGGTGATCACGGTCTGCTGCTCCCCCAGCGCGACCAGCCGGCGGATCAGGGTCGCCCGGTCACGGTCGCTGGTGACCTGATCGATGGTGCCGATCACCAACAGTGGTGGCCGTGCGGTGTTGGCCAGCGCGATGCGCAACAGCAGCCCGGTCAGTTCGTCGAGCTGCTCGACGAACTCGTGCAGTTGCGGCGGTGGCAGATCACCGAAGACCGGCCGGCAGACGGCATCGCGGTCGGCTTCCCCGGCGCGACGAACCAGTCGATACCAGGGGGCATCCCAGCGGAGCTGCTCGGTGATCAGGTCGCCCACCGTCACCGATTCGAAGATCGCGTCGAGTTGTTCGACCCCGGCCAGCGCGGAGACGCCGAAGATGTCGCGGGCCTTGTGGCGTCCGAACACGCTGACCGTTCCCGTTGACGGCTTCATCCGCCCAGCCAGGCTCATCAGCAGAGCGGTGCGGCCCGATCCGGGCGGGCCGACCAGCACAGTGACCCCGCCGGACTGGATGTCCAGGTCGAGCGGCCCGAAAACCCGTCCCCACGGGCCGGTCATCGAAATGCCGCGCGCTGTCACCGCCATCGGCGTCGGCTCGGGCGCCTTCGCTTCCTCAGGCATGGGATTCCCCTTAACTGCCGAATCGGTTCGCGTGACCCATCAAAGCAGAACCGGGCACTCGTGATCGGCCGTCACGCGCACTCATCACCGGTCGGTTCCCGGCAGCTGCAGCGTCATCAAGCGCAGCCGGTCCGGCTCGCCGGCGATGTCGATGGTGTGAATGCGCCCGTCGTCACCGACACCGATCCTGAGCACGGCCAGTAGTCGGCCCGCCGGTGCGATCGCGATGCCGGGCGCGCCGTCGATCAGCAGCACCGCACCGGTGCGTGCGCGGAAGGTGAAGCGGCGGGTCTCCGTCGCAACATCGGCGGCGCCGCGCATTTCGGTGGGCACACCGGCCGGTACCAGCTCCGGGTCGACCCGGCGCACCACGTCGGGCGCCAGCAGCTCGAGCAGCGCCGGGATGTCGCCGCCGCGGGAGGCCGCCAGGAACGCCGTCACGATCTGCAGGTGCTCAGCACGGCGGCGCGGTTCGGCGGCCGGGCCGGCGTGTAGCCGAGCCCGTGCCCGGCTGGCCAGCTTCTTGGCGGCATCCGGGGACCGGTCGAGCAGGTCACCGATCTGCTCGAAGGGCACGTCGAACAGGTCGTGCAACACAAAGGCCGCCCGCTGTGCCGGCGACAACCGATCCAGCACCACCAGCAGCGCGCGGCTGACCGCCTCGGTGCGCAGCACCTCCTCGTCGGCGGTGGGCGCAACCGAGCCGCGGGCGTCGTCGGGGTCGGCCGTCTCGGGCAGTGGCAGCTCGGCTCGCCGGGCGCGGGTGCGCAACTGATCCACGGCGGTGCGGGCGGTGATGGTGGTGAGCCAGCCCGCCATGTTGTCCACCGCCGCGAAGTCGGCGCCGCTGGCCTTCAGCCAAGCCGACTGCACGGCATCGTCGGCGTCGACGGACGAGCCCAGCAGGTGAAACGCCACCGCATGCAGGTGGCGGCGGTGGGCTTCGAACTGCTCCGCCAAATCGTCCATGGTGCTCATGGGTCACCTTTGCCGTCCGGGAGTCGTCATTTACAGGGATAGACCGGGATAGCCACGCCCGCCGACGAAAGGAAGAGCAACATCATGAGCGTATCGACGTTCTACCTTGCGGTCATCATCGTCACCGCGGTCATCACCATCGCCATCGCCATCGCCGACTTCATTCCGGCGCAGTTCGTCCTGGCCAACTCGGCGCAGGTAGGAGTACCGCGCTCGTGGCTGCCACTGTTGGGCGGGCTGAAGCTGGCCGGGGGCGCCGGCCTGATCATCGGGCTGGCGGGCGTACCGCTGATCGGCGTCGCCGCCGCGGCGGGGCTGGTCGCCTTCTTCATCGGGGCCGTCGTGACCCATCTGCGGGCCGGAGTGGTGTACAACATCGCGTTTCCGGCCGCCTACCTGCTGCTGGCGACGGCGTCACTGGTACTGCTGCTGGCCTGAATTATCCGAATTCGGCCGCCGGGTCGGTGTGGCCGGCCGAGCCGGCCCGACGGGGCAGTTCCAGCACGACGTTGGTGGCTTTGACCGAGGCGACGACCAGGCTGCCCGGCTGAAGCCGCAGTTCGTCGGCGGCCTCCCGGCTGACCAACGACACCAGCCGAAATGGCCCGGCCTGCACGTCGACCTGTGCCATCACCGTGTCCCGCGTGACGTTGGTGACCAGCCCGACCAGTCGGTTGCGGGCGGATTGGCCCACCACCGGGTTGCGCGATACCGGTTCGACGGAGGCGCGCTCCTGGGCGAACGCTGCCAGCTCGGCTCCGTCGACCATCCGGGGCCCGGCCCCCGACGTCGCCGAGAGGCGACCGGAGTCGATCCAGCGCCGGACGGTGTCGTCACTGACCCCGAGCAGTTCGGCGACTTCGGCGATTCGAAAGCTTGGCACGTCGTCGAGCTTATCCTCGCCGGGCCGGCGACTCAGTCTTCTGCGAAGTACCGGATCGTGGTGATCGCCTGGCCGCGCCGGTCCACGTCGGCGAAGAGCACCCCGCGCTGCTGCGCCGAGGTCGTCGAGACCGCGACGGTGCTGCCGGCCGCCAGCAACTTCGTCGAGCGGGCGCCGTCCAGCCTGGTGCCGAGTTCGATGACGTCCACGGCGGTGTCGTCGCCGTAAGTCACTGTGGCATCAGGCGATAGCACCCCACGGGCGGCGGCCGTCTCGCCGGAGGCCATCGCGGTGAGGAAGGTGCGCACCGAATGCCTGCCGCGGTCGGCCGGTCGGCGAAAACCGGCAGCGAATCCGGCGGTGCCGGCGAGGCGTTGGTTGCGCAGCAGCGATCGCGACAGCTGCAGCCCGGCGGGCACCGCCGAAAGGCCGTTGCTGAGGAACTGCCGGATCATCGCCGGCAGCTCCCAGTAGGCGCGTAATCGCCGCAGTTCCCAACGGCCGTCGGCCTCGGTGAGGTCGTAACGCAGGATCGCCGGAATGTGCATGATCACCGACGGCCCCATCGCGACCTCGAGCTGCAGGTCCCGGATGACCGTCGTGCCGTGCACGATGTCCAGGTCGCGATGGAAGGTGATGTCGCGCGGCCCGATGAACGTGTCGTAGAACCGGCCGATCTGCTCGGAACCGACGTGCGGGCGCGATCCCACCGGGTCCTCCACCGCACCGATGGCGCTGAAAAGGCCTACCCAGCCGGCTCGGTCGTGCGCGGCCGCCGCGGCCGGCGACTGCTCGACCGTGGCCAGCAGATCTTGCGCTATCGGGTCGGTCATCAGGCTGCCTCCAGAACAGCGACACCGGCGCTGCGCATCGCCGCCACCGCCGCGGCCGTCGAGTCGGCGGCCACACCCGCGGTCAACTGCGCCAGCACCGTGGTGGAAAACCCCGCGCGGATCGCGTCCTCGGCGGTGTGGCGCACACAGTAGTCGGTGGCGACACCGACCACGTCGACGCTGTCCACGCCGCGTCGGTGCAGCCAGTCGCCCAGGGCGGTGTCGTCGTCGTCGACGCCGTCGAATCCGCTGTATCCGGCGTCGTATTGGCCCTTTTTGAAGACCGCGTCGATCCGCTCGGTGCTCAGTGCCGAAGGAAATTCCGCGCCGGCCGTTCCGGCGCGGCAGTGCGGCGGCCAGGACGTCACGTTGTCCGGGCGCGGTGAGAAATGGTCGCCGGGGTCGATGTGCCAATCCTTGGTCGCCACCACGTGGTCGTAGCGCTCCCGGGCGGCTGCGCTGTCCAGATAGCGGGTGATGTCGTAGGCGACCGTGCCGGCGCCGGTCACCGGCAGCGCGCCCCCGTCACAGAAGTCGTTCTGCACGTCGACGATGATCAGCGCCCGCATGAGCACCACCGTATCGCCGGCGCCGCAGTGCGGCCCGCCTGTAGAGCACCCAGGAGCAGCCGACGGCCGCCAGCACCGCACCCTCGACCGCTGCGACCCACGTGGCGGGATAGAGGACTCCGGTCAGATAGTGGGCGATGAACCCCTCCGGCGGCAGCGAGGCCATCCCGGCGGCGGTGCGGGCACGGCGCTCCAGCCACGTCAGCGGGCAGTCCAGGTGAGCGGTGAGGATCAGGACCGCCCACAACACCGCCGGGACATGTAGCCAGATGGTGCGCCGCCACCGCAGCGCCAGGAAGCCGCCGGCGACGACGTAGCCGACGAACACCAGGTGCAATGCGACGATGAGCACCACCGCGATCTGGTACATGGTCCTACGGGGTCCGCCATTTCGCCGTGCGCAGAATCAGATCAGGCCCTCGACCGCCACGGTACATTGGCGAACACCCGATGATCAGGAGCGGATCTGATGACGACCGGCGATTTCGACCCGAAGGTCCCCGGCTACGGCCCGGGTTACGGCCAGCCCGGCGGCTATCCGCCGCAGCAGGGTTGGGGGCAGCAGCCCGGACGGAATCAGCCGCCGGCGTGGAATCAGAAGCCGGGCGGGCTGGGCAGGCGCTTCTGGGCCCGCTTCATCGACGGTGTGCTGGTCAGCATCGTGGCGTTCGCCCTGTCGCTGTTCGTGTTCGCCGACGACTATCCCTTCCTGGTGACCGGCCTGTTCTCCGGTGTGCTGACCTACGGCTACTTCGTGTTGTTCGAGGTCACTCAGGGGTCCAGCCCGGCCAAGCGACTGCTCGGCCTGGCGGTGCGTGGGCCCGACGGTGTTTCGAAGCCGACGCTTGCGCAGTCGGCGGTCCGTAACTCCTTCACCGTGCTGGCCGTGCTCCCCTATCTTGGCCCGCTGCTGGCGTTCGTGGCCTACGTCGTGATCGCGCTGACGATCAGCGGTAGCCCGACCAAGCAGGGCAAGCACGACCAGCTGGCCGGGGGCACCCGGGTGATCCGGGCCTGAGAGCTGGCTAGCGGGCCAGCGAGAATCCGTCCCAGGCCATCCGGCGCTCCGGTGTCGGGTCGTACTCGACCCGGGTCTCGCGGTCGAACACCATCACCGCGCGGTCGTTCCGGCTGTAGACCGGCCAGTCGTCGCCCGGCGTTCCGTCCGCGCTGAAGGCGCGCCAGCGGCGCTGCACCTTGCCGCTGACCCGCAGCGCCACCCGGCGATCCGCGCCGGCGGTGAGCAGCCGGCCCAATCCGCCGCTGCGGTAGACGTCGAACACGGCCAGCAGTTCGGTGGCGTGCGTGGCGCCCATGCCCGACCAGCGCAGCATCCGCGGCGCGAAGTCGTAGCGGTAGACGTAGGTGGGTGCGTGGGCTCCGTGCGCCTCGGCGATCTGCCAGACGGCAGCGTTGAAGGCGAAGTCGCCGCCGAGCCGGATGCAGGCCGCCCGGTTCGGGTAGTCGGGGTAGGCGGCGATGATCCGATCACGCACTCCCGCATCGGTATTGGCCAGCATCGACTCGACCATCGGCTCGGTCGTCGGCAACATCTTCAAGAACCGGGTGAACAGGCGTCCTTCATCGGCGTTGCTGCCGACGATGAGCGGGACCCGGTGGGCCGACCCCCGCCGCATCGCCTCGACCGGATCCAGCGGCAACAGGTCGTCGCCGGAGACCGGCCCGATCGGGAAAGCGCCCAGCATGTCGCGGGTGCCCTCCCTGAGCAATCGGTCCTGGGCCGCCACCAACTCGGCCGGGGACACCCGCAGCAGCGTGTGCGCGGCGTCGGAGGGGCGCACGCCGAGCAGCGCGGCGAACCGGCGGGCGAACTCCGCCGCCACCTCGGGGCTGCGAACCATTCCCGCGGCGGGGCTTTGGGCGATCGCGCGGGCGAACAGGCCTTCGGCTTGCGGCACGCCCAGCAGAGTGGCGACGATGTGCGCGCCGGCGCTCTCGCCGAAGATCGTGACGTTGTCCGGGTCGCCGCCGAAGGCCGCGATGTTCTCGCGCACCCAGCGCAGGGCCAGCACCAGATCACGTAGGTACAGGTTGCTGTCCACGGTGATCTCGGAGGTCGACAGCGACGACAGGTCCAAGCAGCCGAGCGCGCCGAGCCGGTAGTTGACCGAGACGTACACGCAGCCGCGCCGGGCCAGCGCCGCCCCGTCGTAGATCGGGGTAGCCGAACTGCCCAGAATGTAGCCGCCACCGTGGATGAACACCATGACGGGCAGCGGGCCCGCACCGGCTTCTTCGGGTGCCACCACGTTGAGGGTCAGGCAGTCCTCGCCGGTCGGCTGAAAGCGGCCCGGGCTGAGGATGGTGTACATCCGCTCCTGCGGTGCGCAGTTGGTGAACCCGTGGCAGTGCCGCACCCCCGACCACGGCTCGGCCGGTTGGGGCGCCCGGAATCGCAGCGGGCCGACCGGTGGGCGGGCGTACGGGATAGAGCGCCATCTGCGCACCCCGTCGCGCGCGAAACCCTCCACGACGCCGGTGGCGATACTGGCCTGCACAGGGTGGTTATGCATGAGCCGAACGGTAGCGAACCGCACGGCGGTTAGCGAACCTCGACGAAGGAGAGGTGAGGCTGGACCGCCGCTTGGGCACGGCGGTTAGCGAACCTCGACGAAGGAGAGGTGAGGCTGGACCGCCGGTTAGGCACGGCGGCTAGCCTAACGGCATGCGTCTCACCGGGCTCATCGCTGTGTTGCTGTTGATCGCCGGGTGTTCCCGCGCGACCGTCGGCGAGCCGGAGCCAAGCCCGAGCGGCTCGTCCACCACGGCGACCTCCGCGCCGTCATCGTCGCCGAGCTCGTCCGCGGCCGAGCCGTCGGCACCGTCGGCCCCGCCACCGCCGGGCGCTGCGATCGCCGATGTCATCGCCTGGATCGAGGCCGGCCGGCCCGCCGATGCAGCGGGCTACCACAGCGCGACCCGCGACGGGGTCAGCACGGACCTCATCGACGAAGTCGCCTTCACCGTTCCGGCCGCGCCCCACCGAGCAACCAACTGCATGACCGATTCCGGCTCTGCCGACGGCGCATTGGCCTGCGTGGTCGACCTGGTGAATCCGCCGCCGCAGCCCCAAGAGATCTACGGGCAGTGGAAGGCCGGCTGGATCGACTACGGCGGCAATTCGCTGCGGGTCGGGTCCGTGCACGGCGATCCGGGACGGTTCGTGCACGGCGACGGAGCCGAGTTGCCCGACGGATCGACGCTGTCGTTCGGCGACTACCGCTGTCGCGCGGATCGCGTGGGCCTGTTCTGCGTGAACTACGCCCACCGCTCGGCGGTGCGGTTCAGTCCGGAGGAGATCGGCGTCTTCGGTTGCCTGCACCCGGTGCCGCCGCCCGCTGACGCCGGCAAGCTGTACAGCTGCGCAAGCTGACGCCTCAGCGCCACCGGTCGGCGGATTCGACGGCGTGCAGCAGCGTGTCGCACAGTTGCCGGAGCTCATCGCGTGGAGCGTCCTCGGACAGCGCGGTCGCGATGTCCTCGGCCGCGCAGCGCACCTGATACACCCGGTCCGACAGCGCCGTGGCCTCCTCAGCGGACAGCACCACGGCGTCCGGCGCCAACGCGGCCGTCTTACCGCTGCTGATCAGGGCACGCTGCTCGTAGGCGCGCTGCCGGCAGGATTGCCGGCAATACTGCCGGCGCCGCCCGATACCGGCGTCACCCACGTCACGGCCGCACCATCGACACGGTTGCGGGCGGGGACTGCGTGGCACGTCTTGCCACCTTAGTCCGGTCTTCGCGATGTTCCCGGTATCATGAGAGGTCGCGCCGCATGCGCCGGGAACTGCACAGGGCCCGTTCGCGTTGACAATCGCGAGACATCTTTTCTACTGACAGGCATAAGGAGTGTGGGTCGATGGCTGATCGTGTTCTGCGGGGCAGTCGGCTGGGAGCCGTGAGCTACGAGACCGACCGCAACCATGACCTGGCGCCGCGCCGCATCGCGCGGTACCGCACCGAGAACGGCGAAGAGTTCGAGGTTCCCTTCGCCGACGACGCGGAGATCCCCGGCACCTGGATGTGCCGCAACGGCCTGGAGGGCACTCTCGTCGAGGGCGACCTGCCCGAGCCGAAGAAGGTCAAGCCGCCGCGCACCCACTGGGACATGCTGCTGGAGCGCCGCTCGATCGAAGACCTCGAAGAGCTGCTCAAGGAGCGTCTGGATCTGATCAAGACGAAGCGGCGCGGTTGACCCCGGGCCGCGAGCGCGGCCCTGCAAAACCTGACGAATCGTGCCCGGTCAGCCGCGTGCGCCGCGGAGTCGGTTGATCCGGCCGCCGATTCCCCAGCGCGCGACCTTGACCATCGCTTCGCGAATATTGGAGCCGCTCATCTTCGAGACGCCCAGTTCGCGTTCGGTGAACGTGATCGGCACCTCGGTGATGGTGAAGCCGCTGTTGACGGCGCGCCAGGTGAGGTCGACCTGGAAGCAGTACCCCTTGGAGTCCACCGCGTCCAGCCCGATCTTCTCCAGCACCCCGCGACGGTAGGCGCGGTAGCCGGCGGTGATGTCGTGGATTCCCACCCCGAGCAGCAGCCGCGCATAGGTGTTGGCGGTCTTGGAGAGCACCAGGCGACGCACCGGCCAGTTGCGGACCGCCCCGCCGCCGACGTAACGCGAACCGATCGCCAGATCGGCGCCCGCGTCGATGGCATCCAACAGCCGGTACAGCTGTTCGGGAGCGTGGCTGCCGTCGGCGTCCATCTCGACCACCACCTCGTAAGGGCGGGCCAGTCCCCAGGCGAAACCCGCCAGGTATGCCGCACCCAGCCCGGCCTTGGCGGTCCGGTGCATCACGTGGATGCGTTCGGGGTCGGCGGCCGCCCGCTCGTCGGCCAGCCGCCCGGTGCCGTCGGGGCTGCCGTCGTCGACCACGAGAACGTGCACATCCGGGCGGGCCTGCTGCAGCCGGTCCAGGATGATCGGCAGGTTCTCCAGCTCGTTGTAGGTGGGTATCACCACCAGCGTGTGCAGGCTGGGACGCTCAGTCATCGGCGCCGCTCCTCCCCTTTACCTCGGCGCCGGTGGGACGCCTGTTGAACCAACGCCGCTGTCGACCGCGCAGGAAGTGTCCATTTTGCAGTACGGCTACCAGCAGGCCCGCAACGGCCGCACCGACCAGCAGCCACTGCAGGATCGGCGCCCATCGGGTCGCCGGCGTCAGGGAGGTCTTCAGCCGCACGTGGCCGTCGAGGTAGGCGGCCTCGAAGAAGCCGGTGCG
Source organism: Mycolicibacter terrae (assembly GCF_010727125.1). Taxonomy (NCBI): domain Bacteria; kingdom Bacillati; phylum Actinomycetota; class Actinomycetes; order Mycobacteriales; family Mycobacteriaceae; genus Mycobacterium; species Mycobacterium terrae. The sequence continues at coordinate 2,081,022 of NZ_AP022564.1, read as the reverse complement.
GGCCAGCTCGCGGCCGTCCGGGGCGATCACCGCGCTGATGCCGGTGGTTCCGGCGACGACGACGTAGCGGTTGTGCTCGACGGCGCGAACCTTGGCGAACGCCAGCTGCTGCTCACTCATCGTCGCGTCGAAGGTGGCGTTGTTGGACGGCACGGCCAGCAGCTGGGCGCCGGCCAGCACCGACTGGCGCGGCGCGCGGTCGAAGATCACTTCCCAGCAGGTCGCCACCCCGACCGGGACGCCGGCGACATGCACCACCCCGTCGCCGTGACCCGGTACGAAATATCCCGCGCGGTCGGCGTAACCGGACAGGTGCCGGAAGAACCCGCGCCACGGCAGGTACTCCCCGAACGGCTGGACGATCCGCTTGTCGTGGCTCTCCCCCGGCCCGGTCTGCGGATCCCACACCAGCACCGAATTCATCGCCACCGGGTCCTCGCGGGTCCAGCCCGGCGCCGCCCGCACGGTGCCCACCAGAATCGGGGCGTCGATCGCCTGGGCGGCCAGGGTGATCTGCTGGGCGGCATCGGCGTTCACCGTCGGATCGATGTCCGAGGCGTTCTCCGGCCAGATGACGAACAGCGGCTGGGAGGCCCGGCCGGCCTCGACGTCCTCGGCCAGCCGGAGGGTTTCACGGACGTGATAGTCCAGCACCTCACGGCGCTGGGCGTTGAAGTCCAGCCCGAGGCGCGGCACGTTGCCCTGCACCGCCGCCACGGTGATCGCCGGGTCATCACCGGCTCCTACGCCGGAGCGGCGCACACCGGGCCACACCACGATCGCGGCCAGCAGCACCAGGCAGATGCACAGGCCGGGCAGCAACACCGCAGGCGGGCGGCCGACGTCGCGTGCCGGGTCGCTCGGCGGTTCCTCACGCAGCCACCGCACGATCTCCACCGCCAGCGCGGTGCCGGCGCAGCCGGTCAGCACCACGGCCGTCGAGAGCAGCGGAACCCCGCCGAGGGCAACCAGCGGCAGCAGCGGCCCTGCCGTCTGGCCGTAACCCACGGCGCCCCAGGGGAAACCGCCGAAGGGGAACACCGACTTGGCCCATTCGTGGGCCGCCCACAGCACGGCGAACCAGATCGGCCACCCCGGCAGGCTGCGAGCCACCACGGCGGCAGATCCGAACACGGCGGGAAACAGCGCACACATCAGGGTCAACAGCAGCCAGGGCAGGGCGCCGACCAGACCGCCGACCCAGGGCAGCAGGGGCAGATAGAACGCCAGCCCGCACAGCAGCCCGTAGCCGAACCCGCCGCCGACGGTGGTCTCGCGGTGAATAAGCACCCAGGCCAACAGCGAGAACGCCAGAATCGCCGCCCACCACCAGTTCAGCGGCGGGAAGCCGGCCCGTAGCAACATGCCGGCGACCACCGATGCCGCCAGCTGGGCCCAGCGGTCGGCCGCCGCGATCCCCAGCCGCTCCAACCGGTTCGGCGCTGCGGGACCGTGGGGTGTCTCCGGATCCTCCGTGGGGTCAGCCATAAAGGACCACACCACGGTGCACGGTGCGCCGGCATTTCGGCGTGTCACCGGGTTCCAGCACCGGTAGCGCCGGCACCCGGGAGCGCGGATCGGTCGACCAGCGCTGAACGGTATCGCGAGGCGCCTGCACGGCAAGCCGGGCGACCTCCCAGACCGCGTAGGAGGCGGGGGCTCCGGGCACCAGGGTTCCGCTAATGCCGTCGTTGACGCCGGCGGCTCGCCAGCCGCCGCGGGTGGCCGCGGCGAACGCCGCCCGCATCGACACCGCGCTGCCCGGTGTGCGGTGGTGTGCGGCCGCGCGCACCGCTGCCCACGGATCGAGAGTGGTCACCGGGCTGTCCGAACCGAACGCGAGGGGCACGCCTTGGGATGCTAACAGCGCGAACGGGTTCAGCCCGGCAGCCCGCTGCGCCCCCAGCCGTTGGGCGTACATGCCGTCGTCGCCGCCCCAGAGCGCGTCGAAAACGGGTTGCATGCTGGCGATCACGCCCCAGGACCCCAGCTTGGCGGCCTGCTCGGCGCTGACCATCTCCAGGTGCTCCAGCCGGTGCCCGCAGCGTGCCACCGCGGCGACCCCGAAGTGCTCCACCACCCGTTCCAGCGCCGCGACCACCGAGGACACCGCGGCGTCGCCGATGACGTGGAAACCGGCGGTCACCCCCGCCTCGGTGCAGGCCCACAGATGGGCGCCGACGGTGTCGGGGTCCAGGTGACGAACCCCGGTGCAGTCCGCGGCGTCGGCGTAGGGCTCGTGCAGCCAGGCCGTGTGCGAGCCCAGGGCGCCGTCGACGAACAGGTCGCCGCCGAGACCGCGGGCGCCGGTGTCGGCGAGGAGTTCGCGCGCCCGAGTGGCACTGCTGACCGCCTCACCCCAGTAACCGATGACCTCGACACCGTCACCCTGCTCGCTGAGGGCCCGCAGCTCCCGCCAGTCGTCCAGGCCGCCGATGTCCGGGCCGGCGCACTCGTGCACCGCGACGATCCCGGCCGCGGCCGCGGCGTCGAGCGCGGCGGTGCGGGCGGCCGCCCGCTGGGCGCTGGTGAGCAGGTTGCGGGCCGCGGCACGCACCAGGTGGTGGGCCGCACCGGCCAGCGGCGCCGCGGCGTCGGGTCGTCCCGGGAGTTCCAGCACCCGGGTGCGGAGCCCGCTGGAGGCCAGCGCGGAGTGGACATCGACCCGCGACAGATAGGCAGGCCGGTCCCCCACCACCGCGTCGAGCGCCTCGGTGTCCGGGGCACCACCGTCGGGCCAGCCGGATTCGTCCCAGCCGTGGCCCCAGATCGGCTGGTCGGGATGGGTTGTCGCATAGTCGGCGATCAGCTGCAGACAGTGCCGCTGGGAGGTAGCCGCCCGCAGATCCAGACCGGTGCGGCACAGCCCGGTCTCGGTGACGTGGACGTGGCTGTCCACGAAAGCCGGTGTCACCAAAGCCCCGTCGAGGTCCAGCACGTCGGCTCGCGGGAATTGGTCGCGGCCGACGGCGTCGCTGCCCAGCCAGGCGACCGTCCCGTCGCGGACCGCCATCGCGGTGGCGTCCGGATGAGTCGGGCTGTGGATGCGGCCGCCGAGCAGCAGCAAGGTGGGAGCCCCGGGCACGACTGTCACGCCGTAAAAGTACGGGGTGTCGGTAGCGCCGGGTCAGCCGACCGACAAGGCGGGCGGCTGGACGGGGCGGACGTCGGTGACGTCGACCACTTCGGCGTCGATGTAGTCGTCGGTGCGGCGGCCCGCAGCGCGCCGAGCGGTATACCAGCGTCCGCCGGCCACCGTGGCGGCCGCCAGCGGCGTGTGGCGCCCGATCCCGGCGGTGGCCAGCGCGGCCAGCAGTGGCCGGGCGGCGGTACGGGTCGGGGGTGCCAGCAGCAACAGGCCCGCCAGCGTGGTCAGCGGGCCGGGGACGAGCACCAGCAGGGTGCCCGCCGCGACCAGGCCGCCGTCGGTGAGCACACCGGGCCCGGCTCCCGAACGCAGCCGCCTGACCTGACGTCGGACCTGTCCTGCCGACAGCGCCAGCCCGCCCACGAAGGCGCCCAGCAACAGCAGCGTCGTCCAGCCGAATCCGATCGCCCAGATCAGTGCGGCAACCGCGGCCGACTCGGCCACGGCGTAGATCAGAAACATCCGCAACACAGCGCTCGCCATGCCACCCCAACGTCCGGGCCGCCGAGGAGGTTCCCTCCCGGCGGACCGGGGAATACGTTGAGGCGATGACGACCATCGAAATCGCGACCCCCGACGGGCCCATCGAGGCGTTGCTGGACATCCCGGACGGGCCCGGGCCGTGGCCTGGAGTGGTGGTGATCCACGACGCGATCGGCTACGCCGCGGACATGGAAGCCATCTCCGAGCGGATCGCCGGCGCGGGCTACCTCGCGGTGTCGCCGAACCTGTACTCGCGCGGCGGCCGGGCGCGCTGCATCACCCGGGTGTTCCGCGAGCTGTTGACCCAGCGCGGCCGCGCCCTGGACGACATCCTGGCCGCCCGCGATCATCTGCTGGGCATGCCGGAGTGCTCCGGGAAGGTCGGTATCGCCGGTTTCTGCATGGGCGGGCAGTTCTCATTGATCTTGTCACCCAAGGGCTTCGGGGCCTCCGCCCCGTTCTATGGCACTCCGCTGCCGCGCCACCTCGACGAAACACTCGAGGGCGCCTGCCCGATCGTCGCCAGTTTCGGCGGTCGTGATCCGCTGGGCGCCGGCGCCCCCGACCGGTTACGCCGGGTCGCCGAGCGCAAGAACATCCCGCACGACATCAAGGTCTATCCCGGAGCGGGGCACAGCTTCGCCAACAAGCTGCCCGCCCAGCCGCTGATCCGCATCGCCGGCTTCGGCTACAACGACGCCGCGACCGCCGATGCCTGGGCGCGGGTGTTCGCGTTTTTCGACGAACACCTCCACGCCCTCGGCTGAGCTCAGGTGAGGCTGCCGGCCCCGGCGAGCACCCGCGGGAACAGCACGTTGTTCTCCTTGTGTACGTGCAGGTGGATGTCGCTCTCCAGGTCCGCCAGGCCGGCCAGCATCGCGGTGTAGCTGGCGCAGGCGTCTGCCGGGATGGTGTAGCCGTCGGTGAGTTCCCGCAGTTCGGCGAGCAGGTGGCCGGCGTTGTCGTGCTCCTGCTGGTTCTCGGCCAGTTCGTTGCGCACCTCATCCGACAGCGGGCGGTCGGGCCGGCCGGCATGCAGGCTGATCTCGGGGAACAGCATGGTCTCCTCGGTGCGCAGGTGCGGCTCCATGCCGGCGCGAAGCTGGTGGAAGAGCTCCCGGACGCGTGCCAGCTCGCCGTGGTTGGGGCCGTGCACCCGTGCCACCTTGTCGACCAGCTCCGCCAGCCGGGGGAACTCGTCCCACAGGAACCGGTGGTGGGTGCTGACGATGTGGGCGATCAGCGAGGCGTCGTCGAAGTCGGCCCAGTCGGCGCGCTGAGCGGGCTGGCCGGAGCTGTTGAGTGCCGCGAGCAGCTGATCGGCGTCGACGCCGTCGGCGGCGCACGCATCATTGAGTGTCCGTTGGCCGTGGCAGCAGAAGTCGATCCCGAACTTGCTCAGGATGCGTGTGGTCGACGGGTCGGCGGTCACGATGTCGCCGAGGATCTGGTCGGAGGTGAAGGTGGCCACGAGAGCTCCTAGTTTGTCGGTGGGTCCAACCCAACAATGCTAATTTTAATGACTTAAGTCCACTATATGTGACGGAGTCGTGGCCTCAGCCGGCGGCGGTCAGTGCCAGCCCGACGTTGTTGCGCATGCCGCCCCGCAGCTTGCTGAACAGGTTGAACACCCGCCCGATGATCCCGTACCGCTTGCCGATCGCGGCGTAGACGGCGCCGTTGTGCGCCTTGTCCAATACGGTGGCCACCGCCTCGATCGCCTCGCCCTTGGGTCGGCCCCGCATGTCACAGACCGCCAGGGTGACGCGCGGGGTGTTGCGGATCCGCTTGACCTTCCAGGACGACTCCTGGGTGATCACCAGCAGCCGGTCTCCGTCGGCGGCCGCCCACACCGGAGTGGGCTTGGGGCGGCCGTCCTTGGTGAATGTGGTCAGCAACAGATAGTCGGACTTGGCGATCTCAGCAAACGTCGGGGCCACGGACGTGAATCTACCCGCCCGGAGCGTCGGCGCCGGGATCCCTGATGAAGGGGCGAGCGGGGCCGCTCGGCTACAGCGGCGGCCGGGCCGGGAGCGGGTGCAGGTCGGCCAGCTTGGGCAGCACGGGCTTGGGTTGCGCCGTATCCACGTAGGCGGCCACCGCGTCGGCCGAGATCAGCCCGTAGCGCACCAGCAGATCGACGGCGTTCAAGCCGAAGTGCTTGGCAACCCGCAGCAGATTGTCCGCGGTGATGAGCCGGCCTTCGTGCGCCGCCTTGTAGTACGCCGACTTGCGATAGCCGAAGGCTTCATAGACCTCGGTCGCGGGGAGCGGCCGCCCGATCAGATAGGGCAACACCACCGATGGGTCTTTCTCACGATCGTCCATGGTTTTAGACCATAGTCCTGTTAGGCGGGCTGAGACCAGACCGTCGGACGAATTTCCTCTGTTTTTTCTTACGTCAGTGCCAGTTTCCTGCAACGCTACGACAATCGGATTACGATCCTCTGCCCGGTCAGCGCGGCATTCGGCGCCAGACGGCCTGGGGCACCAGTCGCATCAGGGCGAACATCGGCCGCAGCATCCAGGGCACCGCGACCGTGCGCCGGCCCCGCGCGAGGGCCCGAGCGGTCGCGGCCGCCACCTGGGCTGGGGTGCTGGCAGGCGGAGCCGGCTTCATGCCGGCCGTCATCCGCCCGATGACGAACCCGGGACGCACGATCAGCAACCCCACCCCCGTGCCGTGCAAGGCGTCGGCCAGTCCGTTGGCGAACCCGTCCAGGCCGGCCTTGGCGGAGCCGTAGACGTAGTTGGCACGGCGTACCCGCACCCCCGCGATCGAGGAGAACACCACCATGCGGCCCCGGCCCGCGGCGCGCATCGCCGCGGCCAAATGGGTGAGCAGGCTGACCTGCGCGACATAGTCGGTGTGGACCACGGCCACTGCGTGCGCGGCATCGGCTTCCGCGCGCGCCTGATCGCCCAGGATCCCGAAGGCCAGCACGGCGGTGCCGATCGGGCCGTGCTCGGCGATCAAGGCCGCAACCCGGGGGCCGTGGCCGGCTAGGTCGTCCGCATCGAACTCCATCGTGTGCACCGCCGCGGCACCCGCCTCGCGCACGGCGGTGACCTGGGCGTCGAGTCGGTCGGCGGCCCGGGCGGCGAGCACCACCGTCGCCCCGGGCGCCAGCCGGCACGCCAGTTCCACACCGATCTCGCTGCGCCCGCCGAAAATCACCACCGGCCCGTCAACCGTGTCGTTCACGGCTGCGATTATCGCCTGCGCTAGCGTGAACGGTGATGGCGAACGCGACGACCCGGCTCACCAGTGACGCACTGGCCTTTCTCACCGAACGTCACCTGGCGATGCTGACCACCCTGCGCGCCGACAACTCTCCGCACGTGGTCGCGGTCGGCTTCACCTTCGATCCGAAGACCCATATCGCCCGGGTGATCACCACCGGCGGCTCGCAGAAGGCGGTCAACGCCGAGCGCGCCGGGGTGGCCGTGCTCAGCCAGGTCGACGGCGCGCGCTGGCTCTCACTGGAGGGCAGCGCCAGCGTCAACGACGCGGCCGCAGCCGTGCGCGACGCCGAGTTGCGCTACGCCCAGCGATACCGGACGCCGCGGGTCAACCCGCAGCGCGTGGTGATCGAAGTACAGGTGGAGCGCGTGCTGGGGTCTGCTGATCTGCTCGACCGCGGTAACCGTTAGACGGCCACCACGACCAACTCGTGCGGCCGGTTGTTCAGTGACTCGGCGCCGTCCTCGGTGACGATCACGATGTCTTCAATCCGGGCGCCCCACTCGCCGGGAAAGTAGATGCCCGGCTCGACCGAGAACGCCATTCCGGCGGCCAGTGCCACGTCGTTGCCGGCGACGATGTAGGGCTCCTCATGCACCGACAAGCCGATGCCGTGCCCGGTGCGGTGCACGAAATATTCCGCCAACCCCGCCTCGGCCAGCACATCGCGCGCCGCCGCGTCGACCTGCTGCGCCGATATCCCGGGTCGGATGCTGTCGACCGCCGCGCGCTGCGCCCGCTGTAGCACCGAGTAGCGTTGCGCCACCTGCGCGTCAGGTTCTCCCAGGCTGTAGGTCCGGGTCGAGTCGGAATGGTACCCGGGCTCGACCGGACCCCCGATGTCCACCACGACGATGTCGCCGGGCCGTAACTCGCGATCCGAGCACTCGTGGTGTGGGTCGGCACCGTGCGGCCCGGAACCCACGATGATGAATGCCACCTCCGAATGCCCTTCGGCGACAATCGCTTCGGCGATATCAGCGGCGACGTCGGCCTCGGTGCGGCCGGGCACCAGAAACTCCGGCACCCGGGCATGCACCCGGTCGATCGCCGCGCCGGCCATACGAAGTGCGTCGATCTCGCTGGGGTCCTTGATCATTCGCAGCTCACGCAACACCTCGGTGGCCAGCACCGGAGTTTCCCCGAGCACCTCGACCAGCGGCAGCAGATGCAGCGCCGGCATCGAATCGGCGACCGCCGCGGCCGCCGGCGAGGCCCCGAGCGCCTCACCCACCAGGCGGTAGGGGTCCTGCCCGTCGACCCAGGACTGCACGGCGATACCCAGGTCGGCCACGGCGGATTCGCGCAGCGCCGCCAGCTCCAGCCGCGGCACGACCATGGTGGGCGGGCCGGACACGGGCAGCACCAACGCGGTCAGCCGCTCGAAGGTCTGGGCGCGTGATCCGGTCAGGTAGCGCAGGTCGTAACCCGGGGTGATCACCATCCCGGCCAGGCCGGCGTCGGCGCTGGCGGCGGCCGCGGCGGTCAGGCGATGGGCGTAAACGCTGCTGTCGAACCGGGAAGTCACGTCTGCCAGGCTAACCGGCGGGAAATAGGGTGGGACCCATGACTGCTCCCGTGCTGCTGCTCGACGGTGCCAGTATGTGGTTCCGGTCCTACTTCGGGGTACCGTCCTCGATCACCGCGCCCGACGGCCGGCCGGTGAACGCGGTGCGCGGCTTCTTCGACTCGGTGGCCACCCTGATCACCCGGCAGCGTCCCGACCGGCTGGCCGTCTGTCTGGATCTGGACTGGCGACCACAGTGGCGGGTCGACCTCGTCGCCTCCTACAAGGCCCACCGGGTGGCCGAGGAGGGAATAGCAGGACCGGCAGGACCAGCGGCCCCCGCCGATACCGTCGACATCGAGGAGGTGCCCGACGACCTGAGTCCGCAGGTGGAGATGATCGCCGAGCTGCTCGATGCGTTCGGGATCGCCACCGCCGGAGCACCGGATTTCGAGGCCGACGACGTGCTGGGCACGCTGGCCGCCGCCGAACGCAAGGACCCGGTGATCGTCGTCAGCGGCGACCGCGACCTGCTGCAGGTCGTCGCCGACCGCCCCGTCGCGGTCTCGGTGCTCTACCTGGGACGCGGACTGGCACAGGCGACCCTGTTGGGCCCGGCGGAGGTGGCAGAGCGCTACGGCCTGCCCGCCGAGCGCGCCGGCGCCGCCTACGCCGAGATGGCATTGCTACGCGGTGATCCCTCCGACGGGCTGCCCGGAGTGCCCGGTATCGGCGAGAAGACCGCCGTCGGGCTGCTGGCCCAGTACGGCTCGCTGGCGGCGGTGCTGGCCGCCGCCGCCGATCCGGACTCGCCGATGGCCAAGGGTGTGCGGGCGAAATTGCAGGCGGCGCAGGATTACATCGCCGCCGCCGGACCGGTGGTGCGGGTCGCCACCGATGCCCCGGTCAAGCTGTCGACGCCGTCGGACACCCTGCCACGGGTGGCTGCGGACCCACCGCGCGTCGCCGCACTGGCCGAACGCCTGGGAGTGGGATCCTCGATCGCCCGGCTGCAGCGGGCACTCGACACGCTGCCGGACTGAGCCGGATTAATGTGGCGGTCCCAGCTTCGCGACTACTTGGGCCGACCGACCTCGTAGGTACCGGAGTTGTCCTGGAAGGTGACGGTCACCTGACGTTTGGTGCCGTCGATGCTGACTTCGCAGTTGAACGTGTCACCCTGCTTGACGACCGGACTCTGACCGTTGTTGCACCGCACGTCCTTGACGTTCTTGGCGCCGTAGCCGTTGGTCTGGTCGGCCAGGATCTGCTGTACACCCTGCTGGGCCTTCTCGACGTCGAGCTTGGTCGTCACGAAGAACCCGGGCTTCCAGAACCCGAGCACCAGCACCACCAGCGCGGCGATCCCCAGGCAGGTGGCGAGCACGGTGCCCACCAGCGCGGTCGGGCGCTTGCTCCCGGACCCGGGCTGCCCGTACTGGCCCGGCTGCTGCGGGTACTGACCGTACTGGCCGGGTTGGCCGTACTGGCCCGACTGGCCGTACTGGCCGGGTTGACCGTACTGGCCCGGTTGGCCGTACTGACCCGGCTGACCGTATTGAGCGGGTTGGCCGTACTGGCCGGGCTGGCCGTACTGCGCCGGCTGACCGTACTGCTCGGGCTGCGGATAGCCGGGATACTGCGGTGCCGAGGGGTATGAGGTCTGCTGCGGGTACTGCGACGGCGTGTAGGCCGGTGGCTGCCACTGCTGCTCGGCGCCTGTTGCCGGACCCGCTCCGGTGCCCTCTTCGGGCTGCCCGGGCTGCTGAGGCTGCCACGGCTGCGTCGGGTCGTATCCCTGCGGTCCGCTCATCGTTGTTCCTCGAGTCCTCTCGCGTAGCGGGTGCTGATCACCGCCGGCTCTTCACCGTAGCGCCCGGACCAGCCTACCCGGCGTCAACGGCGACGACGCCGCGCAAAACCGTGTCGATGGCCTGTTTCGCGGTCGACCGCAACTCGGCGCCGGGTGCCGCGTTGCGCAGCTGATCCAGCAGGTCGAGGACCTGCCGGCACCAGCGCACGAAGTCACCCGCCGACAACGGCGAACCGGCCGCGCCGGTGTGGTCGCTGGCATCCAATGCCGAGGCCAGGTCGCCGGTGCGCGCCCAGCGGTACACCGCGGCGACGAAGCCGTCGTCGGGTTCCCGGCTCGCCGTGATGCCGTGCCGGCGCTCATCGGCCCGCAGCGCCGCCGAGAGCTTTCGGGTCTGATGCAGGGCGCGTCGCACCGACTCGGTAGGCGGCTGCAGGGTCGGTGGTCCGCCCGGGCCGTCCGCACCGCGTGACTCGTAGAGCACCGCGGAGACCACCGCGGCCAGCTCGGCCGGGCCGAGGCCGTCCCACGCCCCGGTACGCAGACACTCGGCGACCAAGAGGTCGCTTTCGCTGTAGATCCGAGCCAGCGTCCGGCCGTCGGCGGTCACTTTCGGATCGCCGTCACCGACGGCGATGAAGCCCCGCTCGGCGAGCAGGCCGACGATCCGGTCGAAGGTGCGGGCCAGTGAGTTGGTAGCCGCTTCGACCTTCCGGCGCAGTTGCGCGTTGTCGGCCTCCACGCGCAGGTAACGCTCGGCGGTGCGCACCTTGACCTCACGGTCGGGTTCCGCGTGGGTGGGATGATCGCGCATCCGCTGCCGCAGCGCCGCCAGTTCCGGGTCCACCGGGTCGTCCTGCGGGCCGCCGCCGCGCCGCCCGCGCGGGCCGGGCGCCACCAGCCCGGCCGCTGCGGACCGCAACGCCGAGGCCAGATCGCGGCGAACCCGGGGCTGGCGGTGTTCCACCCGTTTGGGCAGGTTCATGGTGCCGATCGGAGGCACGGCGCCCGAGTAGTCCGCCGAGGAGATCCGGCCCGCCCAGCGGTGTTCGGTGAGCACCAGCGGCCGAGGTTCGTCCGAATCCCGATCGGCTTGCAGCACCACCGCCAGGCCACCGCGGCGGCCGTGGGTGAGGGTGATGATGTCGCCTTTTCGCAACGCCGCCAGCGCGTCACTGGCGGCGCGGCGGCGCTGTAACCGTGAGGCACGCGCCTGGGCGCGTTCACGTTCGGAGATCTGCGCGCGCAGCCGGGCGTAGTCGAGCACCGCCGAGTCACGGCCGCCGAGGTCGGCAGCGATCTCATCGAGGGTCCGTTCGCCGCGTTCGGCGCCGCGCACCAGGCCGACGACCGACCGGTCGGCCTGATACTGGGCGAACGACTGCTCCAACAACCGGTGGGCCTGCTCGGGGCCCATCTGCTGCACCAGGTTGATCGTCATGTTGTAGGACGGCGCGAACGAACTGCGCAACGGGAAGGTACGGGTGGACGCCAGCCCGGCGACCTGTTCGGGATCGGCGGTGCTCTCCCCCGGGTGCCACAACACCACCGCGTGGCCTTCGATGTCGATGCCGCGCCTGCCGGCCCGGCCGGTCAGCTGGGTGTACTCACCCGGGGTCAGGGCGGCATGCTGCTCACCGTTGAACTTGACCAAGCGTTCGAGCACCACCGTGCGGGCGGGCATGTTGATGCCCAGTGCCAGTGTCTCGGTGGCGAACACGGCCTTGACCAGGCCCGCGGTGAACAGCTCCTCGACGGTGTGGCGGAACACCGGCAGCATTCCGGCGTGGTGGGCGGCCAGACCGCGCAGCAGCCCCTCGCGCCATTCGTAATAGCCCAGCACGGCAAGGTCGTCGTCGGCGAGGTCGCCGCAGCGGTGGTCGATCACTTCGGCGATACGGGCCCGCTCCTCTTCGCTGGTCAACCGCAGCGGCGAGCGCAGGCACTGCTTGACCGCGGCGTCGCAGCCTGCCCGGGAGAACACGAAGGTGATCGCCGGCAGCAGGCCGGCCGAGTCCAGAACGGCGATCACGTCGGGGCGCATCGGAGGCCGGTAGCTCGGCCGTGCGGGGCCGCCCCGGCCCGAGTGGCGGCGCGGTGACCAGTCGGTGAGCCGGTCGGCCTCCCGGCGATGGGCGATGTGCCGCAATAGTTGTGGGTCGACGCGCGGCCGGCCCGGGGTGCCCGGTCCGTCGGCGTCGGGCCGCGATTCGAACAGGTCGAACAGCCGTTTGCCGACCAGCATGTGCTGCCACAGCGGCACCGGGCGGTGCTCGTCGACGACGACGGTGGTGTCTCCTCGCACCGTCTGGATCCAGCCGCCGAACTCTTCGGCGTTGCTGACCGTCGCCGACAGGCTGACCAGCCGCACCTCGTCGGCCAGGTGCAGGATGACCTCCTCCCAGACCGCGCCGCGCATCCGATCGGCCAGAAAGTGCACCTCGTCCATCACCACATGCGAAAGACCCTGCAGGGCGGGTGAATTCGCGTACAACATGTTGCGCAACACCTCGGTGGTCATCACCACCACCGGCGCGTTGGCGTTGACCGACTGGTCGCCGGTCAGCAGACCCACCCGGTCCTTGCCGTAGCGAGCGACCAAGTCGGTGTGCTTCTGGTTGCTCAGCGCCTTGATCGGCGTGGTGTAAAAGCACTTTCCGCCGGCGGCCAGGGCCAGGTGCACAGCAAACTCGCCGACCACGGTCTTGCCGGCGCCGGTCGGCGCGCACACCAGCACCCCTCGACCGTCCTGCAGGGCCTCACACGCCCGGCGCTGGAAGTCGTCCAGCCCGAACGGCAGTTGCGCGGTGAACAGGCTCAGTTCGGTCATGCCGGCACGCAGCCGTGGTCGCTGTGGGCCTGTGTGAGCGTGCACAGTTGTACGACAAAACCGGCGTGTCGCGGCGCAAACACGCACGCTCGCCGGTCTGGGGCGCCCACCGGCGGCGGGGTGGGCCTACTCATGCGGGGCGGCGACGGGTGCGGGGGTATCGATGGGCGAGGCTTCATCGTCGCGCAGCTGCGTGGCGGCCTCCCGCCTGGCCTTGCGTCGGTCGTGCAACCGGGCGATCTGGATCGCGAACTCCAGCAGCAGCGTCAGCGCCAGGCCCAGCGCGGTCATCGAGAAGGGATCGGAGCCCGGCGTGGCCACCGCGGCGAAGGCGAACACCGCGAAGATCAGCCCGCGCCGCCACGCTGCCAGCCGGGCGTAGCTGAGCACGCCGACCTGATTGAGCATCACGATCAGCAACGGGAACTCGAAGCTGATTCCGAACACCAGCAGCAGGTTGATCAGGAACCCGAAATAGCGTTCGCCGGACAGCGCAGTCACCTGGACGTCGCTGCCGATGGTCAGCAGAAATCCCAACGCCTTGGCCAGCACCAGATAAGCCAGCACGGCGCCGGTGACGAACAGCACGGCGGCCGAGACCACGAACACCACCGCGAAGCGCCGCTCCTTGCGGTACAGCCCCGGCGTGATGAAAGCCCACAGCTGGTAGAACCAGATCGGGCAGGCCAGCACCACGCCGGCGGCGACAGCGACCTTGAGCCGGAGCATGAACTGATCGAACGGCCCGGTTGCCAGCAATCGGCAGTGTCCATCCGATGCGATCTGCGCCCGCGCGGAGTCGGGCAGCGCGCAATAGGGATGTCGTAGCCACTCGCCGAGGCTTTCCAGCCCCAGAAAGCCGTGCGAGTACCAGGCGAACCCGAAGGCGGTGGTGACGGCGATACCGGCCAGCGACAACAACAGCCGGGTACGCAGTTCGCGGATATGGTCGACGAGCGACATCGTCCCGTCGGGATTGGTGCGGCTGCGCCGTTGGCGTGGGTCAAGCCGCTTGACGAAGCTGGTGGCACGCACCATCACGGGGCGCTCGGGCGCTGGGGAGACGAGAGCCTAGGCCGACCGCGGGTCAGCCGGTGGCTCGACGCGTTCGGACTGTACTGGTGACGGCGTGGCCGATGGTTCTGCCTTGTCGTCGCCCTGCAGTTCGCGGATCTCCGATTTGAAGATTCGCAGTGACTTGCCGAGCGACCGGGCCGCGTCGGGAAGCCGCTTGGCGCCGAACAGCACGACCACTACGAGCAACAGGATTGCCCAGTGCCACGGACTGAGACTGCCCACTTCGGTTACCTCCAGACGTCGCCTCGATGCTACCGCAGGACCGCAGGTCGGCCCGCCTCCGCGCGCCGCCGACCGCTAGCCGGCGCCGGCGTAGGCCGCCAGTGCGGCCGCCGCGGCGTCGCGCACCCGGGCCGCCAGCGACTGGGGCGCCACGACCTGAACCTCATCGCCCATCCCCAGCAGCAGCCGGGTCAACCACTCGTCGGAGGCATAGGTCATCTCCGCCTCCCGCCAGCCGTCGGCCACTTCGCCCACCAGTCGCATCGGGTAGTACTCGAACATCCACGCCGCCGAGGGCGCCACCCGCACCGTCGCGACCGGCATCGACGGGTCGGCGTCGAACAGCGAGGTGTCGGTCTCGGCCTGCCGCGCCGGTTCCGGCGGTGCGGCAGGCTCGTCGAGCACCTCGGCGCCGTCGATGCGGTCGAAGCGGAACAGTCGCACGCCCGCGGATTCTCGGCACCACGCCTCCAGGTAGCTGTGGTTGGCGATCAGCACTACCCGGATCGGGTCGACGATCCGGTGCGACGAGGTGTCTCGCGAGGCGGCGTAGTAGTCGATGGCCAGCGCCCGGTGGCGGTGCACGCCGTCGCGGACGATCCCGGCGACCGGGTCATCCTCGCCCGCAGGTTCGATCGCCCGCTGGGCGGCCTCACCGGCGGCGTTCTCGATCTTGGCGATCGCGCTGCGGGCCGCTCGGGGATCGACGATGCCGGGCATGCCGACCAGTGCCCGCAGTGCCATCAGCACGGCGGTGGCCTCCGGCGAGGTGAGCCGCAACGGCCGATCCACCCCCGCGGACTCGTGGACGTCGAGGCGATCCTCGTAGAACGTCACGTCGATCAGGTCGCCGGGCCCATACCCGGGCAGTCCACACATCACCAGCTGATGCAGATCGGCCTGCAGTTGCGCCAGGGTCACGCCGAGTTCGGCGGCGGCCTGCTTCTTGGTTATCCCGGGGCGGGCCTGCAGATACGGCACCATGTTCAGCAGCCGGACCAGCCGATTCGACAGGTGGCTCACGCCGAGACCTCCTGGGCGCAGGCGGTGAGCCGGGCCACCACGTCGTCGCGCAGCGAGGGCGGGTCCACCACGACGGCGTCGGCCCCGTATCCGGCGATCTCGCGGGCCAGCCGGTCGTGGGTGCCGATGTCGACGCCGATGATGTCGCCGTCGCGGCCGGCCCGCGATTCGCGGCCCAGTACCGTGCCGGCCCGGCGCAAGGCCACGGCCCGATCGTCGGCGACCCAGATGCGGGCCTGCACTCCGCTGGGGGCCTCCCCCACGGCGGCCGCCACGATCCGGCGCAGATCGGCGCCGTCGGGTCGGGCGACCGCGCCCGGCGGCCCGATCGGTGTGACGTCATCGGCGATGCGTGACATCCGGAAGGTGCGGACCGCGTCGCGGTCGCGGTCGTGGCCCACCAGGTACCACCGGCCGGAATGGGTGACCACACCCCACGGCTCCACGGTGCGGGTGGCGTAGGGCGCCACCGGCGACGGGCGGTGGCCGAACTGCACGGCCTGGCGCGCCTGCACGGCATCCATCAGCGCCCCCAGCGCCGGCTCGGCGCGATGGATGCCGGGCAGCGCCGCCGGGGGTGCGACCAGCACGTCGGCGCGATCGGGATCCACTTCGACGCCGGCGGCCTGCAGTTTGCCCACCGCGCCTTGGGCGTTGGCGCGCAGCTCCGGGGACTGCCACAGTTGGACGGCGACGGCGACCGCGGCCGCCTCGTCGGGGGTCAGCTCGATGGCGGGCAGCGCGTAGGCGTCGGGGTTGATGCGGTACCCCTCTACCGTGTCGAGACCCGACACCTTGCCGGTCTCCAAGGGTATGCCCAGGTCACGCAGCTCATTCTTGTCGCGCTCGAACATCCGGGAGAACGCGTCGTCGCTGGGGCTGTCGCCGTAGCCGATCACGGTGGCGCGAATCTTCTCCGCCGTGAGGTAACCGCGGGTGGACAGCAGCGCGATGACAAGATTGAGGAGTCGTTCGACTTTGGCGGTCGCCATGAAAATAGACAATAGGCGCTGCCGGGTGCCGGGTCGGTCGGATGTGGTCAGCCGGCGCGGCTTTGAGGCCTGGACGGCTACATGCTGGCGATCAGCCGCTTGACCCGCTCGTCGACCGAGCGGAACGGATCCTTACACAGCACGGTGCGCTGAGCCTGGTCGTTGAGCTTGAGGTGCACCCAGTCGACGGTGAAGTCGCGCCCGGCTGCCTGTGCGGCACTGATGAATTCACCGCGCAGCTTGGCACGGGTGGTCTGCGGCGGGGTGTCGACCGCCTCGTCGACCTCCTCGTCGGTGGTGACCCGAGCGGCCAGGCCTTTGCGCTGCAGCAGATCGAAGACGCCGCGGCCACGCTTGATGTCGTGGTAGGCCAGATCGAGCTGGGCGATCTTCGGGTCCGACAGCTCCATGTCGTAGCGATCCTGGTAGCGCTGGAACAGTTTCCGTTTGATCACCCAGTCGATCTCGGTGTCCACCTTGGCGAAATCCTGGGTTTCGACCGCGTCGAGCTGGCGGCCCCACAAATCGATGACCTGCTCGAGCTGCGGGTTGCTGGCCGCGCGCGTCCGCACGTACTCCACGGCCCGCCCGTAGTACTCGCGCTGGATGTCCAGGGCGCTGGCCTGACGTCCCCCGGCCAAGCGCACCGGGCGGCGGCCGGTGACGTCGTGGCTGACCTCGCGGATCGCCCGGATGGGATTGTCAAGGGAGAAGTCGCGGAAGGGCACCCCCGCCTCGATCATCTCCAGCACCAGTGCCGCGCTGCCCACCTTGAGCAGTGTCGAGGTCTCGGACATGTTGGAGTCGCCGACGATGACGTGCAGCCGGCGGTACTTCTCGGCGTCGGCGTGCGGTTCGTCGCGGGTGTTGATGATCGGCCGGGAGCGCGTCGTGGCACTCGACACGCCCTCCCAGATGTGCTCGGCGCGCTGCGACAAGCAGAAGGTTGCGGCCTTGGGGGTCTGCAGTATCTTGCCGGCGCCGCAGATCAGCTGACGGGTCACCAGGAACGGCAGCAGCACGTCGGAGATCCGGGAGAACTCCCCGGCCCGCACGATCAGGTAGTTCTCGTGGCAGCCGTAGGAGTTGCCGGCCGAGTCGGTGTTGTTCTTGAACAGGTAGATGTCGCCGCCGATCCCCTCATCGGCCAGCCGCTGCTCGGCATCGATCAGCAGGTCTTCGAGCACCCGTTCGCCGGCCCGGTCGTGCGTGACCAGCTGAGTCAGGTTGTCGCACTCCGCGGTGGCGTACTCGGGATGGCTGCCGACATCGAGGTACAACCGAGCGCCGTTGCGCAGGAACACATTCGAACTACGGCCCCATGACACCACCCGGCGGAACAGGTACCGTGCCACCTCGTCGGGTGACAGTCGCCGGTGGCCGTGGAAGGTGCAGGTGACACCGAACTCGGTCTCGATGCCCATGATTCTGCGCTGCACGTCATCGAGCGTACTGGTTGGGCAACCGCAACGGTGGTCAGGCCGGGGGGTTCGCCGCCGTGTCGAGGGTTTCCAGCACCACCTCGGCCACCTGCCGCATCGTGGTCCGTTTGTCCATCGCCGCCCGCTGAATCCACTTGAACGCTTCCGGCTCGCTCAGACCCTGTTTGGCCTGCAGCAGGCCCTTGGCCCGCTCGATGAGCTTGCGGGTCTCGAGCTGCTCGGACAAGGTGCTGACTTCGCGTTCCAGCGCGGTGATCTCCTCGGCCCGGCTGACCGCCAGCTCGATGGCCGGCACCAGGTCGCTGGCCGTGAAGGGCTTGACCAGATAGGCCATCGCCCCGGCGTCGCGGGCCCGTTCCACCAGGTCGCGCTGGCTGAACGCGGTGAGCATGACGATCGGTGCGATCCGTTTCCCGGCGATCTCCGAGGCCGCGTCGATGCCGTCGCGCCGCGGCATCTTCACATCGAGGATCACCAGGTCCGGGCGCAGCAGCTCGGCCAGCTCCACGGCCTCCTGGCCGTCGCCGGCCTCACCGACCACCTCATAGCCCTCTTCCCGCAGCATTTCGGCCAGGTCGAGGCGGATCAGCGCCTCGTCCTCGGCGATCAGGACCCGGCGGGCAGGACGCGGGGCGCTCTCGGATGACGACGCATTCATCAGCCCATTCTGTCGTGGCTGCCGCCGTCGGCAACCCCGCGGGGGCATCGTCTAAGGTAAAGACCCGCGCGCAAGCGCCTGGGCCCTCGTATCCCAACTGGCAGAGGAAACGGATTCAAAACCCGTACAGTGTGAGTTCGAATCTCACCGAGGGCACCACGATCAGCGCAGGTCAGCGCGGTGCGTACATAATCACGGCGACTCCGGCCAGACAAATCAGCGCACCGAGGACGTCGGCCCGGTCGGGGCGGAATCCGTCGAAGGCCATGCCCCAGGCCAGCGAGCCCGCCACGAAGACTCCGCCGTAGGCGGCCAGGATCCGGCCGAAGTGGGCGTCGGGTTGCCACGTCGCCACGAAGCCGTACAACCCGAGGGCGATCACCCCGGCTCCGGCCCACAGCAGGCCGCGATGCTCGCGCACGCCCTGCCAGACCAGCCAGGCGCCGCCGATCTCCGCGACGGCGGCCAGCACGAACAGCGCAACGAAACGCAACACCATGGTCCCCGACCCTAGCCACCTGGTGAAACCACCAACTGCGCAGCTCACCGGATTAGGCTGTCGATCGTGACCGTCAAACGGTTCCTCGCGGTGCCGGCCGAGGCCCAAACCCCCTACCGGCGCTCGCACTGCATTCCGGCCCGCACGCGGCATTACGCGGCGCGGCTGTCGCAGCGGCTGCGGATCCTCAAGGTGTCTTCCGGGCTGGCCGCGATCATCAGCGCAGGGTTCGGGCTGCTGGAGATCTGGGCGGATCCCACCTACTGGTGGATCGGCGCGCTCAATCTGATCGCCGCGGCCGCCTTTGTGCTGACCCCGCTGCTCTACCACTACGGCGAGCTGATCGCGCCCCTGGCGTTCGTCGGCATCGCCTACCTGACGACGTTCGTGGTCTGTTGGGTGGTCGGGACCGGGTCGGGCATCCAGTTCTACTTCCTGGCTGCGGCGTCGATCAGCGTGCTCATCCTCGGCGTGGACCGGATCAAGTTGGCCGCCGCCGTGGCCGCGGTCGGCGCCGCGCTGACCATCGCCCTGCAATTCCTGGTCCCCCCGGACAACCTGAATCAGCCGGCCTGGCTGCGCAACCTGTCCTTCGTGCTGGTGGTCGTCTCGGCGTGCTTCATGGTGGTCGCCACGATCTGGTTCGCGCTGCGCGAGATCGCCCACGCCGAAGCGGCGATGGAGGCCGAGTACGAGCGTTCCGAAGCGCTGCTGGCCAACATCCTGCCCACCGCTGTCGCCGACCGGCTGAAGAACCCGGCCGTGGACGTGATCGCCGACAGCTATCCGGACGCTTCGGTGCTGTTCGCCGATATCGCCGACTTCACCCGGCGGGCCAGCCAGACCGAGCCGGGCCAGCTGGTCGAATTCCTCAACGAGCTCTACACCGGCCTCGACCGGCTCGTCGACCGGCATGGGCTGGAGAAGATCAAGACCAGCGGTGACTCATACATGGTGGTCAGCGGAGTCCCCAACCCCAGGCCGGATCACCTGCACGCGCTGGCGCGGCTGGCACTCGACATCGCCGACACCATCGCCGAACTGCGTGATCCGCTGGGCCGGCCGGTGTCGCTGCGGATCGGTCTGGCCGCCGGCCCGGTGGTCGCCGGGGTGGTCGGAAACCGCCGGTTCTTCTACGACGTGTGGGGCGACGCGGTGAACCTCGCCTCGCGCATGGAGTCGACCGGCTCCCAGGACCGTATCCAGGTGCCGCAGGACGTCTACGACCGGTTGAGCGGCGACTTCGTGCTCGAAGAGCGCGGCGACATCAAGGTCAAGGGCAAGGGCGTCATGCACACCTGGTTCCTGGTGGGTGAGCGTCCGCCGGCCTCGCACGGTCCGGCGTCCCGGTCGCTGCTGTCGGCCCGCGCGCGCTGAGCGGGCGACCCGACCGGCTTCGGTAGGGTGCCGGATCGGAAGTATTCCCCACCGCAGAGGAGCGCAATGACGAGGCTTCTGGCCGTGCTCGGCTCGCTCGTCGGACTCGCCAGCACCGTCAACGGTTACCGTCCGCTGACCAAGCACGGCTATCCGTCGCTGTATGCGTTCGCGTTCGGTGTGTTCGCCTCGGAGCTTCCGCTGCACCTCATCGCCGGGCAGTCCGCGACGTTGGCAGCGGTGTCGCGATGGTTGCCGCCGCGGGCACGGCGGTTCGGTTGGCTGGTTTCGGCGCTGTCCTGGCTGGGCCTGCTCGGGCTGCACCACGCCGGGCGCACCGCCAACCGCCCGCTGACGGCGGCGCTGGACGCCGAACTCGGTGCGGGACGGCGCACCGACGGCGCTGACCTCTGGAAACGGCCGGGCCCGGACGGCGAGATCGCAAAAGCACCCGGCCTGGTGCGCATGATGCGGGTCTACCGTGACTACGCCACCGACGCCGACATCCCCTACGGCGAATACGGCGGCCGCAACACCCTCGACGTGTGGCGACACCGCGACCTCCCCCGCGACGGCCGCGCGCCGGTGCTGCTGCAGGTCCCCGGGGGCGCCTGGATGGTGGGAAGCAAACGCGGCCAAGCACATCCGCTGATGAGTCATCTGGTGGAGCGGGGCTGGGTGTGTGTGTCGATCAACTACCGGCTCAGCCCGCGTTCCACCTGGCCCGACCACATCATCGACGTCAAGCGTGCCCTGGCCTGGACGAAGGCCCACATCGCCGACTACGGCGGCGACCCGGACTGGATCGCGGTCACCGGCGGCTCGGCCGGCGGTCACCTGTGCGCGCTGACCGCGCTGACCGCAGGCGATCCCCGATTCCAGCCGGGTTTCGCCGACGCCGACACCAGCGTGCGGGCAGCGATTCCCTTCTACGGCATCTACGACTTCACCGGCGACACCGATCTGCACCCGCTGCTGACGCCGGCGCTGAGTGCCTACGTGTTCAAGCAGAGCCGGCGCCGGTTCCCGGACACCTACCGCGCCGCGTCTCCGATGACATACATATCCGCCGACGCCCCACCGTTTTTCGTACTGCACGGCCGCAACGACTCGCTGGTACCGGTCGAGCAGGCCCGTGCCTTCACCGCCCGGTTGCGCGATGTCAGCACCAGCCCCGTGGTCTACGCGGAGTTGCCGGTGGCCCAGCACGCCTTCGACATCTTCGGCTCGCCCCGGGCCGCGCACACGGCGCTGGCCATCGAGCAGTTCCTCGCCGAAATCTACGCCTCGCGGGTCGCCCCGGCCGCCTAGAAGCGGTGGTCGACGCCGAATTCCCGGTTCGCAGGGCGGTATCTGTGCCAAACTTCGGCCATGGAAACAACCCCTTCCGGTCTGCTGCCACACCTGTGGAAGTCGACGCTGGTCTCCGGTGTTCTGGCCCTGGCTCTGGGCGTGCTGATCCTGGCCTGGCCGGGCCGGACCATCCTGGCTGCCGCCGTGTTGTTCGGCATCTACCTGTTGGTCACCGGGGTCGCCCAGCTGATCTTCGCGTTCAGCCTGCCGGTCATCTCCGCGGGCGGGCGGGTGCTGCTGTTCCTCAGCGGTACCGCGGCGGTGATCCTGGCGGTGCTGTGTTTCCGGCATTTCCACTCCGACGAGGAAGCCCTCGCGGTGCTGCTGTTGGCCATCTGGATCGCGGTCGGCTTCATCTTCCGGGGGGTGGCCACCACCGTCGCGGGCATCAGTGACCCGGCGCTGCCGGGCCGCGGCTGGCAGATCTTCATGGGCGTGCTCAGCCTGCTGGCCGGGCTGGTGACGCTGGCGGCGCCGTTCACCTCGCTCTGGATCCTGGCGCTGGTGGTCGGCAGCTGGTTGATCGTCATCGGGGTCGTCGAGGTCGTCACGGCCTTCAAGGTCCGGACCGCGTCCCGCAGGATCGACGCGGCGGTGGCGGGCGGCTAGCCGGCGGCCAACCCCGGGCCCGTCGACGCCAACGCGGGTACCCTGGGTTCCAACCCGTTTGACACCTGTCTGATGCTGTGATGTGGAGTCCGCGCAATGCCCGAGTCCGGGATGCCCTCGCTGTCGCCTGAGTCTCAACCGTCCTGGCCGCCGGCCGGCGGTGGCTACCCTCCGCCCGGCTACCCCTACCCTTACCCGGCGCCCGGTCAATACCCCGGCTACCCGCCGCCCGGCACACGCAGCGCGCCCAGGAACGGTGCCGGCATCGCGGCCCTGGTGGTGGCCATCGCCGGAATCGTGACCGCACTGTCGGTGGTCGGCGGTGTGGTGCTGGGCATCGTCGCGATAGTGCTGGGGTTCGTCGGTCACAGCCGCGCCAAACGCGGTGAGGCCGACAATGGCGGGGTCGCGATCGCCGGCGTCGTGCTCGGTGCGCTGGCGGTGGTCGCCGGAATCGGCTGCATCTTCATCTACGTCGGCATCTGGCGGACGGCGGGCGGCGGCGACTACGTGGACTGCATGACGAAGGCGGGCTCGGACGCTGCCGCGCAGCAACAGTGCACCGACCGCTTCCGGGAGCACTTCGAGAACAAGTTCGGCACCGCCGAGGCACCCTTGGTACAGGAATCGTCGGACTCGGCGCTGATGCCCGCTTAGCGGGGATTGCCGGCGCGGCGAAGCCGGGCGACGCAGGCCCCTGCCATCGGCCTAGCGGTTGGCGCTCGGGAAGTACTTCAGGACGCCCTCCTGGGTGACGGTGGCGAGCAGCTGACCGGATCGGTCGAAGAAGTGCCCGGTGCCCAACCCGCGTGAATCCGCGGCCACCGGTGACGACGTCGAGTACAGCACCCAGTCGTCGAAACGCACCGGCCGGTGAAACCACAGGGTGTGGTTGGCGCTCGCCGCGAAGATCCGGTCGAAGCCCCACGACAGGCCATGGGTGGTGATGATCGAATCCAGCACCGTGGTGTCTGACGAGTACACCATCAGTGCGGTGTGCAGCACCGAGTCCTCGGGCAACACCCCGTCGGCCTTCATCCAGACCCGGTTGTGCGCGAGCCGCTCCCCCTTGTCGCGCATCACCCAGGCGGGATCGTTGTCGTAACGCCATTCGATCGGGTGCGGTGCGTTGACGAAACTGGGCACCACCTCCTCGTAACCCTTGAGCACCTCGCGGACCCTGGGCAGTGTCTCGGGATCGGCGACCGCGGGTGCTTCCACGCCGTGCTCGAGCCCGCGGCCACCCGAGAGGTAGGAGACCATCGCGGTGGCGACCAGGGTGTCACCCTGCAGCGCGTCGACCCGGCGGTTGGCGAACCGGCGTTCATCCCGCAGCCGGTGCACCCGGAATTCGATGTCGCGGGCCGGATCTCCGCCGTTGATGAAGTGGACCGACAGCGCGCCGGGCGGCAGGTGCTCGGCGACGGTGCGGCTCGCGGCGACGAATGACTGCGCCATCAGTTGTCCACCGAAGGTGCGCAACGGAGTCTTGCTGGGGTGCGAACCGACGAACACGTCGTCGTCACTCGCCTTGAGGTCCAGTACGGCCAACAGCTCGTCGAAGTCCGTGTTCGGCTCGGCCGGCACTAGACGTCGTCCTCGCCGATCCGGTGCACGTGGATCAGGTTGGTCGAGCCCACGGTGCCCGGTGGGGCGCCGGCGACGACGATCACCAGATCACCTCGCTGGTAGCGGCCCAGATTCAGCAGTGCCTTGTCGACCTGCCGGATCATCCCGTCGGTCGACTGCATCTGCGGGACGATGAAAGTCTCAGTGCCCCAGGTCATCGCAAGCTGGCTGCGGACCTCGGGCAGCGCGGTGAAGGCCAGCAACGGCAGCGGAGTGTGCAACCGGGCCAGCCGCCGCACGGTGTCACCCGACTGGGTGAAGGCCACCAGTGCCTTGGCGTCGAGCCGTTCGCCGATCTCACGGGCCGCATAGGAGATCACCCCGCGCTTGGTGCGCGGTACATGTGTCAACGGCGGTGCCGCAGTGGAATTCTCCTCCACGGCGCACACGATCCTGCTCATCGTCCGCACCGCCTCCAGAGCGTACTTGCCCACTGCGGTCTCACCGGAGAGCATCACCGCGTCGGCGCCGTCGAGCACCGCGTTGGCCACATCGGACGCCTCGGCACGGGTCGGTCGGAAGTTCTCGATCATCGACTCCAGCATCTGGGTCGCGACGATCACCGGCCGGGCGTTCTCCCGGGCCATCTGGATGGCGCGCTTCTGCACCAACGGCACCTCTTCGAGGGCAAGCTCCACCCCCAGGTCGCCGCGGGCCACCATCACCGCGTCGAACGCCAACACCACGGCCTCGAGGTCGTCGATCGCTTCGGGCTTCTCGAGCTTGGCGATCACCGGGACCCGGCGCCCGACCCGGTCCATCACTTCATGCACCAACTCGACATCCGAAGGCGAGCGCACGAACGACAGCGCCACCATGTCGACGCCGAGGTTCAGCGCGAATTCCAGGTCCTCGATGTCCTTTTCCGACAGCGCGGGCGCCGAGACCTTCATGCCCGGCAGGGACATACCTTTGTGGTTGCTGACCGGGCCGCCCTCGGTGACCGTGCACACCACGTCGTCGCCGTCGATGTGTTCTACGACGAGGCCGACCTTGCCGTCGTCGACCAGAACCCGGTCGCCCGGTGCGGCGTCGGCGGCCAGCTGCTTGTAGGTGGTGGAAACACGGTCATGGTCGCCGGGGCAGTCGGCGACGGTGATGCGCACCGTCTCACCGGTCGCCCAGTAGGTGGGCCCGTCGGCGAAACGCCCCAGCCGGATCTTGGGCCCCTGTAGATCGGCGAGCACACCGACCGCCCGCCCGGTCGCGTCCGAGGCGATGCGCACCCACTCGTAGGAAGCTTGGTGGTCTTCGTGGTCGCCGTGGCTGAAGTTCAGCCGGGCCACATCCATGCCGGCGTCGACCAACGCCCGGACCATCTCCGCGGAGTGGGTCGCCGGTCCGAGAGTACAGACGATCTTGCCGCGTCTATTCACGACGCCAGCATAGTCGGGCCGGCTGAGCCGTCTCCCTCAGGAACGGTTGGCGCCAACGGGTTAACGCGTGCCGTCGCGCAGCGCTCGGCCCTGCTTGTCGTGCACCCGCCCGCTGAAGATGAGGATCGCCTCGATGATCCCCCAGATGATCGGCACGCCGATGCCGATCCCATACGTCGTGACGGTGGCAAGCACACCGATCAACAACTGGAAGATTCCCAGTCCGATCTGGCCCAGGTACATGCGACCGAACCCGAGGAACCCGAACAACCCGAGCAGCTGTAGCAGCGCTGCGGTGACTTTCGACTTGTCCGAGTACGGCTGCCCGGTCACCGGATGGCGGCCGTAGGGCGCCCACATGTCCGGGTAGCCCGGATACGGGGGCGGATAGCCCGGCGGCGGCTGGTAGGGCTGCCAACCGCCCGGTGGCCCGGCCGGCGGCCAGGACGGATCGGTCATGTCTGCGAGCATGCCAGAAATGCCGACACGGGCGGTGGGACCGCTATCAGGCCTGGTCAGCGTCGTCAGCGGGGTCCGCTTCGGTGTCGGTGTCCGCTTCGGTGTCGGTGTCCGACTCGGCTTCGGAGTCCTCGTCCGATTCATCGACTGCGTCGACGACGGGCTCGGCTTCAGCGTCTTCGTCGTCGGCTTCGGGTTCGCTGTCGGCCTCGGCGGTATCGTCCTCGGGCTCACCATCGGGCTCGTCGGCCTCGCCGGTGTCGTGCTCGGGCTCACCATCGGGCTCGTCGGCCTCGCCGGCCTCGTGCTCGGCCTCATCGTCGGTGTCGTCGACCTCGCCGGCCTCGTGCTCGGCCTCATCGTCGGTGTCGTCGACCTCGCCGGCCTCGTCCTCGGCCTCGGTGTCGGACAGCTCGTCGGGCTCCGATGCCGGCTCAGCGTCCTCGTCAGCTTCGACGTCCGCCTCGACTTCGCCGTCTTCGTCGGCTTCGCTGTCCTCGGCGACTTCGGTGTCCGCGGCGACTTCGGTGTCCTCGGTGACTTCGGTGTCCGCGGCGACTTCGGTGTCCTCGCTGTCTTCGGCGACAGCATCGTCGGCTGCGACGTCCGACTCGAGTTCGCCATCGCCCGTAAGCCTTTTCGGTAGTCGGACCACCGACCCGACGCCGTTTGCGGTGCCGAGCGTCACCAACTCCTGCTCATTTGCGGCGTCCGGTTCCGGTTCGGCGGCAACCGCCTCCTGATCCTCGGGCGTCTCCTGCTCCCAGGCGCGGCGGATGACATCGCGATCCTCGCGGCCCTTGGTTGCCAGCAGGATATAAACCACGGCACCGATGAACACAAATGTCGAGGTGAACGAGTTCACCCGGATTCCGGCGATGTGGGTGGCCGCGTCGTCGCGCAGCAGTTCGATCCCGAAGCGCCCGATGCAGTAACCGGCGACGTAGAGCGCGAACAGCCGGCCGTGCCCCATGCGGAATCGCCGGTCGGCGTAGATCAGCACGACGAACACCAAGAGATTCCAGAGCAATTCGTACAGGAACGTCGGTTGGACGATCTTATACAGTTCGCCGGTCGACACCCCGTCGAGCAGGTGCGGATCGCGCACCCCGGCGGCGTCCTCGCGCCAGAAGATCTCCAGCCCCCACGGCAGTGTCGTCTCCCGGCCGTAGAGCTCCTGGTTGAAGTAGTTGCCGATCCGCCCGATCGCCTGCGCCAACACGATGCCGGGCGCGACGGCGTCACCGAAGGCGGGCAGTGGGATCCCGCGACGGCGGCAGCCGATCCACGCGCCGACACCGCCGAGCGCTACCGCGCCCCAGATCCCCAGCCCACCGTCCCAGATGCGGGGCGTCGCCTCCCATCCGACGCCGCCCTCACCGAAGTAGGTCCGCCAGTCCGTCATCAGGTGATACAAGCGCCCACCGATCAACCCGAACGGCACCGCCCACAGCGCGATGTCATAGATGACTCCCGGCTCGCCGCCGCGGGCCCGCCATCGGCGGTCACCGATCAGCAGGGCGATGACGATGCCGATGATGATGCACAGCGCATAAGCCCGAATCGGGACCGGGCCGAGATGCCAGACACCGCGCGCGGGACTGGGAAAGTACGTCAGCCAGTTCAGTGTCATCTCTACGAATCCCTTTGACGCACACCCGCCGCGAGTTCCGCGCTGAGGGAGCGCAACTCGGCCAGACCATCAGCGAGTGCGGTGACCAGTGCTGAACCGACGATCACGCCGTCGGTGTAGGCGCCGATCTCGGCGGCCTGCGCGCCGGACCGCACGCCCAGGCCCACCCCGACCGGAATGTCAGAGACTTCCCGGACCCGGCGTACCAGTTCCGGCGCCGCGTTGGACACCGTGTTGCGGGCACCGGTGACTCCCATCGTCGAGGCGGCGTAGACGAATCCGCTCGAGGCGTGCGCGGTCTCGGCCAGACGCTGCGGCGTCGACGACGGCGCCACCAGAAAGATCCGGTCCAGCGCATGGTGTTGGGATGCCGCCAGCCACTCGTCCGCCTCGTCGACGATCAGGTCGGGGGTGATCAGCCCCAGGCCGCCGGCCGAAGCCAGATCACGGGCGAACGCGTCGACCCCGTAGCGCAGCACCGGATTCCAGTAGGTCATCACCACCGCGCGGCCACCGGCGGCCGTGATCGCCTCTACCGCGGTCAGGGTGTCGCGCACCCGGACGCCGCCCTGCAGCGCCGTCTCGGTGGCCCGGGCGATGGTCGGTCCGTCCATTCCCGGGTCGGAGTAGGGAACACCGACTTCGACGAGATCGCACCCCGATTCGACCAGGGCGGTCATCGCGGCGATGGAGCCCGGCACGTCCGGGTAGCCGGTGGGCAGGTAGCCGATCAGCGCGGCGCGGCCCTCCTCCCGGCACACGGCGAACATCGAGGCCAGCCGGTCGCCGGCGTGACCGCTCACGAAGCGCTCCCCTCGTCGAGCAGGCCGAACCATTTGGCCGCTGTCTCGACGTCCTTGTCGCCGCGCCCGGAGACGTTCACCACGATGACCTTGCCCGGGCCGAGCTCGGCGGCCAGCTTCAGCGCGCCTGCCACCGCGTGGGCGGATTCGATCGCGGGAATGATTCCCTCAGTGCGGCAAAGAATTCCGAATGCCTCCATCGCCTCGGCGTCGGTGATCGGCTGGTATTCGGCTCGCCCGGTCTCGCGCAGCCAGGCGTGTTCGGGGCCGACGCCCGGGTAGTCCAGCCCTGCCGAGATCGAGTGCGACTCGATGGTCTGGCCGTCCTCGTCCTGCAACAGGTAGGAGAACGAGCCCTGGAAGGCCCCGGGCGACCCGCCGGCGAACGTCGCGGCATGCCGGCCGGTGTCCACACCGTCACCGGCGGCCTCGTATCCGATCAGCCGCACCGCCGGGTCGTCGAGGAAGGCGTGGAAGATCCCGATGGCGTTGGACCCGCCCCCCACGCAGGCCACCACCGCGTCGGGCAGCCGGCCCGCCATCTGCTGGATCTGGGTGCGGGTCTCCAGGCCGACGACCCGCTGGAAGTCGCGCACCATGGTCGGGAACGGGTGCGGCCCGGCCGCGGTCCCGAAGCAGTAATAGGTGCGATCGGCGTTGGTCACCCAGTCCCGGAACGCTTCGTTGATGGCGTCCTTCAAGGTCTGCGACCCCGATTCCACCGAGACCACCTCGGCGCCCAGCAGCCGCATCCGGGCCACGTTGAGGGCTTGGCGGCGGGTGTCGACGGCGCCCATGTAGATCACGCAATCCAGCCCCAGCAGGGCGCAGGCCGTGGCCGTGGCCACGCCGTGCTGGCCGGCGCCGGTCTCGGCGATCACCCGGGTCTTGCCCATGCGTCGGGCCAGCAACGCCTGCCCCAGCACGTTGTTGATCTTGTGCGAGCCGGTGTGATTCAGGTCCTCGCGTTTGAGGAAGATGCGTGCTCCGCCGGCGTGGGCGGTGAGTCGCTGCGCCTCGTACAGGGGCGAGGGGCGGCCGGTGTAGTGCGTCTGCAGGTTGTCGAGGGTGTCGAGAAACTCGCGGTCATTACGCACCTTGTCGTAGGCGGCGGTGACCTCCTCGATGACCGCCATCAACGCCTCGGCGACGTAGCGGCCGCCGTAGACGCCGAAGTGCCCGCGGGCGTCCGGGTCGTGCCGGCTCGGTTCGGCCACTCCGGCGCTGGCACGCGGAAGAGGAGGCTGGGCGGTGTCCGACATCTAGCGGGCCGACTTCGGGCAGGACGGATGCTTACCCGCACTGACCAAGTCGGCAACGGCCGCGCGGGGGTCGCCACTGGTGACCAGTCCCTCACCGACCAGGACGGCGTCCGCACCGGCTCCGGCGTAGGCCAGCAGGTCCGCGGTGCCGCGCACTCCGGACTCGGCGATCTTGACCACCTCGGTGGGTAGGCCCGGCGCGATCCGCGCGAAGCAGTCCCGGTCGACCTCCAGCGTGTGCAGGTCGCGGGCGTTGACCCCGATCACCTTCGCGCCGGCGGTCAGGGCCCGGTCGGCCTCTTCCTCGGTGTGCACCTCGACCAGGGCGGTCATGCCGAGGGACTCGGTGCGATCGAGCATCGACACCAGCGCCTGTTGTTCGAGCGCCGCCACGATCAGCAGCAGCATGTCCGCGCCGTGGGCGCGGGCTTCGTGAATCTGGTAAGGCCGCACGATGAAGTCCTTGCGCAGGACCGGTATCGACACCGCGGCGCGCACCGCGTCGAGGTCGGCCAGCGAGCCGTTGAACCGGCGCTGCTCGGTCAGCACACTGATCGCGCGGGCACCGCCCTCGGCGTAGGAACAGGCGAGTTCGGCCGGGTCGGCGATGGCCGCCAGCTGCCCCTTCGACGGGCTGGCGCGCTTGACCTCGGCGATGACTGCGATGCCGGGCTCTCGCAGTGCCGCCATGACGTCCCGCGGCGCGGGCATGGCCTCGGCTGCCGCCTTGACTTGCGCCAGGCTGACGACGGCCTCCCGGGCGGCAACGTCGGCGCAGACTCCCTCGATGATGGAGTCGAGCACGGTTGCCGAACTCATGTCTACCGGTTCCTCTCCCGCTTGCTAGGACCTTCATCGAAGGGTAACCACCGTCACCGCCCCGGATGTCACCGGCCCTCGGGGTCCGCGCCGGGCGGCGGTTCTGTCGGGTCGCAACCCTCGTCGAGCGCGTCCCACATCATTCGTTCCGACATCTCCGGGGCGCCCGCGGAGGCTTGCGGCCCGGCCCCGCTACCGGCGTCGGGGCCGGCGGACGCACCGTCGCGGGCCCGCGCAGCCGCCCGGCGCGCCGCCGGCGTCGCGTACCTGGCGTCGCCGCCGGTGTCGCGCGCGGCCGCGCGCATCAGTAACGCGGCAGCGGCCAGCACGCACAGCGCGGCGAGCAGGCTCAGCACCGCACCGGTGAGACGGCGGTCGGTCCCCAGCAACGAGGTCAGCGGGATCTCGGCGATGTCGAGGGCCCGGAGCGCGATGTCCCGCACCACCCACATGCTGACGGCCAGGTACCCCGCCGCCAGGCTCACCACGGCCATCAGGACGGCCAGCGCCCGCAACGGCCAGCCCCGCACCGCCACCGCGGCGACGGCGGCGGCCAGGCACAGCAGCGCCAGCGGCACCAGCGCCGTCGACCACGACGCGCCGGTGACCGCGACCTGCTTGGGCTGCCCCAGCCCGTCGAACGAGCGGATCAGGACCCACGGCAGCCGGGATGCGCCCCACAGGCCGCCGGCCGCCACCACCAGCAGCAGCTGTGCCACCCGCAGCGCCACGGTGCCGCGGCGGGCCCCCCGAGCCTCAGTCATCGGTCCCGGGTGCCATCAGCGTTTCGGCGGCGGCGATCGCGGCCAGCACCGCGCGGGCCTTGTTCGAGGCCTCGGTGTACTCGTAGGGGCCGTTGGAGTCGGCCACCACCCCGCCGCCGGCCTGCACGTAGGCGGTGCCGCCGGCGAGCAGGGCGGTGCGGATTGCGATCGCGAAGTCGGCGTTGCCGGCGAAATCCAGATAGCCGACGACGCCGCCGTACAGGCCGCGTCGGGTCTTCTCGACCTCTTCGATCAGCTCCATGGCGCGGACCTTGGGCGCCCCGGACAAGGTGCCCGCGGGGAAACACGCGGTGACCGCGTCCAGTGCGGTGCGGTCCTCGGCGAGCAGCCCGGTGACCGTGGAAACCAGGTGCATGACGTGGCTGTAGCGCTCGATGTGGCTGTAGTCGGCCACCCGCACCGTGCCCGGAACACACACCCGGCCCAAGTCGTTGCGGCCGAGGTCGACGAGCATCAGGTGCTCGGCGCGCTCCTTGTCGTCGTTCAACAGGTCCTTTTCCAGCAGCTGGTCTTCCTCCTCGGTCGCGCCGCGCCACCGCGTACCGGCGATCGGGTGGGTGGTCGCGCGGCCGTCCTGGACCGTCACCAACGCCTCGGGGCTGGAACCGACAATCGAAAAGGCCAGTCTCCCAACGTCATCGGGCACCTGCAGCAGATACATGTACGGGCTCGGATTGGACACCCGCAGCATCCGGTAGACATCGATCGGGTCTGCCGGGGTCGTCATCTCGAAACGCTGGGACGGCACCACCTGAAACGCCTCGCCGGCCTCGATCTCGCCGACCAGCCGCTCGACGATCGCCCCGTACTCCTCGGGGGTGCGCTGCTTTCGGTAGATCGGCTCGGGCCGGTCGAAGGTGGCGACGCTGGACTCCAGCGGCTGACTCAGCGCCGCGGTCATCACGTCGAGCCGGGCGATCGCGTCGTCGTAGGCCTCGTCCACGCGCTCGTCGGTGCCGTTCCAGTTGACCGCGTTGGCGATCAAGGTGATGGTGCCCTCGTGGTGATCGACAGCGGCCATGTCGGTGGCCAGCAGCAGCAGCATGTCGGGCAGCGCCAGGTCATCGACGGCCAGCTCGGGCAGGCGCTCCAGCCGGCGCACCATGTCGTAGGCGAAGAACCCCACCAGGCCGCTCGACAGCGGCGGCAGCCCGGGAATGGGAGCCGTTTCCAGCAGTGCCAGGGTCTCGCGCAAGGCCAGCAGCGGATCCCCGCCGGTCGGCGCACCCTGCGGGGCGGTGCCCAACCACACCGCTTCGCCGTCCCGCACCGTCAGCGCCGAGTTGGTCCCGGCGCCGATGAACGACCACCGCGACCAGGACCGTCCGTTCTCGGCCGACTCCAGTAGGAAGGTGCCGGGCCGGTTGGCGGCCAGCTTGCGGTAGGCCGACAGCGGTGTCTCGGCGTCGGCGAGCACCTTGCGGGTCACCGGGACCACGCGGTGCTCGGCGGCCAGGGCACGGAAGTCCGCCCGCGAGGCGGTGCCGGCAGGGGAAGAGCTAGCGGTGTGCACGGTCATAATCTTCCCAGATGTGGCGATCGGGTCAGGAGTAGCCTGGCGGCCATGAAAACTGGCGACAGCGTGGCCGATTTCGAATTGCCCGACCAGACCGGAACACCGCGCAAGCTCAGCGCACTGTTGGCCGACGGGCCGGTGGCGCTGTTCTTCTATCCGGCGGCGATGACACCCGGTTGTACCAAGGAGGCCTGCCATTTCCGTGATCTGGCCGGCGAGTTCGCCGCCGTCGGGGCACAACGGGTCGGAATCAGCGTCGATCCGGTGGCCAAGCAGGCCAAGTTCGCCGACCAGCAGGGCTTCGATTACCCGCTGCTGTCCGACACCGAGGGCACGGTGGCTGCCCAGTTCGGCGTCAAACGTGGCTTACTCGGCAAGTTGATGCCGGTGAAGCGGACCACCTTCGTCATCGACACCGACCGCACCGTGCTCGACGTGATCGCCAGCGAGTTCTCGATGGACACCCACGCCGACAAGGCGCTGCAGGTGCTGCGGGCCCGTTCGTCGGCCTAATTCTCGGCGGCGTCTTCCTCTGCCGCGCTTTCCTGGGCGGGGGCGTCCTCGGCCACCTGGCGGCTCTCGCCGACGGCGGTGTCGATCCAGTTCCGGATCTCGTTGAGGTGGGTGACGATCCCGGCACGCTCCCGCACCAACAGATCGACCTCGGACTGGGTGCGTTCGGTGACCAGCTTGGCCTCGCGTTTGGTGGTGGCGATCAGCGTGGACGCCTCCAGGCGGGCCTCCTTGTCGAGTTTGGCGATGTTGGCCTCGGCCTGCTCCCAGGCCGCCTGCATCTTCTGGTCCAGACGGCGTTGCGCCTCCCGGCGGTTGCGCTCGTCCTCCTCCCAGGCCAGCTTGATCTGCTCATCGAGGGATTCCTGCGCGGCCCGGCGGTTGCGCTCGTCTTCCTCGGCGAGGCGCTGGTAGACCTCGCGGCGGCTGCGCTCGGCGTCCTCGATCTCCTGGGCGATCCGGCTGCGTTCCTCATGGGCGATCCGCAGGATCTCCTCGGCTTCGGCCGTCGCGGTTTCGAGGATCTTCGCCCGGCGTGCATTGGTGGAGGCCTGGAACTCCGCCAGCGCCTCACTGGCGGCGGCCCGGTCCTGACGGGCGGCCTCCAACTGCTCGCGGAGCTCTCCGGTCAGCGATTCGGCGTCCTGGCGGGCCAGTTCCTTGGTCCGCCGCGCTTCTTCGGAGGCGATGCGCATCATCCTGGCGATGCGATCCGACATGCCCTCGACGGAATCGACCGGACCGGTGACCTGCTCGAATTGGGACCGCAGTTCGGCCAGTTCGGCAGTCAGGCGCTGACGCTCGGAATCAGCCTCGGCGGTCATCCGCACAATGTCGTTCTGCAGTCGCGTGACCTCGGCGGTGAGCTGTTCGCGGTCAAATCGCGTCTGGGCTTTGACCGCGTCGAGGGATTTCGCACGCTCCTGCAGAATCTCGACTTCATGATGGAGGCGCGCGATGTAATCGGAAACCTCATTGCGATCGAAACCGCGCATCTGCGTTTCGAATTCCGGAATTTCTAGCGCCACCGATTCACTCCTAGTACCCGACTGGTTCGGTCTCTGGCTCGACAGGCAACCAGCGCTAGACCGAGTTGGCTTGTGCGCGAGGCCAAATGGACCGGCTCACCCAGGTTGCCGTGCGACGCAGCGTACCAGACCTGCCCGGGCGTGTCACCGGATCGCATTCTGGCCCCAGCGGGGTCAGCGTGGACGATTTTCGCGAAACCAGGACTCTTTGGCCGGAGGCAGGGATTCACGTTTCACGTGGGTGGTCGAACGCTGAATCTGGTCGACGATTTTCGCGCGGGCATCCATGAGTTCGGTCAACCGAAGCTGTGCGTCTGCCACGTGTGTGGTGATCGCCTTGTTCATTTCGGTCAATATCTCCGAGGCGTGGTTCTCGGCTTCTTTCATGATCTCCGCGGCACTCATGACGGCCTGTCTACGCAGTTGTGCGGCATGGATTCGCAGCTGCTTGTGCTGAGTCTCCAACTCGGCCCGCAATTGCGCCGCCTCCCGGCGCTGCGCCTCGGCATCGTCGAGAATCGCCGCGGCCTCCTTCTCGGCGGCGCCGCGCAATTCGTCGGCGAAACGCTGTGCCTCGGCGCGGATATCGTCGGCTTCGGCGGTGGCTCCGTTGAGTATTCCGGAAAGCCGGTCACTGAGATCCACGATGTCTCCCGGGATCGACGAGGCCAACTCGTTGAACCGCACCGACGTTGACTCCAGGGTCGCCTGCGACTCGCTCAGTTGCTTGGTGAGCGCGACGATCCGCGACCCGGCGCGCGGCAGGTGCGCCTCGACGTCGCTGACCGTGCCCTGGGCGTAGTGGGCGTCGATCTGCTGGGAAACCCGCTCCAGCTCCAAACCCGAAGTGCTGTGGTCCAACGGGTACGAGTCGTCCGGTTCGTCGGAGTTCACAGTCGGCCAGCATACCGCTCGTGACCCGGCGGGGAATCAATCCGCGGGACCGAGCAGCACCTCGGCGTCGAAGCAGCTGTGGTCCCCGGTGTGGCAGGCTCCGCCGGTCTGGTCGACCTCCAGCAGCACGGTGTCACCGTCGCAATCCAACCGCACCGAGTGCACATACTGGGTGTGCCCGGACGTCGCACCCTTGACCCACTGCTGACCCCGGGACCGCGAGAAATAGGTCGCCTCACGGGTCGCCAGCGTTCGCGCCAGGGCGTCGTCGTCCATCCAGGCGACCATCAGCACGTCGCCGCTGCCCCGCTCCTGCGCGACCGCGGCGATCAAGCCGTCGGCATTGCGTTTGAGTCGGGCCGCGATCGCCGGATCGAGACTCATCGCACTATGACCCCTTCGGCCGCCATCGCCGCTTTGACCTGCCCGATCGTCAGTTCGCGGAAATGAAAGACGCTGGCCGCCAGTACCGCATCGGCTCCCGCACCGACCGCCGGGGCGAAATGTTCTGCCGAGCCCGCTCCCCCGCTGGCGATCACCGGGACGCTCACCGCCGCACGCACCGCGCGCAGCATCGCCAGGTCGAACCCGGCCTTGGTGCCGTCGGCGTCCATCGAGTTCAGCAGGATCTCCCCGACGCCCAGTTCGACACCGCGGACCGCCCACTCCACCGCGTCGATGCCGGTGCCCCGCCGGCCGCCGTGGGTGGTGACCTCCCAACCGGAGGCGGTCGGAGCCGACCCGGCCGGTACCGTGCGGGCGTCGACCGACAGCACGATGCACTGGGAGCCGAACTGGCGGGACAATTCGGCCAGCAGTTCCGGGCGGGCGATCGCGGCGGTGTTCACCGACACCTTGTCGGCACCGGCCCGCAGCAGCACATCCACGTCGGCGACGGTGCGCACCCCGCCGCCGACGGTGAGCGGGATGAAGACCTGATCAGCGGTGCGGGCGACCACCTCCAGCATGGTGGCCCGGCCCGACGACGAGGCCGTGACATCGAGAAAGGTCAGTTCGTCGGCGCCCTCGGCGTCGTAGGCGGCGGCCAGCTCGACCGGATCCCCGGCATCGCGCAGGTTCGCGAAGTTGACCCCCTTGACCACCCGGCCGCCGTCGACGTCCAGGCACGGGATGACCCGTACCGCCACATCGCTTGCTTGGCCCATCAGTAGTCCTCCGGTGCGCCGGCCGTGGTCAGAATCTCGAGGATCTCGCCGTGCACTCCCGGTGCGGCCGCCAGGGCCGAACGCGACTGCCACGTCCACGGCGCGCCGGCCAGGTCGGTGACGATCCCGCCGGCCGCGCGCACCATCGCCACACCGGCGGCGTGGTCCCAGATGTGGTCGCCGAAACTGAGCGCCCCGCCGAGGACACCGTCGGCGACGTAGGCCAGGTCGATTCCGGTAGCGCCGTGCATCCGCGGCCGCGAGGTCACCCGGCTCAGGCCCTGCAGCACCGCGAGCCGATAGCGGCCCGGGAAACGCCCCCGCCACTCGACGTTGAACGTGCCGATGCCGACCAGGGACTCCGACAGCTCCGTCGGATTCAGCGCCGGCTGCGCCACCCCGTTGCGCAGCAGCGGGCCGCCCGACACGGCGGTGTAGCGCTGGTCGGTGAACGGCAGCCAGGTCAGCCCGGCCACCGGCTCACCGTCGCGCAGCAGGCCCAACAGGATCGCTGCCATCGGGGACCCGGCGGCGTAATTGAACGTGCCGTCGATCGGATCCAGCACCCACACCAGCGGCGAGTCGATCGGTGGTCCGCCGAACTCCTCGCCGTGCACGCCGATTCCGGTGGCCGATACCAGGCCGTCGGTGATCTGGCGTTCCAGAGCCAGGTCGACCTCGGTCGCGAAATCGTTGCTGCCCTTGCGAACCGCTGAACCGGCGCGGTGGCCGTCGAGGAAGGGCTGCGCCGCGGCATCCAGGATTTTCGACGCCTCGGCGACCAGAGCGTCCAGGTCCGCGGTGTCCAGCGCCACGTGCGCGCCTAGCCCTGCACCGCGGTCAGCGCCTCGGGCAGGGTGAACCGCCCCGCGTAGAGCGCTTTGCCGACGATCGCGCCCTCGACGCCACGGTCCACCAGCGTGGCGATGGCCCGCAGATCATCGAGGCTGGACACCCCGCCGGAGGCGATCACCGGCGCCTCGGTGCGATCGGCGACCTCGCCGAGCAGCTCGAGGTTGGGCCCGCCCAAGGTGCCATCCTTGGTCACATCGGTGACAACGAAACGGGAACACCCTTCGCGGTCAAGACGTTCCAGCACCGGCCACAGTTCACCGCCGTCGGTCTCCCAGCCTCGTCCCCGCAGTCGATAGGAGCCGGCCGGGCCGCTTGCGTCGAGCTGCACGTCCAGGCCGACCGCGATCCGGTCACCGTGGTCGGCGATCGCCCGGGCACACCACTGCGGGTTCTCCAAAGCCGCGGTGCCCAGGTTCACCCGGGTGCAGCCGGTGGCCAGCGCCGCC
The DNA here is from genome assembly GCF_010727125.1 of Mycolicibacter terrae. Lineage (NCBI taxonomy): Bacteria > Bacillati > Actinomycetota > Actinomycetes > Mycobacteriales > Mycobacteriaceae > Mycobacterium > Mycobacterium terrae. The sequence goes on along the minus strand of NZ_AP022564.1, from coordinate 2,043,561 downwards.
GCCAGCGAGTCGTCGTCGCGGATACCGCCGGACAGTTCGACCTTCACGTCAAGGCGGCCAACCACATCGGCGAGCAGTTCGCGGTTCGAGCCGCGGCCGAAGGCGGCATCCAAGTCGACGAGGTGGATCCACTCCGCGCCGTCACGCTGCCAGCCCAGCGCGGCCTCCAGCGCCGAGCCGTACTCGGTCTCGCTGCCGGCCTTGCCCTGCACCAGTCGCACCGCGCGCCCGTCGACCACGTCAACGGCGGGCAGCAAGACCAACGATGTACTCACAGTGCCTCCACCCAGTTGCTCAGTAGTGTCGCCCCGGCATCCCCGCTCTTTTCGGGGTGAAACTGGGTGGCGGCCAACGGCCCGTCCTCGACAGCCGCCAGGAACGGTACCTGATGGGTCGCCCGCGTCACCAAAGCCTCCGGACGGCCCTCCCAGCGCTGCGCGGCGTAGGAGTGCACGAAGTAGAACCTGGTGTCGGCGTCCAACCCGGCGAACAGCGTGCTGCCGGGGGCCGCGTCGACGACGTTCCAGCCCATGTGCGGGATCACCGGGGCGTCGAGCCGGGTGACCGCGCCCGGCCACTGCCCGCAGCCGGCCGTCTCCACTCCGAACTCCACACCGCGGGCGAACAGGATCTGCATCCCGACGCAGACCCCCAGCACCGGGCGCCCGGCCGCCACCCGGTCGGCGATGATCTTCTCCCCCTGCACCTTGCGCAGCCCGGCCATGCAGGCCGCGAACGCCCCGACGCCCGGCACCACCAGGCCATCGGCGGCAGCCGCGGCGGCGGCGTCAGAGGTCACCTCGACTGCGGCACCGGTCCGCTGCAGGGCGCGCTGGGCGGAGCGCAGGTTGCCGGAGCCGTAGTCCAGGATCACCACAGCGGGTTTGGCAGACCTGCTCACAGGGCGCCTTTGGTGGACGGGACGCCGGTCACCCGCGGATCGGGCTCCACCGCCTGGCGCAGTGCACGGGCGACCGCCTTGTACTGGGCCTCGGTGATGTGGTGCGGGTCGCGCCCGTAGAGCACCCGCACGTGCAGCGCGATGCGGGCATTGGATGCCAGCGTCTCGAACACGTGGCGGTTGATGACGGTGTGGTACGGCACCTGCGATCCGGCAATGGTGGTGTGCGCCAAGTGATCCGGCTCGCCGGTGTGCACACAGTACGGCCGCCCGGACACGTCGACGGCGGCGTGCGCCAACGTTTCGTCCATCGGGATGAACGCATCACCGAAGCGGCGGATGCCCTTCTTGTCGCCGAGGGCCCGGTCCAGGGCCTGGCCGAGCACAATCGCGGTGTCCTCCACGGTGTGGTGCGCTTCGATCTCGACGTCGCCTTCGGCGCGCACCATCAGGTCGAAGCTGGCGTGACTGCCCAGCGCGGTCAGCATGTGGTCGTAGAACGGCACCCCGGTGTCGATGTCGACGATCCCGGTGCCGTCCAGGTCGAGTTCGACCGTGATCTGAGATTCGCGGGTGGTGCGTTCCACCCGGGCGCGGCGAGTCATTGTGCTCCTCATGACGGTTGGGCGAGTTCGGTGGCCGCAAGCTGCTTGCTCGCGGCGAGCAGTGCGTCGTTCTCCTCGGGTAATCCGGTGGTGGCGCGCAGATATCCGGCGATGCCCACGTCGCGGATCAGGATGCCGGCATCCAGATAGTGCTGCCAGGTCGCGGGCGCGTCGGCGAATTCACCGAACAGCACGAAGTTGGCGTCGCTCGGGATGACCCGAAACCCCATGCCGGTCAGTGCCGCACACACCCGTTCGCGTTCGGAGATGAGCTGCGCGACGGAACCCAGGGTGTCATCGGCGTGTCGCAGCGCGGCGCGGGCGGCCGCCTGGGTGACCACCGACAGGTGGTAGGGCAACCGCACCAGCAGCATCGCGTCGATCACCGCCGGGGCGGCGATCAGGTATCCGAGCCGGCCGCCGGCGAATGCGAACGCCTTGCTCATCGTGCGGGTGACGATCAGCTTCGCCGGATAGTCGGCGATCAGCCCGATCGCACTGGGCTGCGACGAGAATTCGCCGTAGGCCTCATCCACGATCACGATCCCCGGCGCCGCATCGAGCACGTTGCGCAGATCTTCAAGCGAAACACTCTGCCCGGACGGGTTGTTCGGACTCGCGACGAACACCACATCGGGTTGGCGGTCGGTGATGGCCGCGACCGCTACCGCGACGTCCAGGCCGAAGTCCTCGGCCCGGTTCGCGGCCAGCCATTGGGTCTGGGTGCCGTCGGCGATGATCGGGTGCATCGAATACGACGGGACGAAGCCGACCGCGCTGCGGCCCGGCCCGCCGAACGCCTGCAGCAGTTGCTGAAGAATCTCGTTGGAGCCGTTGGCCGCCCACACGTTCTCAGGCCCCACCGCGACACCGGTCTGGGTGCTCAGGTAGCCGGCCAGGTCGGCGCGCAGCGCCACCGCGTCGCGGTCGGGATAGCGGTGCAGATCGGCTGCGACCGCACGCACCGACCGGGCGACGTCGTCGATCAGCGCCGCACTCGGCGGGTGCGGATTCTCGTTGGTGTTCAACCGCACCGGCACCACCAGCTGCGGTGCGCCGTAGGGCGACTTGCCGCGTAGGTCATCACGCAACGGCAGGTCGGCCAGCGTGATCTCGTCTCCGGGGCGGGTCACTGCTCGAACCTCCGCCGGACCGCTTCGCCGTGCGAGGGCAGATCCTCGGCGCCGGCCAGCGCGATCACATGCCCGCTGACATCCTTGAGCGCGGCCTCGGTGTACTCCACGACGTGGACACCGCGCAGGAAGGTCTGCACCGACAGCCCGCTGGAGTAGCGCGCACTGCCCGCGGTCGGCAGCACGTGATTGGAGCCCGCGCAGTAGTCACCGAGGCTTACCGGCGCATACGGCCCGACGAAAATCGCTCCCGCCGAACGGATCCGGGCTGCCACCTCGGCGGCGTCGGCGGTCTGAATCTCCAAGTGCTCGGCGGCATAGGCATTGACCACGCGGATACCGGCGTCCAGGTCGTCGACCAGCACGATCGCCGACTGGCGCCCGCCCAGTGCCGCCGACACCCGCTGGCGGTGCACCGTGGTCTCCAACTGCACGGTCACCTCCCGGTCGGTGGCGTCGGCCAGCCCGGGGCTGGTGGTCACCAGCACGCTGGCGGCCATCTCGTCGTGTTCGGCCTGGCTGATCAGGTCGGCGGCCACGTGCGCCGGGTTGGCGGTGTGGTCGGCGAGGATGGCGATCTCGGTGGGGCCGGCCTCGGCGTCGATCCCGACCTGCGAACGGCACAGCCGTTTGGCGGCGGTCACGTAGATGTTGCCCGGGCCGGTGATCATGTCGACCGGGGCCAGCTCGGCCTGAGCCGCGTCCCCCAAGTCCACACCGCCGTAGGCCAGCAGCGCCACCGCCTGGGCGCCGCCGACCGCCCAGACCTCGTCGACGCCGAGCAGCCGGGCGGCGGCCAGGATCGTCGGGTGTGGAAGGCCGTCAAAGGCGGCCTGCGGCGGACTGGCGATCACCAGTGAGCCCACCCCGGCGGTCTGGGCCGGGACCACGTTCATCACCACACTGGACGGGTAGACCGCGTTGCCGCCCGGAACGTAGAGGCCGACCCGCTCGACCGGAATCCAGCGTTCGGTGACGGTTGCGCCCGGGGCCAGCGTGGTGGTGGTGTCGGTGCGCCGCTGGTCGGCGTGCACCGCGCGGGCCCGGCTGATCGCCACCTCCAGGGCGGTGCGCACGGCGGGGTCCAGGCCGGCCAGGGCGGCCTGCAGCGCCGCACCGGGCACCCGGACCGCTGCCGGGCGTACCTGGTCGAAGGATTCCCCGAACTCCAGGGCCGCGTCGGCCCCGCGCTCGGCGACCGCCTCGACGATCGGGCGTACCCGCGGCAACACGGCCTCGACGTCGACACCACCGCGCGGCAGGGCGGCGCGCAGTTGAGCCCTGGAAAGGTTCGACTGATCGGTGCCACGCAGGTCGATGCGTGCCAGCAGGGCGGTGTCCACGTCGTCCATTGTCCCAGAGCGGTCCAAGTCAATATTGCCGCGCTCGGCCAGACCCGCCCGATGCGGCATCGCGAGGGGCGGTGCGGGCACGACCGGCTGCGGGTCGCGGGCTCACCGCTAGGGTGGGGGCACAGCTGTGATCTCGCGAACGGAGCCGCCGGCATGCCCACCAAGGACCACCCCAAGAGCGTGCCCGGCGTGCCCTACATCTTCCCGGACTGGCTGGACTACCTGCAGCGCACGATTGAAAGCCCGATAGTCAAACGATTCCACCTCCCCACCTTCGCGGTGATCGACCATCGGGGCCGCAAGTCCGGCACTCGGTACCGCACCGTGGTGCGCGCGTTCCGCAAGGGCCCGCGGCTGGCGGTGATGCTCGGTCACGGCAAGGCCGACTGGGTCAAGAACGTGCTCGCCGCCGGGGAGGCCGACGTGCACCTGTTCCGGCGCGACGTCCACGTCACCAACCCGCGGATCGTGCCGATCGGCGGCGACACCAGCGGCCTGCCGTGGATCGCCCGGGTGGGCTCCAGGTGGGTCGGGATACTGGTCGCGGACATCACCTGAAACACCACGAGAAACGGAGTCGCAATGGCGGTCGACAACGGTGCCGATAACACGTCCCAGCTGCCGGTGGTTTTCCCGCCGTGGCTGGATCGGCTGCAGATCAAGTACATGAACCCGGTGGTCAAGCCGTTTTCCCGGTTCCTTCCGGGCACCTCGGTGATCAAGCATCGGGGCCGCAAGTCCGGAAAGACCTATGAGACGGTGGTGACGACCTACCGCAAGGGCGACGTGCTGGCGATCGCGCTTGGGCACGGCAAGGCCGATTGGGTCAAGAACGTGCTGGCCGCCGGGGAGGCCGACGTGCGACTGTTCCGCCGCGAGGTGCACCTCACCAACCCGCGGATCGTGCCGGCCGGCGCGGCGGACAAAACCCTGCCGTTGGCGGTGCGGCTGCAGAACCGCAGGGTGGCGGTACTGGTCAGCGACATCGCCTGAGCCGCAACAGGCTTGGGTCCTACATGTCCAGGCCGATGTCGAGCACCTGCACCGAATGGGTGAGGGCGCCCACGGCCAGATAGTCGACACCGGTGGCGGCGTAGGCGGCGGCGCTGTCGAGGGTCAGGCCGCCGGAGGACTCCAGCAGCACACCGGGCGCCCGGGAGTCGCGGCGCTGTGCGGCGATCTGGGTCTGCCAGACCTCGAAGTTGTCCAACAGCACCAGTTCGGGCCCCTCGGCCAGTACTTCGTCGAACTGCTCGAGCGAATCGACCTCGACTTCGCAGGGCACGTCGGGAGCGGCCGCACGGACCGCGCGCAACGCCGCGGCCACCGATCCCGCGGCGGCGACGTGGTTGTCCTTGATCAGCGCGGCGTCACCCAGCCCCATCCGGTGATTCACCCCGCCGCCGACCCGCACCGCGTACTTCTGCAGCACCCGTAGTCCCGGCAAGGTTTTTCGGGTGTCACGAATCCGCGTCGGCGTGCCGTCCACCGCATCCACCCAGGCCGCGGTGGCGGTGGCGATCCCGGACAGGTGGCAGACCAGGTTGAGCATGGTGCGCTCGGCGGTCAGCAGGCCGCGGGTATCGGCCCGCAGGCTCAGCACCGGCCTGCCCGCCTCCAGCCGTGTTCCGTCGGCCACCCGGTCCAGCACCCGGTATGCCTCGCGCCCGAGTACCTCGTCGAGCACCAGCAGGGCGATATCGACCCCGGCGATCACGCCGGCCACCCGGGGCACCAGCGCCGCCTCGGTCACCGTATCCGCCGGTACCGTCGCCGCGGTGGTGACATCGGGTCCGTAGCGCAGGTCCTCGTCGAGCGCCCGGGCGATGACCGCGCGCGCCTCGTCGAGTTCGGTCTCCGACAGGGTCATCGAGCTGGTCATGAGGCCACCCCCGCCGGCACCTCCAGCGCCACCGCGCTGTCGCGCAGCCGGACCGTGGTGCTGCGGGCCTGACCGGGGTCGGCGCCGGAGAACTCGGCCCGGTGGTGGCAACCCCGGCTCTCGGTACGTGCCAGCGCCGCCCCGGCGACCACCCGCGCCGCCAGCGTCAACGCGGCATCCTCGGCGCCGGCCCGGTCGCTGATCATGCGCTCCTCGGCACTCGACAACAGCTCGGTCAGCCGCTGCAGCCCGTGCGCGTCGCGGACCACCGAGGCATCGCGCGACATCGCCTGCTGCAGGGTCTGCCGGTCCAGCACGGCGTGCCCGCCCCGCTCGGGGGCGCCGGCCTGCACGCCTCCGGCCGACGCGGCATGCGCGGCCGCCGCCGCTCCGGCCCGGTCGCCCACCACCAAGCCCTCCAGCAGGCTGTTGGAGGCCAGCCGGTTGGCGCCGTGCATGCCGGTGCGGCCCACCTCGCCGGCGGCGAACAGGCCGGGCAGTTCGGTGCGGCCATAGGTGTCGGTGACGACGCCGCCGCAGCTGTAGTGCGCGCCCGGGACCACCGGGATCGGTTGGCGCACCGGGTCGATGCCGGCGGCCCGGCAGGCCGCGGTGACGGTCGGAAACCGGCCCTTGAAGCCGGCGATCCCGCGGGCGTCCAGGTAGACGCAGGCGTCTCCGGTCTCCCGCAGCCTGGCGTCGATCGCGCCGGCCACCACGTCGCGCGGCGCCAGGTCACCCATCGGGTGCACCCCCGCGGTGACCGAGGCGCCCCGGGAGTCGATCAGCATCGCGCCCTCGCCGCGCACCGCCTCGGTGACCAGCGGGCGGCGCCCACCGACGCCTTCGGCGGCGAACAGCATGGTCGGGTGGAACTGGATGAATTCCAGGTCGCTGACCGCCACCCCGGCCCGCAGCGCCAGCGCCACCCCGTCGCCGGTCGCGCCGCCGGGATTGGTGGTCGCCCGGTACAGCTGGCCCAGACCGCCGGTTGCCAGCACCACCGACGGGGCGTGGATCACCCCGATCCCGTCGGCGTTGGCCACCAGCACACCGGTGACCGTGTCGGTGTCACGCAGGATCTGCAGCACCACCTGGCCGCTACGGATGTCCAGGCCGGCCGCGGCGTGATCCAACGCGCGCTGCACCTCGGCTCCGGTGGCGTCCCCGCCGGCATGGATGATGCGGCGCCGCGAGTGCCCGCCCTCGCGGGTGAGCGCCCAAGTCCCATCCGGATCGCGGTCGAATTGTGCACCGGCACCGGCTAATTCGGCGATCGCGCGATAGCCGTCGGCCACGATCGAGGTCACCGCGTCGGCGTCGCACAATCCGCCGCCGGCGGCCAGCGTGTCGGCGACGTGGGTTTCCACCGAGTCGTCGGTGCCCGGCAGCACCACCGCGATCCCGCCCTGGGCGTAATGCGTCGCGGTCGCCCCGTAGCCGGTGTCGGCCTTACTGAGCACCACCACGTCCCGGCCGGCGCGCCGTGCGGCACGGGCCGCGGCCAACCCGCCGACCCCCGTGCCGATGACGACGACGTCGGCCCGCTGCTGCCAGCCGGGACCACCGGTCACTTGCTGACCGGGGCGGAGTGTCCGATCGAGACCATCCGCTGCACACTGCGCGCCGCCAGGCGCGCGGTCTCGGGGTCGACGTGGATCTCGTCGGCGCCTTCGGTCAGGCTGCGCAGCAGGGCCGCCGGAGTGATCATCTTCATGTACTTGCAGGCCGCCTTGGAGTTGACCGCCTCGAAGTCGACCTGCGGCGCCGCCTTCTGCAGCTGGTAGATCATGCCGATCTCGGTGGCCACCAGCACCTTTCGGGCCTGGGTGCGGCGAGCCTCCTCCAGCATCCCCCCGGTGGACAGGATCTTGACCCGCTCCTCGGGGAAATGGCCCTCGCCGACCAGGTACAGCGCCGACGTCGCACACCCGCACTCCGGGTGCACGAACAACTCGGCGTCGGGGTTCGCCCGCGCCTTCTCCTCGAGTTCGTCACCGTTGATCGCCGCGTGCACGTGGCACTCACCCGCCCAGATGTGCATGTTCTTGCGTCCGGTGACCCGCTGGACGTGCTGGCCCAAGAACTGGTCGGGCAGAAACAGCACCTCCCGGTCCGGCTCGATCGCGTTGACCACGTCCACGGCGTTCGATGAGGTGCAGCAGTAGTCGGTGAGCGCCTTGACCGCCGCCGTGGTGTTGACGTAGGACACCACCGCCGCGCCGGGGTGGTCGTCACGCCAGGCCTGCAGGTCCTCGGCGGTGATCGAGTCGGCCAGCGAGCAGCCCGCCCGGGCGTCGGGGATCAACACCGTCTTGTCCGGGGACAGGATCTTGGCGGTCTCGGCCATGAAGTGCACCCCGCAGAACACGATGGTGTCCTCGGGTGCGGTGGCGGCGATGCGGGCCAGACCCAGGGAGTCCCCGACGTGGTCGGCGATGTCCTGGATCGGCGGCAGTTGGTAGTTGTGCGCCAGGATCGTCGCGTTGCGTTCTTTTTTGAGCCGCAGTATTTCGGCCACCCATTCCTCGTCGGGCTCGACACCGCTGTAGCCGGCCGGCGAGTTGACGATGCGGTCGGCCAGGCTGCCCGCCTGCACATCGGTGTCGGTGAGGGTGGTCATGCGCGACTCCTCTCGCGGATTAGGTTTTCGACTTACAATCGAAAACATGGTTCATACTAGCACCGAGCACGAGGTCCTCACCGCGGTCTTCCAGGTTGGCGGCCTCGACCGGCGCCGTCCCCGGCTCAACGTCCTGCTCTGGCAGCGCGCCCGAGAACCCCAGCTCGGACGTTGGTCGCTCCCGGGTGGACTGTTGCGGAACGACGAGGACGTGACAGCCTCGGCGCGCCGCCAGCTCGCCGAGAAGGTGGACCTGCGTGAGATCGCCCACCTTGAGCAACTGGCTGTGTTCTCCGACCCAGGCCGCGTGCCGGGCGTGCGCACCATCGCCTCCACATTTCTGGGCCTGGTGCCCTCACCGGCCGACCCCGAACTCCCGGACGACACCCACTGGCACCCGGTCGACGATCTCCCCCCGATGGCGTTCGACCACGCAACCATGGTGTCGCATGCCCACAGCCGGCTGGTCGCCAAGATGTCTTATACGAACATCGGGTTCGCTTTGGCGCCAACCGAATTCGTGCTCTCAACACTTCGTGACATCTACAGCGTGGTGCTCGGATACCAGGTCGATGCCACCAATCTGCAGCGGGTGCTGGTCCGACGCGGGGTGATCACCCGCACCGGCACCACCGCCCGCTCCGGGCGCAGCGGAGGCCGGCCGGCCGCCCGGTACCGGTTCACCGACGCCGAACTGCGGGTAACCGACGAATTCGCAGCGTTGCGGCCGCCAGGGTGAGTCGGACTGGAATCTTAACGCCCTCTTAAGCGACAATGCCGGGATGGACCTGGACAGCTTGGCCCGCGAAACGTCCGTCGAGTGGATCGGGCAAGCGCCCCACCAGCCGCTGCGATCCGGCGAACGGCCGCTGCAGCCGGCCGAGGACCCGTTCTATGAGCCGCCGGCCGGCTTCCAGCACGCCGTGGCGGGCACCGTGCTGCGCTCCCGCGAGGTTGAGCTGGCCTTTTTGGGGCTGATCCCCCAACAACTGGTCGCCACCCAGCTGTTGTACCGGACCGTCGACCGCAACAACGCCCCGCAGGCGACGGTGACGACGGTGCTGGTTCCCAGCGACCGCGACCGCACCCGCCCCTGTCCGATCGTGTCGTATCAGTGCGCGATCGATGCGGTGGACGGCCGCTGCTTCCCCTCCTACGCGCTGCGCCGCCGGGCCCGGGCGCACGGATCGTTCACCCAGCTCGAGTTCGTGCTGATCGCCGCGATTCTGGCGCAGGGCTGGGCCGTGTCGATCCCCGACCACGAGGGCCGCGACGGGCACTGGGGGGCGCCCTACGAACCGGGCTACTACGTGCTCGACGGAGTACGCGCCGCGCAGGGCTTTGAGGGCCTTCGGCTCTCCCCCGCCGATCCGGTCGGTCTGTGGGGCTACTCCGGCGGTGGCCTGGCCACCGCCTGGGCGGCCGAGGTCAGCAGCGGCTACGCCCCCGAACTCAATCTCGTCGGCGTCGCGGTCGGCTCACCGGTGGGTGATCTCGGCAACACCCTGCAACGGTTGAACGGATCGTTCTGGTCGGGGCTGCCGGCCATCATGATCGCCGCGCTGGCGCGGGTCTATCCCGAACTCGACAAGGTCATCGAGGAGCACGCCACCGTCAGCGGCCGGGCGCTGCTGCACTCGCTGGAGTCGGCGTCCACCGCGGCGGCAGTGCTGCGGCTGCGCCACCGCTCCCTGGACTCCTACATCGACAGGCCACTGGACGAGCTGATCGAGCACCCCGTCGTGCAGCACGTCTTCGACGACACCAGGCTGGGCACCGCGGTGCCGACTCCTCCGGTGCTGATGGTGCAGGCCATCCACGACCAGGTGATCTCCGTCGACGACATCGACACGCTCGCCGAGGTCTACGCGACCGGTGGTGCCCGGCTGACCTATCACCGCGACCTGCTCAGCGAGCACATCCTGCTGCACCCGCTCTCCACACCGATGGTGCTGGACTGGTTGCGTGACCGCTTCGCCAACCGGCCGCTGCCCGACGGCGCGGTGCAGAGCCAGTGGCCGACCCTGTTGAACCCCAAGACATACCTGGGCCTGGCTCGGCTGGGCCTGGTGGCCGCGCGGGTCATCACCGGTGCGGCGGTGCGCCGCCTTCCGCTGTAACGGCCGGCATCGGCGATCGGCTGGCCGGCTCGGGTGGGTAGCCGCCCAGGTCGTCGTGGGTGCTCCAGGTGGCGCAGAGACCGTAGACCAGCGCCGCCGTCGCCGCCGGCAACAGCAAGGTGGCCGCGACCTGCAACGGCGTGTGCCCGAAAAACACCGGCGGCCCCTCGGCGATGTAGTGCACCCGGTGCTCCGGAGTGACCGGCGCGCCGTCCACATCGACGGTGCCGTAGCGGCGAGACACCAGCGCGGCGCCGAGTAGCGCCGCCAGCGTCGCGCCGGCGGTCAGGCCCACCGACAGGCCGGCGACCATGCCCGGGCCCCGATGTGCCCGCCACTGCCAGGCCAGCGTGGCCGACACCACCGCCACCACGCCCAGCATGCCCAGCAGCAGAAACGGTGCGACGAAGAAATGATCGGGTTCATTGCCGAGGTAGGCCTGCACCCGCTCACCGCCGCGGGTCAGCGCCACTACGCCGTGGATCGGCGGGGCGATCCACGCCCACAGCGCACCGATCGGCAGCCCGGCTGCGGCCAGGCCGGCTGCCATGGCCCCGATGGCACCCAACCGCGAGATCCGCGGCGCTCCGACCTCCCGTGCTCGCGCCACTAGGTGGCTGCCAGCTCCGCGGAGTCCACCACCCCGTGCCGGGAACACTTCGCCCACCACCCGTTCGGCCGGACCTGCACCGCCATCTTGCGGCCGCAAGCGGCGCAGAACCGGGGCGGCCGCAACCCCAACTGGGCGATCGTCGGCGGTGCCGGATCGACCGCGTCGCCGATCAGCGTGCCGTTGTGGACGTTGTAGACGCCGGCGCCGAGCAGATCCGGTAGTTCGGTAGCCATCCGCTGTCTGCGCTCTACAGGCTGGCGCTGAGCGCTTTGATCGGCATCTTCAGCTCGTCGAGCATCTCCAGGTCGTCATCGATCGAGCGGCCCAGCGTGGTCAGGTAGTTGCCGACGATCATCGCGTTGGCGCCACCGAGCAGGCTGCGCTTGGCTCCCAGGTCACCCAGGGTGATCTCGCGGCCGCCGGCGAACCGCAGCGTGGTGCGGGGCAGCGCGAGCCGGAACGCGGCGATGACGGAGAGCGCCTCGAACGCCGACACCGGCTCCATGTTCTCGAACGGGGTGCCCGGCTGCGGGTTGAGGAAGTTGATCGGCACGTCGTCGGGGTCCAGCGCGGCGATCTGGCTGGCGAACTCGGCTCGCTGCTCCAGAGTCTCACCCATCCCGATGATCCCGCCGCTGCACAGCTCCATGCCGTTGTCCCGGACCAGCTCCAGGGTCGCCAGCCGCTCGTCCCATTCGTGGGTGGTCACCACACTCGGGAAGTAGGACCGGGCGGTCTCCAGGTTGTGGTTGTACTTGTGGACGCCGATCTCCTTGAGCTTCTTCGCGGTACGCGCGGTCAGCAAGCCCAGCGACGCGGCGATCGGGATGTCCAGGCCCTCCGCCCGGATCGCCTGGATGCCCTCGTCGACCTGCTTGAGCAGCTTGTCGTCGGCGCCGCGCACGGCGGCCACGATGCAGAACTCAGTGGCGCCGGTCGCTGCCGTCGCCTTGGCTGCCTCCACCAGTTCGGTCTTGTCGAGCCAGACGCCACGAACCGGCGAGTCGTCGAACACCGCGGACTGCGAGCAGAAGTTGCAATCCTCGGTGCAGCCACCGGTCTTGAGGCTGATGATGCCCTCGACCTCGACCTCGGGACCGCACCAGCGCATCCGGACCTCGTGCGCCAGTTCGAGCAGATCGTCGAGGCGGTCCTCACCGAGGCGCAGCACCGCGAGCACCTGCTCCTTGTCGAGGCCCTCGCCGCGACCCAGCACCTGTTCGCGGGCCACCGCCAGAATGTCGGCGTTGCCGGTGTCAGTGCTCGTCGTAGCCGCCTGGGTCACCTGATGCTCCCTCAACTCGTGTCCGTGGTCGTCGCTCGATCGGCATGGCGTGCGACAGGTCGCAAGGGCCGCCTAGAACGGTGTTCAGGTTAGGGTAGCGGAGTGCAGCTGCACAAACCTGACGTGGTCGCCGCGGCGGCCACCATCCTGGACGACTACGGCATCGCCGACCTGTCGATGCGCCGTTTGGCGCGCGAGCTCAACGTCAGTCCCAGCGCACTGTACTGGCATTTCGCCAACAAGCAGCAACTGCTCGGGGCCCTCGCCGACCGGGTGTTGGCCCCGGCCTGCGCCGACCCCGGGCCGGGCAGTTGGCGGTGGCGCATCCGCACGGTGTGCGCACGTCTGCGCGACGCGCTGCTGTCGCACACCGACGGCGCCGAGTTGGTGTCGGCCAGCCTGGCCGCCGGCCAATCGCAGGCCGTCGCGGACATCCTGGCGCTGCTGGCAGACGCCGCCACCGCGGCGGGGGTGCACGCGGATCAGGCCGTGCAGGTGGGGCGCACCGTCGTGTACTACGTGCTGGGATTCACCGCCGACGAGCAGTCCCGGCTGCAGTGGGACGCCGCCGGTGCGGCCGAGATCGCACCCGACGCCGACCCGGGCAGCGCCTTCGAGTTCGGGCTGGCATTACTGATCGACGGCCTCGCGGTGCGGGCGGGACTCGCGGTCTAGATCCGATATTCGGTGCGGGCGTTGCCATCCCAGCGTCGTAGCCCGATGAACTCGCCGGTGATATCGGAGCCCGCGGCGATGCGCTGGGCGCGGCCCAGCTGAGCCGGGCCGACCCGGCGCGCCAGCGTCACATGGCCGGTCCACCGGCCGGGCAGCACGTTGGGCATCGGCCCGGGGAGCAGGTGCGGCGCGCACGCCCGGTGTACCCGGGCGTGCAACTCCAGCAATTCGACACTCGGCACCACCAGCCTCGCCAGCACGCCGTGCGAGCGGCCGAAGATCAGCGTCGCGCCCAGGATGCAGCTCATCGGCAGCCGCTCGACGACCGTGGCCAACTCCGCGTCGACCCGGGGATCGATGCGCTGGGCGACCGCGAGGGTGACGTGCGGGCGGCTGGCGGGCGCCTGGCTGGGTATCCCGGCCGCGGCCAGCTCAGCCCAGATCCGCCGGATCGTCGTCTCGGTCTTGACGTCGAAGACCAGCTCGATCGAGTGCACCATCGCTACCCCACCAGGGTGCGCACCCAGTCGGCGTCGAAGGCGGCGCGGCTCATCTCGGCGAACGCCGCGGCGTCCAGCGTGCCGGCGCCGGCCGGCAGTACAGCACGTACCGGCGCCAGCCGGGCCAATGCCGGACGATTGCCGACTGCAGCCGGACCCGGTTGTGCGGGCCAGCTGCCGATCACCAGTCCGGCGCACGATACCCCTTGTCCAGCAAGTGATTCCAGGGTAAGAGCGGTGTGGTTGAGGGTGCCCAGTTCGGCGTCGACCACCACCAGCACCGGGGCGCCGAGATCGACCGCCAGATCGCGCAGGGTGACACCGCCGCCGGCCAGTTCCACCAGCAGCCCGCCGGCGCCCTCGACGAGGGTCAATCGGCCCGGGCGGTCGGCGCGCTGGATCGTCGACAGCAGATCGGCACGGGCCGGCAGCGCCGTCCCGGCCTGTTCGGCGGCCGCGGTCGGGGCCAGCGGCGCCGGGTAACGGGCCGCACCGCACAGCTCGGTCACTCCCGAGAGCCGGCCGACCTCGGCCAGGTCGTCATCCCCGTCGGCGGTGCCGGTCTGTACCGGCTTGCACACCGCCACATCCATACCGGCCCGGCGGGCGCAGCAGGCCAGCGCCGCGGTGGCGACGGTCTTACCGACACCGGTGCCGGTGCCGGTGATGACCAGGACGGTCATCGCGCCGAGGCGCGGTACTCGCGCAACACGTCGGTCAGCACCCGGCCGGCCAACTCGAGGTCGTCGGCGCTCAGCGAGGCGCGCGCGGTCAGCCGCAGGCGCGAGGTCCCGGCCGGCACCGTGGGCGGCCGGAAACAGCCCACCCGCACCCCGGCGTCCAGGCAGGCCGCCGCGGCGGCCACCGCCACCTCGGCGTCGCCCAGGATCACCGAGACCACCGCGGACTCCGGTCGTTCGGGCACACCGCAGACCTGAGCCAGCGCGCGCGAATGGCGCAGGACGTCGGTGGCGCGCGACGGCTCGGCGGCCAGCACCTCCAGTGCGGCCGAGGCCGCCCCGAGGGCCGCCGGAGCCAAACCGGTGTCGAAGATGAAGCTCCGGGCGGTGTCGATGAGGTGGTCGCGCACCGCGGCCGGACCCAGCACCGCCCCGCCCTGGCTGCCCAGCGCCTTGGACAAGGTCGTGGTCAGCACTACGTCGGGGGCTCCGGCCAGCCCGGACTCGTGCACCAGCCCGCGGCCGCCCTCGCCGCGCACCCCGAGCCCGTGCGCCTCGTCGACGATCAACAGCGCGCCGTGGCGGCGGCACACCTGGTGCAGCTCACGCAGCGGGGCCAGCGCTCCGTCGGCGCTGAACACGGATTCGGTGAGGACGACGGCACGCTGCTCGGCACGTCCGGCCAGGGCCGCCGCGACGGCGTCGACGTCACGGTGCGGCGTGATCACCACCCGCGCCCGGGACAGCCGGCAGGCGTCCACCAACGAGGCGTGGGAGTAGGCGTCGGAGACCAGCAGTGCACCCGGCCCGGACAGGCTGACCACCGCGCCCAGGTTGGCGGTGTAGCCCGAGGAGAACACCAAGCCGGCCGGCGCACCGACGAAGTCGGCCAGCTGCTGCTCGAACTGCTGATGCAGCTCGGTGTTACCGGTCACCAATCGGGAACCGCCGGCACCGCCGCCCCAGGTACGCAGTGCCTCGACCCCACCGGCGATGACGGCCGGGTGTGTAGAAAGCCCGAGGTAGTCGTTGGAGGCCAGATCCAGCTCGGTGGCGGCGGCCGGCCGCACCCGCAGTGAGCGCCGCAGCCCGGCCCCCCGGCGCTGCTGTTCCACCTCGGCCAGCCAGGCCAGCGGGGACAGCTCCGTGCGGGTCACCCTGTGCTCCTTCGACGACAGTTGAACACCGTTCAGGTTAAGGCACGGACCACGCCGACCATCGCGGCGCCGATCCGGGTGATCTCCTCGGGGGTACAGACGTAGGGCGGCATCGCGTAGACCAGGTTGCGGAACGGCCGCAGCCACACCCCCTGGGCCAGCGCGACCGGGGTGGCCACCGCCAGGTCCACCGGCTGTTCGCATTCGATGACCCCGATGGCGCCGCACACCCGCACGTCGGCGACCCCGGGCAGGTCACGGGCCGGCTCCAGGGCGGCGGCCAGCCCGGAATGGATCCCGGCGACGCGCGAGCGCCAGTCCTGGCCCACCAGCAGCTCGGTGCTGGCCACCGAGACCGCGCAGGCCAGCGGGTTGGCCATGAAGGTGGGGCCGTGCATCAGGGCGCCGGCCTTTCCGCCGCTGATGGTGTGGGCGATCTCGGTGCCGCACAGGGTGGCGGCCAGGCTGAGGTAGCCGCCGGTGAGCGCCTTGCCGACACACATGATGTCGGGGCTGACGCCGGCATGCTCGGCGGCGAACAACTCACCGGTGCGGCCGAATCCGGTGGCGATCTCGTCGAAGACCAGCAGCACACCGTGGCGGGTGCAGGCCTCGCGCAGATCCGTCAGGTAGCGCGGGTCATGAAAACGCATGCCACCGGCGCCCTGCACGATCGGCTCCACGACTACGGCCGCCAGTTCGTCGCGGTGGCGTTCCAGTTGCGCCTCGAACGCGGTGCTGTAGGCCGGGTCGTAGTCGCGCGGCACCTGCGGGGCGAACACCTGCGCGGCCAGCACCGAATGTTCTCCGGTCCACAGCTCATGCATCCCGCCGTCGGGGTCGCAGATGCTCATCGGCGTAAAGGTGTCGCCGTGGTAGCCGCCGCGCCAGGTCATCAGCCGGTGTTTGCCGGGGCGTCCGCGGGCGCGCCAGTACTGCAGCGCCATCTTCACCGCCACCTCCACCGACACCGACCCGGAGTCGGAGAAGAACACCGTGTCCAGCCCGGGCGGGGTGATGTCCACCAACAGCTGTGCCAGCCGCGCGGCGGGTTCGTGGGTGAGCCCACCGAACATGACGTGGCTCATGGTGGCCAGTTGCGCGGTCACGGCGGCGTCCAGGCTCGGATGACCGTGGCCGTGGATCGCGGTCCACCACGAGCTCATCGCGTCGAGCACGTCGACCGGCACGCCGTCGACGATCAGGGTCAGGTAGGCGCCCCGGGCCGCCACCGCGACCGTCGGGGCGGGCGTCTCGGCGCCGATCGTGCTGTAGGGGTGCCAGAGGTGTGCGGTGTCGATGGCGCTGATCTGCTCGGGACTCAACGCGGACATGACTGACGACAGT
Organism: Mycolicibacter terrae; assembly: GCF_010727125.1. NCBI lineage: Bacteria > Bacillati > Actinomycetota > Actinomycetes > Mycobacteriales > Mycobacteriaceae > Mycobacterium > Mycobacterium terrae. The sequence goes on along the minus strand of NZ_AP022564.1, from coordinate 2,026,688 downwards.
AATGCGGGCGGCCACCGGCGTAACCGTTCGGTCACAGGTTGCGGAATTTCTCACCAGCCGCGGCGCAGGAAGCGTAAGCGCCGGTACGCTCTGTGACAGAAGTGGCGAATGATGCTGCTGTGGTAAATGACCCGAGAAGGGGGTATCCGATGAAACGCGTCTGCGCCACCGCGATCGCACTGGCGGCGGCTTTGGCCCCGGCGTTCGGCGCCGCCGGCCCCGCCGGCGCCGACCCGATCTCGCAGTCCGGTCAGAGCCCGCTCGTCGAGCGGGTGCTCGAGCGGGCCCTGTCCCAGCGCGGGGTGCCCTACGTCTACGGCGGCGGTGACATCTCAGGTCCCACCAACAGTGCCCGGGCCAGAGCCGCCACCACCCGCAGCGCCCTGACCGATGTCTCCGGCCGCACCGGCTTCCCGGGCGGGCCCGCCACCGCCGGCAGCACCGCTCCGGGCCTGCCCGGAACGACGCTGCCTGGAACGACGCTGCCGCCCACCGCAGAGATCCCGGACACCACCACCGTCGGATTCGACGCGTCCGGGCTGATCCAGTATGCGTTCGCCGGCGCCGGGATCAAGATGCCGCGCACCTCCGGCGAGCAGTGCAGCGTCGGGCAGAAGGTCCCGCCGGCGCAGGCCCGTCCAGGCGACCTGCTCTGCTACGGGCCGGGCGGAAGCCAGAGTGTGGCGCTGTACCTCGGCAACAATCAGATGATCGAGGGCACCAGCCCCGCGGTCACGGTGTCGCCGGCCCGCACCTCCAACATGGTTCCCTATCTGACCCGGGTGATTCCCTAGACACACCCGGCGGACGTCACAGCGATTGGAATACGGTTTCGACAGGCCGGTTAGGTAGATTATCGGGCGATCATGATTGCCCTGTCCCCGCCGCGACCGGCGGCAACACCTGTTGCGGCACCCGCGCCCGGATCCGTCCCGGCCGCCGGGCCGGCCGCGGCGATGGGAACCCGCAAAGCGGGTTTCTACCGCCACGACCTCGACGGGCTGCGCGGCATCGCGATCGCGTTGGTGGCGGTGTTCCATGTCTGGTTCGGACGGGTGTCCGGCGGGGTCGACGTCTTCCTGGCGCTGTCGGGCTTCTTCTTCGGCGGCAAGCTGCTGCGCGTCGCGCTGAACCCGTCCTCCTCGCTGTCACCGGTGCCGGATCTGATCCGGCTGGTTCGCCGGCTGCTGCCCGCCCTGGTCGTGGTGTTGGCCGCCTGCGCGGTGCTGACCATCTGGATCCAGCCGCAGACCCGTTGGGAGACGTTCGCCGACCAGAGTCTGGCCAGCCTCGGCTACTACCAGAACTGGGAATTGGCCCGCACCGCCTCGGATTACCTGCGCGCCGGTGAGGCGGTCAGCCCACTGCAACACATCTGGTCGATGTCGGTGCAGGGCCAGTTCTACCTCAGCTTCCTGCTGCTGATCTTCGGCTTCGCGTACGCGTTCCGGCGCCTGCTGCGCACCCGCCTGCGCTCGGCCTTCGTGGTGCTGCTCACCGCGCTGACCGTGGCGTCGTTCTGGTATGCGATCGTCGCTCACCAGTCCAACCAGGCCCTGGCCTACTACAACAGCTTCGCCCGCGCCTGGGAACTGCTGCTCGGCGCGCTGGCCGGGGCACTCATCCCCTACATCCGCTGGCCGATGTGGCTGCGGACCGCCGTCGCCACCCTGGCGCTGGCGGCGATCCTGAGCTGTGGCGCCCTGATCGAGGGCGTGCAGGAATTCCCCGGCCCATGGGCGCTGGTGCCGGTCGGCGCCACGGTGGCGCTCATCCTGGCCGGGGCCAACCGGCACGCGCACCCGAGCACCGGCGGGAGACTGCCCTGGCCCAACCGGTGGCTGGCCACCGGCCCGCTGGTGACATTGGGCGCGATGGCCTACTCGCTGTACCTATGGCACTGGCCGCTGCTGATCTTCTGGCTGTCCTACACCGGCCACCGCCACGCCTCGGCGCTCGAGGGCGCCGGCATCCTGCTGCTGTCCGGCGTGCTGGCCTACCTGACCACCCGGCTCGTCGAGGACCCCCTGCGCTACCGGACCCCGGCCGGCGACCGGCCGGCCGCCGTGCCGAACATCCCCTGGCGGAGACCGCCGGCGGGCTGGTGGAAACGGCCGACGCTGGCGTTGGGTTCGACGGTGGTGCTGCTCGGCGTGGCGCTGACCGCGACCTCGTTCACCTGGCGCGAACACGTCACCGTCCAGCGTGCCAGCGGCAAGGAACTGGCCAAGCTCAGCAAAGACGACTACCCGGGCGCCCGCGCGCTGATCAAACATCAGCGGGTGCCCAAGCTGCGGATGCGGCCCACCATCCTCGAGGCCAAGAAGGATCTGCCCAAGTCCACCCGGGACGGGTGCATCAGCACCTTCACCAACCCGGCCCTGATCAACTGCACCTACGGCGACCCGGAGGCCATCCGGACCGTCGCACTGGCCGGCGGGTCGCATGCCGAACACTGGCTGCCCGCGCTGGACATCCTGGGCCAGAAGCACCACTTCAAGGTGGTGACCTACCTCAAGATGGGCTGCCCGTTGTCCACCGAGAAGGTGCCGCTGATCATGGGCAACAACGCGCCCTATCCGCAGTGCTACGAGTGGGTGGGCAAGACGATGGACAAGTTGATCGCCGACCACCCGGACTTCGTGTTCACCACCGCCACCCGGCCGTGGAACATCAAACCCGGCGATGTGATGCCGGGAACCTACATCGGGATCTGGAAAAGGTTGTCCGAGCACAAGATCCCCATCCTCGGGGTGCGTGACACGCCGTGGCTGGTGCGCGACGGGGACCCGTTCCAGCCGGCGGACTGCCTGGCCTCCGGGGGTGACGCGGTGTCCTGTGGCATCAAACGCTCCGAGGTCCTCGTCGATCGCAACCCCACCCTCGATTTCGTCAAGCGGTTCCCGCTGCTCAAGCCGCTGGATCTGTCCGACGCCGTGTGCGACAAAGACATCTGCCGCGCCGTGGAGGGCAATGTGCTGATCTATCACGATTCCCACCACCTGTCGGCCACCTACATGCGCACCATGGCCGGCGAACTCGGCCGGCAGATGGGTCCGGCCACCGGATGGTGGTGAGCCCGGTCCCCGCGGTCTGGCCCGGCCACAGTTACCCCCTCGGCGCCGTCTATGACGGAGCCGGAACCAATTTCGCGGTGTTCTCCGAGGTCGCCGAGCGCGTCGAACTGTGCCTGATCGACGACACCGACAACGCCGAGTCGCGGATCTGTCTCGACGAGGTCGACGGCTATATCTGGCATGCCTATCTACCCGGTATCGGGCCGGGACAGCATTACGGGTTCCGGGTGCACGGGCCGTTCGACCCCGCCGCGGGGCACCGCTGCGACCCCGGCAAGCTGCTGCTGGACCCGTACGGCAAGGCATTCAACGGCGATTTCGATTTCGGTCCGGAGCTGTTCTCCTACGACCTCAACGACCCCGACGGCCCAGACGGCGGGGGGCCTCCCCCGGCGCTCAATTCGTTGGGGCACACCATGACCAGCGTGGTGATCAACCCGTTCTTCGACTGGGCCGCCGACCGCTCACCGCGCACCCCGTACCACGAGACGATCATCTACGAGGCGCACGTCAAGGGCATGACCCGAACCCACCCCGGGATACCGGATGAGCTTCGCGGCACCTACGCCGGGCTGGCGCATCCGGTGATCATCGAGCACCTCAAGTCGCTGAGCGTGACCGCGATCGAACTCATGCCGGTGCACCAGTTCCTGCACGATCATCGGCTGCTGCAACTGGGACTGCGGAACTACTGGGGCTACAACACATTCGGGTTCTTCGCGCCGCACAACTCCTACGCGGCCAGCCGCCAGGCCGGCGGCGCGGTGGCGGAGTTCAAGGCGATGGTGCGCGCCTTCCACCAGGCGGGCATCGAGGTGATCCTCGACGTGGTCTACAACCACACCGCCGAAGGCAACCATCTGGGCCCGACCATCAACTTCCGCGGCATCGACAACGCCGCCTACTACCGGCTCGACGAGGACGATCTACGGCACTACACCGACTACACCGGCACCGGCAACAGCCTCAACGCCCGGCATCCGCACACCCTGCAGTTGATCATGGACTCGTTGCGCTACTGGGTGACCGAGATGCACGTCGACGGATTCCGATTCGACCTCGCCTCGACACTGGCCCGGGAACTGCACGATGTCGACCGGCTGTCCGCGTTCTTCGACCTGGTGCAACAGGATCCGGTGGTCAGCCAGGTCAAGCTGATCGCCGAGCCGTGGGACGTCGGTGAAGGCGGCTATCAGGTGGGCAACTTCCCGGGGCTGTGGACGGAGTGGAACGGCAAGTACCGCGACACCGTGCGCGACTATTGGCGCGGCGAACCGGAGACCTTGGGCGAGTTCGCCTCCCGGCTGACCGGATCCTCGGACTTATACGAGGCCACCGGGCGGCGTCCCAGCGCCAGCATCAACTTCGTCACCTGCCATGACGGTTTCACACTGGCAGATCTGGTGTCCTACAACGACAAACACAACGACGCCAACGGGGAGGACAACCGGGACGGCGAGAGCTACAACCGGTCGTGGAACTGCGGTGTCGAGGGGCCGACCGACGACCCCGCCATCCTGGCGTTGCGCGCGCATCAGATCCGCAACATCATGGCCACCCTGCTGATCAGCCAGGGCACCCCGATGATCGCGCACGGCGACGAGATGGGCCGTACCCAGCGCGGCAACAACAACGTCTACTGCCAGGACTCCGAGCTGTCCTGGATGGACTGGTCGCTGATGGACAAGAACGCCGACCTGCTGACGTTCACCCGCACACTGACCGCTCTGCGGACCGCCCATCCGGTGTTCCGCCGGCGTCGCTTCTTCGAGGGCCGGCCGATCCGCGGCGGCGACGAGGTGCGCGACATCGCCTGGCTGACGCCGGCCGGCCAGGAGATGACCCGACAGGACTGGGACAGCGAATTCGGCAGATGTGTCATGGTCTTCCTCAACGGCGAGGCGTTGCCCGAACCCGATGCCCGCGGCCAGCGCATCATCGACGACTCGTTTCTGCTGTGCTTCAACGCCGGTGAGACACCGGTGGACTTCGTCACCCCCAACACCGAATACGCCCAAGGCTGGCACGCGGTGGTCGACACCGCCGATCCCACCGGCAGCAGCGAACTCGAGGTCGAAGCCGGTCAGGCCGTGACGGTGGCGGCCCGCTCGCTGATCATCCTGTGCAAGAGCCGGTGAGACGCGCAACGCGCGCGGCTTCCGCCACGCCCGAGGTCACGAACCCGATTGAACCGCGCGGCGCCCGAAGTAGCGGATACCGGCCAGCTGCGGAATTCGGTACGGGCTGCGGAGGCGACGCGTCGCGGGCCCGCGACCGCGCAGGTGATAGCGACTGAGTTCCCGCCGCACCGAGGGCGCCAGCAACGGCCCCAGCACCGCGCCGGCGCCGAGCGCCAATGCCAGCCCGGCCGCCATCCCGAGTGAGCTCCCGGCGTCCGGCCGGCCGTTGACCAACTGCACAAATCCGCGGAACAGGGTCAGCCCGGGAACCAGCGGGATGATGCCGGCCATGATGATCACCAGCGGCGTGACGCGCAGCCGGGGTGCCAGCAGCGTGCCGACCAGCCCGGTCGCCGCGGCAGCCGCGAACGAGCTCACGATCGGGTTGGCCTGTACCAGTTGCAGCCCGAAGAACAGCAACGTCGCGGTCGCTCCCGCCAGGCCTGCCGCCAAGGCCGCCTTGAACTGCGCATAGCCGGCAATCGCGGCGGCCGCCGCCCCGATGGCGCCCGCCAGCACATACACCGGCACGCTCAACACCGCGACCGGCATCCCGGGACTCACCCGGACTTCGGCACCGAACACCCCGCCGATCTGCACCGCGATCGAGACACCGACCAGAATGCCGACAGAGGACAGCACGATGTCCATTCCCCGTGAGACGGCCGTGAGCTGGTAGCCGGTGATGGCGTCCTGCACCGAGCCGACGGTGGCCAGCCCCGACAGCAGCACCACGATATTGGCGGCCACCACCGGGGACACCGGGGTGCCGGCGGGCAGCCAGCCGGCGGCGTGCAGACCGATCGCGACCCCGGTGGCCACCGCTGCGGCGACGACCTGCTGGAACAACAGGGGAAGTCGCCAGCCGTTGAGCACCCGGCCGATCCGGTCGATCAGTGCGGTGGTGACCGCCGAGACCAGGGCCACCAGCGGCCCGGCGCCGATCAGCACGGCGAAGCCACCGGCCATGACCGCCCAGCCGGCGGTGGCCACCCATCGGGGATAGGGATGAGCGGCCCGACTCACGATGTCCAACTGCTGTTGCACCCACTCGGGATCGGGTGTCGTGTTCACCACATGCTCGGCGAGGTCGGTGGCCAGCTGCAGCCGGGTGTAGTCCAGTGAGCGCGACTGCACCAGATACATCGCGGTGACCGGGGCGCCCGGCACCCCGCGGGGCACCGACACCCGGATCGAGTTCGCCATGATGTCCACCTGGGTCTGCGGCAACCCGTAGGCGGTGGCCACGGCGAGCACACTCGCGGCGACATCGGCGGTTCCCGCCTGCGAGCCCAGCAGCAGCTGCCCGAATCGCAGGGCGATATCGAGCACCCGCCGGACGCCGGTCTCATCCATGCGTACTGTCTGCGATGACCCCATGACCGTCGGCTACCCGTTCGGCGCCCGGAGGTCACCCCCGGCGGCAGATTCGCCCCGGGCTCAGAGCAGGTAGCGATACGCCGGCGACCCCGGCTCCAGGGGCTCGACGTGGACCTGCGAGGAGCGCATCCGGGCCAACAGCCCGTCCAGATCGGCCGCCGACCCCAGTTGAATCCCGACCAGGGCCTCACCGGTCTCCCGGTTGTTGCGTTTGACGTACTCGAACAGTGTGACGTCGTCGCCGGGGCCGAGCACCTCATCGAGGAACCGCCGCAGCGCACCCGGCTCCTGGGGAAAGTCGACCAGGAAATAGTGCTTGAGGCCCTGGTGCACTAGGGAGCGTTCCAAGATCTCGCCGTAACGCGAGACGTCGTTGTTGCCGCCGGAGATCAGGCACACCACCGTAGAACCCGGGGTGACATCGGCCTCCAACAGACCGGCCACCGAGAGCGCCCCCGCCGGTTCGGCGATGATCCCCTCGTTCTGATAGAGATCGAGCATCGCGGTGCAGACCGCGCCCTCGTCCACGGTGGTGACCGAGACCATGTCGCCGGCGGCGGCCAGCGCGGCATAGGGCAGGGCCCCGGCACGCTTGACGGCGGCGCCGTCGACGAATTGATCGACGTGGTCGAGGGTCACCAATTCTCCGGCCGCCAGCGCGGCCATCATCGCGGCGGCTCCGGCGGGCTCGACGCCCAGCACCGCGCTGTCGGTGGTCCGCTCCGCCAGGTAGGTGGTGATGCCGGCGATGCAGCCGCCGCCGCCGACCGGAACCACCACCAGATCCGGTTGGCCGCCGAGTTGGTCGAGAATCTCGACGGCGATGGTGCCCTGACCGGCCATCGTCCGCAGGTCGTCGTAGGGCGGCACCAGGGTGGCGCCGGTGCGGGCCACGTCGGCCAGCGCCGCCTCGGCAGCCAGGTCATAGGTCGCCCCGCCGACGATCAGCTCGATGAAATCCCCGCCGTGATAGCGGATCCGGTCACGCTTCTGCTTCGGCGTCTTGGCGGGCACGTAGACCCGGCCGCGGATGCCCAGCGAGCGGCAGGCGTAGGCGAACCCCTGCGCATGGTTGCCGGCCGACGAGCACACCACCCCAGCCGCCAGCTCCGCATCGGTCAACTGGACCAGCAGGTTGTAGGCGCCGCGCAGCTTGTAGGACCGCACCGACATCAGGTCCTCGCGCTTGAGGTAGACGTTCGCGCCGGTGATATTCGACAACCGGTCGCTGTACTGCAGCGGGGTGGGTGCGACCACTCCGGCGATTCGCTTGGCCGCCGCGTCGACGTCGGCCGCTTTCAACGGGCCGGAGTTGGGACCATCGCGGTTCTGGCGCAGTTCGGCGGACACCGCAATATGGTGCCACCCAACAGCGGGTTCAGCCCACCGGGGTCAGCACGAACACCGGGATCTCCCGATCGGTCTTCTTCTGGTAGTCGGCGTAGTCGGGGTAGGCAGCCACCGCACGCTCCCACCACTGCGCCTTCTCTTCACCGGACACCTCGCGGGCGTCGTAGTCGCCGGTGACCGTTCCATCCTGCAGTTCGACCCGCGGATTCTTGACGACGTTGTGGTACCAGACCGGGTTCTTGGGCGCGCCGCCGAGTGACGCGACGATCGCGTACTGCCCCTCGTGCTCCACCCGCATCAGCGGGGTCTTGCGCAGCTTGCCGGTCTTGGCGCCGACCGTGGTCAGCAGCACGACCGGCATGCCCTTCATCTCGGTGCCCTCGGTGCCCCCGGACGCCATGTACTTCTCGGCGTTCTCTCGGGACCAATCCCACGGGCTGGGTGCATATTCTCCGCTCAATGGCATGCCGCCAGCCTAGCCGGGCGACCCGACACGACACCGCGACCATGAAGTTTCGGCTGGCCTAACAATTGGTTGTCGCGTACCGTTAACGCCATGACCAGCGCCCAGCGCCCCCGGCAGCACGTGCCGATCGCGGGTGTGCCCTGGCCGGCCTACAAGGTGGTCGCGCTGGCAGCCGGCCTGGTGACCCTGCTGGGCGTCGGAGCCGCCACCGCCAGTGCCGCGGCCGCGGTCCTGAGCGCAGCCGGCATCTGCACCGCGGTGTGGCTCGTACTGGGCCCGCTGCAACCCTCGCGCCGCTGAAGCAGGCCTACCCGGAGTCGGGCGGAGGGCCGTCGTACACCAGAACATCGCCGTCGACCCGGGCTTCGGCGGTCGGCCGGTGTTCTCGCAGCTTCCCGTCGTGCATCAGGTGACGTACCGGCACCTCACGCACCAGCGTGAGGTAGTCCGCGATCAATTTGCGGTGGCAACGCCACCACACCGTCTCCGCGCACATCACCGCGACCTGTTGTTCGGTCGCCTCCGCCAATAGCTCGTCGATGCCGGCACGGAAATCGTCCGAGCGCATGTAGCCCGCATAGGAGCGAAACGAGTCGTTGCGCAGGCCGACATCCGGGCTCTCGCCTTTGACCCGTCGCCAACCACCCAACCGCGGCTCCCACCGGTAGCCGACGCCGGCTTCGGGCAGCCAGTGCTGCATCGCCTCGCGCGCGGTGTCGGGATTGCGGCGGCTGCCCGGCGCGGTGCGCACGTCGACCAGGCGGCCCACCCCGGCGCCGGTCAGCAGGGCCGTGATCCCCGCTGCGTCCGCGGTGCCATGGCCGAAGGTGAAAACCGTTGGCGTCGTGGCACTCTCCTTCTAATGTGCCGGCTGGTGGATGTGCGGCCCGGGCTCGGTCGCGTAGAGCGCCTCGATCTCGTCGGCATACTTCGCCGCGATCGGCCGGCGTTTCAGTTTCATGGTGAGCGTCACCTCGTCGCCGCCGGGCTCCCACAGCGTGGGCAGCACCCGGAAACGCTTGATCTGTTCGACCCGCGAGAGCTTGGCGTTGCCGGCGGTCACCCCGGCGGCGATCTGTTCGATGACGCCCGGGTCGGCTGCCAGCGCTTCCGGTGTCGCCTCGGCCAATCCGCGCGCGGCGGCGTAGGGGCCGACCGAGTCGGCGTCGAACACCATCAAGGCGGTGTTGTAGGGCCGAGCCTCACCGATGGTGACCATGGCGCCGATCATCGGGCAGGACGCCAGGATGGCGTTCTCGATGTTCGCCGGCGACATGTTCTTGCCGGCGGCGTTGATGATCAACTCCTTCTTGCGGTCGACCACCCGCAGATAGCCGTCCGCATCCTGTTGCAGGATGTCGCCGGTGTGCAGCCAGCCGTCGGCATCGACCGCCTCGGCGGTCTTGGCCGGCTCTTTGCGGTAGCCCCGCATCACCAGCGGTCCCCGGACCAGGAACTCGCCGTCGTCGGCGATGCGACTTTCCAAGCCGGGCAACAATTTTCCGACGGTTCCGAGCAGGGCTTCGCTCGGATTTGTGGTCGAGGCGACACAGCTGAGCTCTGACATGCCCCAGACCTCACAGATCGGAATACCGATCCCGGCGAAGAACCCCAGCGTCTCCTTGGGAATCGGCGCCGCTCCCGACACCGCCCACCGCAGTTCGTCCAAGCCCAGCTTGGCCCGCAGTTTCGACAGCACCAGTTCGTCGGCCTGCGCCCACTCGGCCGCCACGTCGTCGGGAACCGGCTCACCGGCCAGCAATGCCGCAGACCGCTTCGCGCCGACCGTCAGCGCCCACTGCAGGGCGGCGCGACGGTTGTCGTCCGATTCGCCGGCGACCGCGAATTCGATTGCGGCCTTGAGTTTCTCCCAGACCCGGGGAACCGCGCCCCAGATCGTCGGCCGCACATCGGGCAGGGCCGCACCGATCTCGCGGGCGTCTGGCACCACCGTGACCTGGACGCCGAAGATCTCGGAGTTGTAGAGCGCCATCGCCCGGTCGGCGATGTGCGCCGAGGGCAGGTAGGAGGTGATCCGGTCGCCGAAGCGCACCCCGAGCACCGCATCGAGTGCGGCGGCCTCGAACAGCAGGTTGGTGTGCGTCATCTCCACCCCCTTGGGCAGCCCGGTGGTTCCGGAGGTATAGATCAGCGTGGCGACGTCGTCGGGTTGCACTGCCCGCCAAGTGGTTTCGAAGTCAAAGTCGTCTTCGCCGGCGGCCAGCAGATCCTCGATCGACAGGGTGCCGTCGGGATGCCCGTCGATGCACACGAGGTGTTCGATGGCAGCGTTACTGGCGCGGATCGTCTCGACGTAGGCCTGCTCGCAGATCACCACCTTGGTGCCGGCGTTGCCGAACAGATAACCGAGTTGTTCGGCGGGCAGCGTGTTGTACACCGAGAACGACGTGGCACCGGCATGTTGAGCCCCGACCTCCAGCGGGTAGAACTCGATCCGGTTGGCCATCATCAGCGATACCGTGTCGCCGCGCCGCACCCCGAGGCCGGCCAGTCCGGCCGCCACCTGCCGCACCTGCGCCGCATACTCGCGCCAGGTCAACGCCCGCCCGCCGCCGACGGTCCGCACCGCCACCGCGTCGGGATCGACGGCGGCCGTGCGCTGAAACGCCTCACACAACGTCGCCACCGGCTGTTCGCCCGCCATCCCGTCCTCCTGCTCCCCACCGCCTCAGCGGCGGCTCACCCGTTCCAGGTACGCCATCGCCGCAGCCTGCGACTCGGAATCGTGCAGGGCCGTCACGAGGGCGTCGGCGTCGTTCCAGCTGCGCACGGTCGCCACCATTCCCTCGGCCACCGCGTTGACCTGACGCTTGGTGCCGCAGAGGGTGAGCGTGGATTTTCCGGCCAGCTGGTCGACCAGCCCATCGACCTCGGTGTCGAGGTCCGCCGCGGGCACCACCCGGTTGAGAAATCCGGCCGCCTTCGCCTCGGCGGCGTCGAACGACCGGCAGGTCATCACCAGCTCCTTGGTGAGCGACGGACCGATCTCACGCACCAGCCGCGGGATACCGCCCCAGGCCAGCGGGATGCCCAAGTCGACTTCGGGAATCGAGAACCGGGTGTCCTGCGCGGCCACCCGCAGGTCGCAGGCCGCGGCCAGCACCACCCCGCCGCCCACACAGTGACCGTGCAGTCGCACCACCGTCACCGCCCGCATGGCCTCGATGGCCTCGGCCATCCGCCGTCCGGCGTCGGCGGCTTCGCGCATCGCTGCCGCGCCGTCGGCGGCTGCCGCGAATGCGGCCAGATCCGCTCCGGCACAGAAGGACCGGCCGCTACCGGCGATGACGACGACCTTCACCGCCGGCCGCGCGTCGAACCAGCGGGCCGCCGACACCAACTCCTCCAGGGTCACGGTGCTCAGCGGGTTGAGCTTGTCGGGCCGGTTCAAGGTGATCGAGCCGCGCGCTCCCTCGGCCACCACCGTGAGGGTGGTCGCCTGCTGCGTTTCCATGGCCACGACGTTAGCGGCGGCGTGGCGGTGTTGGTCCGGTTTGCCCGCACGTGTCGGATCGCGCGTCGTCGCCTACGGTGAAGCCCATGCCGATTGCCGTCACCGAGTTCAGCCCCCTCGAGCAGACAGCGTTTCTCACCGCCTACGCTCGCGCCCTCGACAACCGCTCGCCCACCGCGATCCTCGGCGACGAGTTCTCCGACCGGGTCGTCGGCCAGATCGACTACGACTTCGCCGCGTTCCGGATCCCGGCCAGCGTGGTGCGGCAGACGGCACTGCGCGCCAAGATGCTCGACGAGCGGGTCCGCAGGTACGTCGCCGCCAACCCCGAGGCCGTCGTGGTGGATCTCGGCGCCGGGCTCAACGAGCCGCTGGCGCGGGTGCAGCCGCCGGCGAGCGTCGACTGGTACAGCATCGATCTGCCGCGCGTGGTCGCACTTCGCGACAAGCTGCTGCCGGCTCAGCGAGCAGAGCACGTCATCGCGGCCGATCTGACGTCCGGGGACTGGACGGCCGATATCCCGGTCGGCCGGCCCACCATGGTGATCGCCGACGGCCTGTTCGCCTTTCTGAGCGAACAGCAGGTCATCGAACTTCTGGGTCGCGTCATCGACCACTTCGGTACCGGCGAATTGGCGTTCAACGACTACGGCCGGGTCGGCGCGCTGAGCTCGCTGGCGATGAAGCTCGCGCCGCGGGGCATGTTCAGCGTGCTGCGCCACGTCTGGGCCAACCCCGGTTTCACCGATCCGCACACGCCCGAGCGCTGGGACCCCCGGCTGCGCCTGGTCGAGCAGGCCTGTCTGGCGCACGCCGCCGAAGTCGACTCGTTCCCCCCGGCGGCCCGGCGCATGACCCGGGTTGCCGGCCGCTTCAAGTCACTGGCCGGCAAGGCCCGGGTGCTGCGCTACAAGTTCTGAGGCGCCCGGCTACACACCGTCACAGACTGCGCCGAGGAAGTCGCACGGATCGAAGTCGAGGCTGGCGAACGGGTCCGCCGGGATAAGGTAGTCCGGCACCTCAGGGGTCCACGAATGGAACAGGCTGTTCCAAATCTGTTGTGGGGCTTCCTCGGCGAACTGGATGAGGCCCGCTGACGTGAAGTTGATCGGATCGGTCACCACGGTGTAGCTGGTGTCGCCGAGCGACATGACCCAGTAGTTCAGCTCGTGCGGTCCGACACCGTTGATCGTCAGGTTGGTGAAATCTCCGATGTTGATCTGGTAGATCGAAGACCCTGCCAGGTAAGCGAAATTGCCCAGGTCGCTCATGTTGAAGTCCTCGGGCAGGTCGGGGTTGGCCGTGAAGTCACCGAACTGGTAGGCCGAGGTGGAGAAAAACGAGTTCCAGTAGTCCTCGATCTTGATGGTGTAGCTGCCGACGTCGTCGCCGTTGTACTGGACCGAGTAGGGCTGGTCGCCCTTCCAGTCGGTGATGAACGGGCGGACACCCTCGTACTTCCAGCCGCCGTCCAGCGGGCTGCCCATTACCAGGCAGACCACCCCGTCACAGTTCTCCCAGGTACTCCCGTCGGTGAAGGGGTCCCCGGCGGCGTTCGCCACCGACATAGGCAGCACCAGTGCGGCGAACCCAGCAGCGGCGCCTACCCCCAGGAGGGTAAGAAGACGACGCGTTTTCCACATGACTGCCTCCGTTAAGCTTGTTGCTCTTGCGACCTCTGACGCTCAGGTGACCAAACGTTACGCTTGTGTTACCAAATTCACGCCAGAAGCTGATGGAATTTTATGTTAATGCTGAGTCCCCTACCGCGTTCAGCTTCGCCACCATACGCGGTGCTCCTACAGTCCCGCCAGCGCGCCGTACTCGCTGGGGTCGAAGTCCAACCCGGCCCACGGGTCAGCCGGGATGAGGTACTCGGGTACCGGGACATAACTGGAGTTATCGAGACTATTCCACAGAAAGGTCGGGGCCGCATCTCCGGCGTACTGGATGTAATCCTGCGACGCGCCGTCCATCGTCACCACGGTGTTCACGTAGTACGGCGTGGTGACGATCCAGTAGCTCGCACCGTTGGCCGCGTCGTTGATCGTCAGCTGGTTGACGGCTCCGTACGTGGTGCTGTAGATGGTGGTCCCGGTCAGGTCGTCGAAAGGGCCCGGGTCGGCGGTGTTGCCGGACGGTGTGTAATCGCCGTAGATGTACGTGGAGCTGGACATGAACGTCGACCAGTAGTCCTCCACGTTGATGTCGTAGCTACCCGCGTTGACCGAGGAGCCGTCGGCTCCGGTCACCTCGACGTTGTAAACCTGGTCGCCCTTCCAGTCGGTGAAGTACGGCCGGAAGCCGCTGTAGGTCCAGGTGCCGGGCTCGTAGTCACCCATGACCAGACACGTCGCCCCATCGCAGGTCTCGTAGGGGCCGGGGTCGGCGACGCCGGCGTTCGCGAGCGCCGCCGGCATGACGAACCCCGCGAACAGGGCCGCCGCCGCTCCCCCGAGCAGCGCTAATACGCGGTTTCGCACAGACATCACAGATAATCCCCTTCCCCCTGCACCACACAAGTTGTGTGGGAAGTTTCAGACGTTACACCGGTGATGCTGTGTTGTTATAGGGAACGGATCTAAACGTTATGTTGAGGTTGACCGATTCAGCTCACACCGGAACCGAAATGCGCCGGCGGCGGGTGGATACCGCAGGTACAGGCGTCGATGGACGGACAGGTGCACCGCATGCCCCACTCGATCACCGCCCGGGCGCGCGACAAGGAATCCAGCCGGGCGTCGATCTCGGCGAGCTTGGCCTGCGCCAGCGCCCGGCTCGCCGGACGCCCGGGCACGTCGTCGGCGAACAGCAGACCGATCTCCTCCAGGGCGAATCCGGCCGATTTGCACAGGCCGATGATCTCGAGCCGGGCCAGCACCGCGTCGTCGTAGCGCCGCTGACCACCAACTCGCGCCGGCGGCGTCACAAGGCCGACCTGCTCGTAGTAGCGCAGGGTTGTCGCGGCGACTCCACTGCGGCGGGCCACCTCGCCAATCGTCAATCGGTCGGACAATGATGCTCCCTGGTGCTTGACTTAGAGCCAACTCTAGGTTGTTCACTGGCACCATGCTCGTACAACGACTCGAAGAATTGCACCACGCCCGCTACGCGCTGCTGCGCTCCTTCCGCCGCGACGGCTCGGCCGTGGACACCCCGATCTGGTTCGCACTGGACGGCGACACCGTGGTGTTCCGGACCAAGATCGGCCCGAAGACCCGGCGACTGGCGCTACGCCCCGACGTCGAATTGGTCCCCTGCGACTACCGCGGCCGATGCCGTCCCGACGCCGCGCCGGTGGCCGGGCGCGCCACGATCCTGGGCGGCGACGAGGCCGAGGCCGCCAATCGCACCCTGCACCGGCGTTACGGCTGGCAGTGGAACGTGATTCCGATGATCCCGGTCCCCGGGGTCACCCACGTGCACCGGGAGCTGAGCGTCCGGGAGAAGTTGCGGCGCATCCGAACCCGCACCCTATGGCCGGACAGTGCGATCGTCCGGGTGGAACCACTAACCGCCTGATCGCCTCGCCGCTAACCGCCGAGGCACCCCGGCCCCAGCAGCGCCTTGAGATCGCCCATCAGTGCCGAGGACGGCGTCACCCGCAGCGACGGGTCCAGTTCCAGCACGGTGATCCGCTCCCCGCTGATCAGCCGCAGCTGCACCTGGGCCGTGCCGGGATGGCGGGTCAGCACCTGCTTGAGTGCGGTGACCTTGTCGATGGTGCACTGCCGGGTCGGCAGACTGACCGCCAGCGGCCGGTCCGCGGCATTGCCGGAGAAGTCGGGCACCACCAGCTCGTTGGCGATCAGCGAGATCCGGTCGTCGCGGATGGCGACCTTGGCGTTGACCAGCACGACTGCGTCGTCGACGACCTCGGCGCCGTAGGCGGAATAGGTGTGCGGGAAGAACATCACTTCGATACCTCCGGTGAGGTCCTCCAATTGCGCTGACGCCCAGGGCATTCCATTCTTGTTCACCCGGCGGTTCACCGATGCCAGGATGCCGCCCACCCGCACCTGGGTGTCGTTGGCGATGTCGCCCTCCAGAATCGCCGGAATCTGGGTGTCGACCTGGGTGGCCAGCAGGTGCGCGATGCCGTTGAGCGGATGCCCGGAGACGTAGAGTCCGAGCATCTCCCGCTCCAGGGCGAGTTTGTGCTTGTCCACCCACTCCTCGTCGGGCACCCGGATCCCGAAAACCGCGTCGGCTCCGGCGCTCTCGCCGTCCCCCCCGCCGAACAGATCGAACTGACCCACTGCCTGCGCCTTCTTGGTGCCCAGCACCGAGTCGACGGCGTCGGTATGCACCAGGAACAGGCCCTTGCGGGGATGGCCCAACGAATCGAAGGCGCCGGCCTTGATCAGCGATTCGGTGACCTTCTTGTTGCAGGCGGCGATATCGATCTTGTTGAGGTAGTCGGAGAAATCGGTGAAGCGGCCCTTGTGCGTTCGGGTGGCGATCAGCGACCCGACCACGTTGGCGCCGACGTTGCGCACCGCGCCCAGCCCGTAGCGGATGTCCTTGCCCACCGAGGCGAAGTTCAGTTCGGATTCGTTGACGTCCGGTGGCAGCACCGTGATACCCAGACGGCGGCAGTCCGCCAGATAGATCGCGGCCTTGTCCTTGTCGTCCCCGACCGAAGTCAACAGGCCCGCCATGTATTCGGCCGGGTAGTTGGCCTTCAGGTAGGCGGTCCAGTAGGACACCAGGCCGTAGCCGGCCGCGTGCGACTTGTTGAACGCATACCCCGCGAACGGAAGGATGGTGTCCCACAGCGCCTTCACCGCACGCTCGGAGAACCCGTTGGCCGTCATCCCTTCGTAGAAGCCCTTGTACTCGGCCTCCAGGACCTCAAGTTTCTTCTTGCCCATGGCCTTACGCAGCGCATCGGCCTTGCCCATGGTGTAGGAGGCCACCTTCTGCGCAATGAACATGATCTGCTCTTGGTAGACGATCAGGCCGTGGGTTTCGGACAAGATGTCGCGCAGCGGTTCTTCGAGTTCGGGGTGGATGGGCTTGATCGGCTGGCGGTTGTTCTTCCGGTCGGCGTAGTCGTTGTGGGCGTTCATGCCCATCGGGCCCGGCCGGTACAGCGCCAGCACCGCGACGATGTCGTTGAACTCGGTGGGCTGCATGCGGCGCAACAGGTCACGCATCGGGCCGCCGTCGAGCTGGAACACCCCGAGGGTGTCGCCGCGACCCAGTAGCTCATAGGTCGCCGGATCATCCATCGGCAGGGAATCGAGGTCGAGGTCCACTCCCCGGTTGGCCTTGATGTTCTCCAGGCAGTCACCGATGATCGTCAGGTTGCGCAGGCCCAAAAAGTCCATCTTCAGCAGGCCGAGTTCTTCGCACGACGGGTAGTCCCAGCCGGTGATGATGGCGCCGTCCTGCGGCCGTTTCCATAGCGGGATCGCGTCGATCAGAGGCTCGGAGCTCATGATCACCGCACACGCGTGCACGCCGGCGTTGCGGACCAGGCCTTCCAGGCCGCGCGCGGTCTCGTAGATGGTGCGCACGTCGGGGTCGGTGTCGATCAGGGTGCGGACCTCGGCCGCCTCCTTGTACCGCTCGTGGGCCGGGTCGGTGATGCCCGACAGGGGGATGTCCTTGGCCATGATCGGCGGCGGCAGCGCCTTGGTGATCCGGTCGGCGATCGCATAACCCGGCTGCCCGTAATGCACACGTGCCGAATCCTTCAGCGCCGCTTTGGTTTTAATGGTGCCGAAGGTGATCACCTGGGCGACCCGGTCACTGCCCCATCGCTCGGCGGCATAGCGCACCATCTCACCGCGGCGGCGGTCGTCGAAGTCGATGTCGATGTCGGGGGCCGACGGCCGCTCCGGGTTGAGGAAGCGTTCGAACAGCAGCCCGTGCGGAATCGGGTCGATGTTGGTGATGCCCAGCGCGTAGGCCACCAACGACCCGGCCGCCGAACCCCGTCCCGGACCCACCCGGATGTTGATCGAGCGCGCGTAGCTGATCAGGTCCGCGACGATGAGGAAGTACGACGGGAATCCCTTGCCGCAGATGACATCGATCTCAAAGGCGGCGCGATCGGTGTACTCCTGCGGCACCCCGGCGGGAAAACGCCGCTCCAGCCCGGCCCGCACCTCATGGCGCAGCCAGGACCCCTGGTCGTGGCCGTCGGGAACCGGGAACACCGGCATCCGGTCGCGCGGGGTCCAGATGTCGGCGTAGGACTGCACCCGCTCGGCGATCAGCAGGGTGGAATCGCAGGCTTCGGGGATGGTGTCGTCCCACAACGCCCGCATCTCGGCGGCCGACTTGAGGTAGTAGCCGTCCCCGTCGAACTTGAACCGGGTCGGATCCGACAGCGTCTTGCCGGTCTGGATACACAACAGCGCCTCGTGGTTCTGCGAGGCATCGCGGGTGACGTAATGGCAGTCATTGGTGGCCAGCGCGGGGATGCCGAGCTTGCGGCCGACATCGAGCAACCCGTCGCGTACCCGGCGCTCGATGGACAGGCCGTGATCCATCAGTTCCAGGAAATAGTTCTCGGCGCCGAAGATCTCCCGCCATTTCGCGGCCGACTCCAGCGCCTCGCGATCCTGGCCCAGCCGCAGCCGGGTCTGCACCTCCCCCGACGGGCAACCGGTGGTGGCGATGATCCCCTCGGCGTACTCGGCGATCAGTTCGGCGTCCATCCGCGACCACTTGCCCAGCTGGCCCTCGAAGGAGGCCAGTGAGGACAGCTTGAACAGGTTGCGCAACCCGGTGGCGTTCTCGGCGACCATGGTCAGGTGGGTGTAGGAACCACTGCCGGACACGTCGTCGCTCTTCTGACCGGGATCGCCCCAGTGGACCCGGCGGGTGTCAAAACGCGAACCCGGGGCGATATAGGCCTCCACCCCGATGATCGGCTTGATGCCTGCTTTGGTCGCGGCGTTGTAGAACTCACTGGCGCCGAACATGTTTCCGTGGTCGGTCATCCCGATCGCGGTCATCTCCAGCCGTTGCGCCTCGGCCAGCATGGGGCCGATCTTCGCCGCACCGTCCAGCATCGAGTACTCGGTGTGGTTATGCAGGTGTACGAACGAAGATCCCATAGGACCGCCAGTCTATGGCCGGCCACCGACGGCGCTCGGCGTGTCGGCGGGTGTGTCTCACACGCGGGCGTTTCTCCGGACAGCGGCCGCCGCCGTGCACTACGTTGAGGTGCGCCTGAAGCGGAGGAGACACATACATGAGCGTGTACCGGGTGATCGACATCATCGGGACCAGCCCGTCGTCCTGGGAGAACGCCGCGGCCGAGGCGGTGCACCGGGCCAAACAGACCATCGACGACATCCGCGTCGCCCAGGTCGTCGAGCAGGACCTCACCCTCGACGACAAGGGCGGGATCATCTACCGCACCAAGCTGCGGATCTCCTTCAAGATCCGGCCGCCGAAGTCGGCCAGCGACTCCTAACGGCACCGATGCCGCGAAGCTTCGACGAGCTGGTTGCCGAGGCCACCGCCGCGCCGGTCGACGGCTGGGAGTTCTCCTGGCTGGACGGCCGGGCCAGCGAACAGCGCACGTCCTGGGGCTACCAGCGTCAGCTGGCCCGCCGGCTGTCGGGCGTCTCCGCGGCCGTCGACCTGCACACCGGTGGCGGAGAAGTGCTGGCGGGTATCGAGCAGTTCGGTAGGTTCCCGCCCACCATGGCCGCCACCGAGTCATGGCCCCCGAATGCCGCACGCGCCACCGAGCTGCTTCACCCACGTGGCGTGGTGGTGGTTGCCGTGCCGGACCGGCCGCCGCTGCCGTTCGGTGACGACGCATTCGATCTGGTCAGCAGCCGGCACCCGTTGGCGACGTGGTGGGACGAGATCGCCCGGGTGCTGCGGCCCGGCGGTCACTACTTCGCCCAGCAGATCGGGCCCGCGACGATGCTCGAGTTGACCGAGTTCTTCCTCGGGCCGATGCCGGGCAAAGGCGCCCAGTACGAGCCGGAGGCGGTGCGGGCCGAGGCGACGGCCGCCGGCATGGAGATCGTCGATCTGCGCCTCGAGCGGCTGCGGGCGGAGTTCTTCGACGTGGGCGCGGTCGTCTACTTCCTGCGCAAGGTGATCTGGACCGTGCCGGACTTCGTTGTCGACGATCACCGTGACCGGCTCCGGGAGATGCACGAACTCATCGAGGCGCAAGGCCCGTTCGTCGCACACGCCACCCGGGTACTGGTCGAGGCTCGCAAGCCCTGAGTCAGCGCTGCAGAACGTCCAGGGCGTGCTGCAGATCGGCCGGGTATTCGCTGGTGATCTCGATGCGCCGCCCGTCGCCGGGGTGGGCGAAGGCCAGCGAGCGGGCATGCAACCACTGTCGTTCCAGGCCGAGCTTCTTCGACAGCGTCGGGTCGGCGCCGTAGGTGAGGTCGCCGCAGCAGGGATGGCGCAGGGCGGCGAAGTGCACCCGGATCTGGTGGGTGCGACCGGTTTCCAGGTGAACGTCGAGCAGGCTGGCGGCGACGAACGCCTCCACCGTGTCGTAGTGGGTGATGCTGTGCCGGCCGTCGGCGGTGACCGTGAACTTCCAGTCGCGGCCGTGGTGCCGGCCGATCGGTGCGTCGATGGTGCCGCTGGAGGGATCCGGATGTCCCTGCACCAGCGCGTGGTAACGCTTGTCGACGGTGCGTGCCTTGAAGGCGCGTTTGAGGGCGGTGTAGGCGCGCTCGGAGATCGCCACCACCATCACCCCCGACGTGCCGACATCGAGGCGGTGCACGATGCCTTGGCGTTCGGGCACCCCGGACGTGGTGATGCGGTAGCCGGCCGCGGCCAGCCCGCCCAGCACGGTGGGTCCGGTCCAGCCCACCGACGCGTGGGCGGCCACCCCGGCGGGCTTGTCGACGGCGACGATGTCTTCGTCGGAGTACAGGATCGTCATGCCCTCGACCTCGGCAGGGGTGTTCTCCAGCGGGGCCGGGGCCTCGGGCAGCCGCACCTGCAACCATGCGCCGGCGACCAGCCGGTCGGATTTGCCCGCGGGTGCCCCGTCCAGTTCGACCTCGCCGTTCTCGGCCAGGGTGGCGGCGACGGTCCGGGACAGGCCCAGCAGACGGGCCAGCCCGGCGTCGACGCGCATGCCGGCCAGACCCTCTGGCACCGGCATGGACCGTTCGGTCACGACCCCATCAGGTCTGGTCGCCGGGGCGACGTCGGCCCACGGTGTCGAAGTCGAAGCCGAAAACCGACAGCCCGACCAGCAGGATCGCACCGCCCACCACCGCGGGATCGGCCACGTTGAACACCGGCCACCAACCGATGGAGAGGAAGTCGACGACGTGGCCCTGCAGATGGCCGGGGGCCCGGAAGAACCGGTCCACCAGGTTGCCCAGCGCCCCGCCGAGGATCATGCCCAACCCGACCGCCCACCACGGCGACACCAGGCGGCGCGACATCCAGATGATGCCGAGCACCACCGAGCTGGCGATCAGCGTCAGCACCCAGGTATAGCTGGTGGCCATCGAGAACGCGGCCCCAGAGTTGCGCACCAGGGTCCAGGTGACGGTGTCGCCGATGATCGCCACGGGCTGGCCGGGGGTCAGCATCTTCACCGCGAGCACCTTGGTGACGACGTCGACGATCAGCACAACCGCGGCCACCGACAGCAGCAGGCCCAGCCGCCGCCGCGGCGCCGCCGCCGGCTCCGGCGCCGGATCGGCGGCCTGCTCGGTCGAGTCGGTTGTCTCGTCGGTCACGCCCCCATCATCCCTTAACCCGCGTGCGGCATGATCGCGGCATGGTGTCCAAGCGCCTCACCGTCATCACCACCGGCGGGACCATCTCCTGCAGCACCCAGGGCGACGGGGCGTTGCGGCCGGCCCGCAGCGGTTCGGATCTGCTCGCAGATACCGGCGCCGCCGACGTCACCGTGGTGGACCTGATGGCGCGGGACAGCTCGGAGCTGGGTCCGGCCGACTGGGCTGCGCTCCTCTCCGCGGTCAACGCCGCCGTGGACGGCGGAGCCGACGGGGTGGTCGTCACCCACGGCACCGACACCTGCGAAGAGGGCGCGCTGTGGCTGGAACTCGGTTACTCCCGCGACGCGCCGGTCGTGCTGACCGGCGCCCAGCGCGGCGCGGACGCCGCCGATGCCGACGGGCCCGGCAACCTGCGCGACGCCCTGATCCTGGCCGCGGACCCGGCGGCGCGCGGACTGGGGGTGCTGATGTGCTTCGCCGGCCGGGTGCTGGCACCGCTGGGACTGCAGAAGGCGACCATCACCGGCCTGACCGGCTTCACCGGTTCGCTGCTGGGAACCGTCGCCGACGGCCGGGTCGCTCTGACCGGCGACAAGACCCGGCCCTACCTCGGTGCGCCGGCCACCGTGCCACGGGTCGATGTGGTCGCGCTGTACGCCGGTGCGGACACGGTCGCCCTGGACGCCTGTGCGGCCGCCGGGGCGCGCGGGGTGGTGTTGGCCGGGCTCGGGTCGGGCAATGCCCCGGCGGCGGTGATCGGGAGCGTGCGCCGGCACTGTCGGGCCGGACTCGTCGTCGCGGTGTCCAGCCGGGTTCCGGACGGGCGGGTCGGCGCGGACTACGGCCCCGGCCGGGCCCTGGTGGACGCGGGCGCGGTGATGGTGCCGCGACTGCGGCCGCCACAGGCACGGATCCTGCTGATGGCGGCGCTCGCGGCCGGGCAGCCGGTGTCCGACGTCATCGGCCGGTGGGGCTGATCTGCGACTCGTCCTGGGCTGCCACCGAGCCGGCGTAATCCGGCCAGTCCAGGCTCTCGACCGGGTCGGCGCGGGTGATCTCCGGCTCATCGATCGGAAACGTCCGCACCTGGCCGGGTCCCGAACTGCGCGTCTCGAATCGCACCGTCACCACCCCGTGGCCGGCTCCCTGCACCCAGCCGTGCCCGAGCCCGGGGTGGGTGACGTCGTCGCCGACCCGCCACGGTGCGGTGGCCGGTGGTGCAATGGTCTCTGCTGCAGGTGTTTCGGGGGAATCCGATGCGGCGGGCTCCGGGAAGGCCAGATCCGGGAACAGTGACTCCTGACGGACATCGGTCAACCCGGAATACCCCACCCCGAGCAGCCGGATCGGTCCGACCTCCTGCGGGTCGAGCAGCAGCCGGCCGGCCGCTGACATCAGCGCGGCGGCATCGGTGGTCGCGTAGGGCAGGGTCGCCGAGCGGGTCAGCACACTCATGTCGGCCTTCTTGAGCTTCACCGTCACCGTGCGGGCGCCCCGGCCGTCGCGCAACAGCCGGCGATAGGCGTGTTCCCCGATCGGGCCGACCTCGGCGCGCAGCTGCTCCAGGGTGGTCAGGTCGGTGGCGAAGGTGGATTCGGCACTGATCTGTTTGGCCTCGGCACGCTCGGCGACCGGACGGTCATCGATCCCGCAGGCCAAGCGGTGCAGGGCGGGGCCGATGGTAGCGCCCAGAATGTCGGCGACCTCGGCGTCGGTCAGCGCGGCGAACTGCCCGATGGTGGTGATGCCCAGCCGGTGCAGCTTCTCCTCGGCGACCGGACCGATCCCCCACAGCCGGCGCACCGGCAGGCCGGCGAGCAGCAGCCGTTCCTCGAAGCGGCTGACCACCCGCACGCCGTCGGGTTTCGCCAGATCGGAGGCGATCTTGGCGATCTGCTTGCCCGAACCGGCCCCCACCGAGGCCACCAGACCGGTTTCGTCGCGCACCCGGCGCCGCAACTGCTCACAGAACCGCTGCACGTCCTCGCCGCTCGCCCCGGCCAGCTCGGCCGGTTCGCCGAACGCCTCGTCGAAGGAGAGCTGCTCGACCACCGGGATCACCGCACGCACGGTCTGGAATACCCGGCGGCTGGCCAACCCGTAGACCGCGCCGCGCGGTGGCAGCACCACCGCCGCGGCGCCCACCAGCCGACGCGCCTGGTGCATCGGCATCGCCGAGTGCGCCCCGAAAACCCGCGCCTCGTAGCTGGCGCCGGCCACCACGCCGCGGCCTCCCAGCCCACCGACCAGTACCGGCCGTCCGCGCAGCGTCGGGCGGGTCAGCTGCTCGACGGAGGCGAAGAATGCATCCATGTCCAGGTGCAGGACCCACCGCGCGTCCACAGTGGTCGATCCTATTGCGCTGCGAGTGCGGCGCAGCCGACCGCCGCGGGACTAGCGTGAGTTTGCATGGCGATGAATCTTGTTCACCGGCTGTGTTGTAGTTCGCAGTACTGGGCGCGCAGTGTCGAGCAGAAGCTGCTGCCGTGGGCGCTTGCCGGCGTGGACCTCGGGGACGACACCCTGGAGATCGGCCCGGGCTACGGCGCCAACATGCGCTGCCTGGTGGATATGACGCCGCAGTTGACCGCGGTCGAGATCGACCCGCCGATGACCGAGCGGCTGCAGGAGAAATACGGCGCCCGGGCGCACATCATCAACGGCGACGGCACCGACACCGGTCTGCCCGCCGACAGGTTCAGTTCGGTGGTGTGCTTCACCATGCTGCATCACGTTCCGACACCTGCATTACAGGATCGGCTGTTCGACGAGGCGTTTCGGGTGCTCAAGCCCGGTGGGGTATTCGCCGGCAGTGACGGCGTGCATTCGACGACGTTCCGCCTCCTGCACATTCGCGACACCTACAACCCGGTTTCGCCCGAGTCGCTTCCGGACCGGTTGCAGCACAGCGGGTTCGGCGAAATCGAGGTTTCGACCGCCGGCGGTCGCCAACGCTGGCGAGCCGTCAAGCACTGAGCAGGAGACTATTTGGCCGACTTGGCCGGCGCGAGTTGCTGCGGGCAATAGGTCTTGGCGGCGATCGCCGCGAACTGGGCCGCGCCGTTGATGGTCAGGGCGGGATTGGCCTCACGCAGGTCGGTCAGCAGTTCGAGGCCGGTTTCGCCGTTGGCGGCCAGTCCGCAGACCGCCTGGCCGGCCGCCACGGCCTGCGCCGGGTCATTGAAGGTGATGCCCACCTGGTGCAGCGATGTGATGAAGTCGGTCGGGTCGACGGCATTCGCCTCGACGACGCCGGGGTCGGCATGCGTGGGCACGGCGACAACGATCGCCGCCATCGCGAGCAGCGGGGCGAACAACACTTTCATGCGGTCCTCCTGTGGTGCGGAAAAGCCGACCGGCGGTGTCGGGTCAGCCGAGGGCGGATTGCGGGCCGGCGGGTATCGCCTCGTCCTCCGCGCAGACATGCACGGCATGTATACCCGGCTTCAGTGACAGCTTTGCCACCAGGTCGTCGAGCCCGGCCTCATCGACGTTCCAATGCTGCACCACGTCCGGCGTCTGTTGCAGCTGGGCGATGACCTGATCGAGTTTGACCGGCGCGTCGCGGTTCTTGGCGTTGGCCGCGACGACCCGAACGCCCGGTGTGGCCACCCGGGTGGCGGGACCGCCCAGCGCACCGCCGGTCAAGCTGCCCAGTGCCGCCGGGCTGAGCAGGCCCCCGAGCTGCGCCGCCGGAGCCGCCGCCATCGCGGTGTTCGGCAGGGCGACCGAGGCCAGCTTGATCGCCGGCGCGGCGGTGGCCCAGCTGGGGGGCACCGACAAGGCTCCCACCGTCGAGGCGCTGCCGGCACTGGCCGCGGCGGCGGTGGCCAGACCCCGGACCGGGCCGGCTGCCAGCCCGGAGCTCATCAGGCCGCCGCCCAGCGCGGACTTGGGGATCGCCACCGGGCTCGGGAGTTTGTGGAAGAGCCGGATCTGGGTCATGCCCAGGTTGGTGGTGCCGCCCACCGCGTTGGTCCAGGTGGCCTCCGACCCGACCGAGGACTGGAAGTTCCAGAACGACTCGTACAGCCCCGCCATGTCCGCATCCCCTGCCCCGTCGGCGGATTGCGACGGGCCCGTGGCGATGGCCTGCGCCAGCTTGGCAAGCGTCGACTGCGCGGTGGAGTTCGCCGAAGCCTGCGTCGCCCCGGCGGTGGCGGCGGCCTGGCCGGCCGCACCGTTGTCGGCGGTGGTCCGCGGCGGTGCCGTGAACGCTGTCAGCTCGGTGGCGGCCTGGGAGGCCGTCGCATAGCCGACCATCGCCGCGACGTCTTGCGCCCACATCTGTGCGTACTGGGCTTCGGTGGTGGCGATGGCGGCACTGTTCTGCCCGAGTATGTTGCCGGCCACCAGCGATGCGAGCTGGCTGCGGTTGGCGGCGATCACCGGCGGGGGAACGATACCGGCGAAAGCGGATTCGTAGGCGCTGGCGGCGGCCCTGGCCTGGCCGGCGGTCTCCTCGGCCTGAGCGGCCGTCGTCGACAGCCACGTGACGTACGGGGCGGCGGCTGCCGCCATGGACGCCGCCGCCGGGCCCTGCCACCCACCGCTCAGCCCCGAGAGCACCGCGGCATAGGACGACGCGGCGCCGTGCAGTTCGGTGGCCAGCCCGGACCAGGCCGAGGCCGCGCCCAGCAGGGGCGCAGCACCCGGACCCGAATAGATCAGGCCGGAGATGATCTCCGGCGGCTGTGCCGCGAAGCTCTGAAAAACCATGTGCCGCGACTCCTTCGGCTACTTCTGGATCGGCGGGATGACGATGATGGTGGCGGTGGTGGCGATGTCGGGGCCCGCCGCGACCGCATTGGTGACCTGCGTGACGGCGCCGATGGTGCGGTTGGAGGCAGCACTCACGGCGTGACCGACCGGTGCGCTGAGAGCCCGGCCCGCCAGACTCGACGCCGCCATCTGCCCGAACATGGCGTTCTCGCCGTTCACGGCCATCGCGGGGGCCGCGTCAAGCACCGCCTTCGGCAACACCGACGCGATGGTCTGCACGCTGGGAGCGGCCGCGGGTGCGGCCGAGGCCCAGCTCGTCGGCACCGACAACGACCCGACCATGCCCGCGCGGCCGATCGCCGCCGTCGCCCCCGGCACGCCCGCCGGGTTCAGCGCCGACCCGCCGCTCAGCAGTTCGCTGGCCAGCAGCGGCGACAACGCCCCGGTGATGGGCTTCGGGGTGAAGAACGACCCCAGGCTTTGCGCACCGTTGTTCATGCTCACCAGGCTCGAGCTGACCTGCCACCAGTTCTTGAACAGCCGCAGGATCCCCAGCGGCGAGTAGGGACCGTCGACGACCTTGATGAAGTTGGTGATGGCGTCCATGCCGTTCTGCAGGCCCGATGTCGCCTGGGTGGCCGCTGCGGTCAGCGAGGTCGGGTTCGTGGTCAGAGTCTGCAGGGTGCTCGGCACCTGCGCCATCAGCTGGGACAGCGCCGACTGCACGTTGGAGCTGCCCGCGGACTGCGTGGCGTTGGCCACCGCCGCCATCTGATCGCCCTGCCCGCTGGGGTCGGTGGTCGCCGGTGGCGCGGTGAAGGGGGTCAGCTGGGTGGCGGCCGCCGAGGAGCCGGCGTAGGCGTACATCGCGGCCGCGTCCTGCGCCCACATCTGCGCGTACTGGGCCTCGGTGGCCGCGATCGCCGGAGTGTTCTGCCCCAAGAAATTGGTGGCGACCAGTGACAGCAGCAGGGTCCGGTTGGCCGCGACCACCGGCGGAGGAACGGTGGCGCCGAAGGCCAGCTCGTAGGCGCCCGCCGCCGCTCTGGCCTGAAGCGCCGCCTGCTCCGCCTGCGCCGCCGTGGCCCTCATCCACTGTTCATACGGGGCCGCCGCGGCCGCCATCGCGGCCGAGGACGGCCCGTGCCAGGCCGAACTGGCCAGGTCGGCGACCACCGAGCCGTAACCCGCGGCGGTGGAGTGCAGTTCATTGGCCAGCGCATCCCAGGCCGCCGCAGCGGCAAGCATGGGAGCCGACCCCGGACCAGAATAGATTCTGGCGGAGTTGATTTCCGGCGGCAGTGCCCCGAAATCCATAGCCCTCCTTCGCTCCCGATCTCTGACGCGCCCCCCGAGCCGCGTCACCACTGAGCAACGTCGCCTGCAGCCACCGGCAACCGATCAGCCACGGTCAGCGGCCGATTGCGATCAGGGTGATGTGATCTGAAGGTTAGCCAGCGGCGGGCCTGTCCCCGGGCGGGCCGGACCGGGGTTCGCGACCGCTCGCGCCGCGGTTTCGGCGCGCTCTTTCCGGCCGGCCAAGGCCCGCCCAGCCCGCCCCCTTCAGCACCTTGACCAGCGCGAAGACCATCTTTCGGCCGCCGCCGGTCCGACCGCCGGCCGCAGCGGGCCGCCCGGTGGTGCCGAAAAGAATCTGGCTGCGAGAAACTCGCGTCGCCACCGCCCCGGTGTGCTGATCAGGCCTTGGTGATCGAGACCCGCACACCGTCGCCGATCTCGGCGGCGTCGGCACCCGGGTCGCCGAACTCGAAGCCGGTGGCGAGGATCTCGCCGGCGATCAGATCACGATGGCTCTGCGCCCACCCCAGCCGCCGCTCGGGGACCGACATCACCACGCTGATCCGGTCGGAGACTTCCAGGCCGGTGTTCTTGCGCAGTTCCTGCAGTTCCCGGATGCGGTCCTTGGCCCAGCCCTCGGCTTCGAGTTCCTCGGTCACGGTGCCGTCCAGCACCACCAGTCCGGCCCCGTCGGGCAGCGCCACGGTGAACTCCGGATCGGCAGCCACCAGCTTCGAGGTGTATTCGCCCTCGCGCAGCAGCACCGGGCCGGCACTCAGGGTCCCGTCCGGGTTGACCACGCCCTCCCCGGCCTTGACTGCCTTGATCGCGGCCTGCACGTCTTTGCCCAGCCGCGGGCCGGCCACCTTGGCGTTGACGGCCAGTTCGAAGCGGCCGTAGCGGTCGATATCCTCGGTCAGCTCGACGGCCTTGACGTTGAGCTCGTCGGCGATCAGTGCGGTGAACGGCGCCAGCCGCTGCGGGCCGTCGACGGCTACGGTGAGCCCGGGCAGCGGCAGCCTGACCCGCAGCTGGTGCGATTTGCGCAGCGAGGACGCGGCCGAGCACACCTCGCGGACCTGGTCCATCGCGGCGACCAACTCGGGATCGGCGGGCAGGCTGCCGGACTCGGGCCAGTCGGTCAGGTGCACCGAGCGCTCGCCGGTGACGCCGCGCCAGATCACCTCGGTGGTCAGCGGCAGCAGCGGTGCGGCCAGCCGGCAGGTCACCTCGAGCACGGTGTGCAGGGTGTCGATGGCGTCGGGATCCTCGTCCCAGAACCGCTGCCGGGAGCGCCGGACATACCAGTTGGTCAGCGCCTCGGTGAAGCCCCGCAGCTCCTCACACGCCCCGGAGATGTCGCAGCTGTCCAGCGCAGCGGTCAGATCGTCGCGCAGCGTGGCAAGTTTGGCCAGGATGTAGCGGTCGAGCACGTGCGCCGAATCGGTGCGCCACACCCCGGGTTTCGGCGCGTAGAGCGCCAGGAAGCTGTAGGCGTTGGACAGCGGCAGCATCACCTGTCGCACACCCTCGCGGATACCCGGTTCGGTGACGATCAGGTTGCCGCCCCGCAGGATCGGCGAGGCCATCAGGAACCAGCGCATGGCGTCGGAGCCGTCGCGGTCGAACACCTCGTTCACGTCGGGGTAATTGCGCAGCGACTTGCTCATCTTCTGCCCGTCGGAACCCAACACGATGCCGTGCGCCACACAGGTTTTGAAGGCCGGCCGGTCGAACAGCGCGGTGGCCAGCACATGCATCATGTAGAACCAGCCGCGGGTCTGGCCGATGTACTCGACGATGAAGTCGCCGGGGTAATGGGTTTGAAACCAGTCGGAGTTCTCGAACGGGTAGTGCACCTGCGCGTACGGCATCGACCCGGAGTCGAACCACACGTCGAGCACGTCGGAAATGCGCCGCATCGTCGAACGGCCGGTCGGATCGTCGGGGTTGGGCCGGGTCAACTCATCGATGTAGGGCCGGTGCAGATTGTCCGGGCGCACCCCGAAATCGCGCTCCAGCTCATCGAGGCTGCCGTACACGTCGATCCGCGGGTAAGCCGGGTCGTCGGAGCGCCAGACCGGAATCGGCGTGCCCCAGTACCGGTTTCGCGAGATCGACCAGTCGCGCGCGCCGCGCAGCCAGTTCCCGAAGATGCCGTCCTTGACATGCTCGGGATACCAGGTGATCTGCTCGTTGAGCTCGACCATGCGGTCCCGGAACTCGGTGACGCGGACGAACCACGACGAAACCGCCTTGTAGATCAGCGGGTTACGGCACCGCCAGCAGTGCGGGTACGGGTGCTCGTAGGTCTCGTGACGTAACAGCACCGGGTGATTGACGGCGGCCGGTCCGGTACCGTTCTTCAGGTCGGCGATGATCGCCTTGTTCGCGTCGAAGACGTGCTGCCCGGCATAGTCGCCGACGCTGGAATCGAAGCGCCCCTTGGCATCCACCGGGGTGACCGGGGTGATCCCGGCGGGGTCGGTGGTGTTCTTGTCGTCCTCGCCGTAGGCCGGCGCCAAGTGCACCAGCCCGGTGCCGTCCTCGATCGACACGAAGTCGGCGGCCAACACCCGGAAGGCACCTTCCGAGTCCATGAAGTAGGGGAACGGCGGCAGGTACCGCAGCCCGACCAGCTCCGAGCCGCGATAGCTGCCCAACACCTGTGGCTCTTGGCCGTCTTCGAAGCCGAACTCGCGCGCGTAGGCGCCCAGCCGGGCTTCGGCGAGCAGGAACCGGCGCTCCCCCACCGCGACCTGCACATAGGTGACCTCCGGGTTGACCGCGACGGCCAGGTTGGCGGGCAGCGTCCACGGCGTGGTGGTCCACACCAACAGGTGCGCGCCGGCCAGATCGCCGGCCGGGCCGGCGTCGGTGACCTGGAATCCGACGGTCAGCGCCGGGTCCTGGCGGCTCTGGTAGACGTCGTCGTCCATCCGCAG
Organism: Mycolicibacter terrae; assembly: GCF_010727125.1. Taxonomy (NCBI): domain Bacteria; kingdom Bacillati; phylum Actinomycetota; class Actinomycetes; order Mycobacteriales; family Mycobacteriaceae; genus Mycobacterium; species Mycobacterium terrae. The sequence goes on along the minus strand of NZ_AP022564.1, from coordinate 1,996,087 downwards.
TTCGTGGTTGGACAGCGGTGTCTCGTCCCGCCAGCAGTACGGCAGCACCCGGTAGCCCTCGTAGGCCAGTCCCTTGTCCCACAACTGCTTGAAGGCCCACAGCACCGATTCCATGAACGGCAGGTCGAGGGTCTTGTAGTCGTTGTCGAAGTCGACCCAGCGGGCCTGTCGCGTGACGTAGGCCTGCCATTCGTCGGTGTAGCGCAGCACCGATTCCCGGCAGGCCTGGTTGAACGCGGCGATACCCATCGCGTCGATCTGCGATTTGTCGGTGATGCCGAGCTGGCGTTCCACCTCGAGTTCGGCGGGAAGGCCGTGGGTGTCCCAGCCGAACCGGCGCTCCACCTTGTAGCCGCGCATGGTGCGGTACCGCGGCACGATGTCCTTGACGTAGCCGGTGAGCAAGTGCCCGTAATGGGGCAGCCCGTTGGCGAACGGCGGGCCGTCGTAGAACACGTACTCTTCGGCGCCGTCGCGACGGGCGATGCTGGCCCGGAAGGTGTCGTCGGCCGCCCAGTACTCAAGGACCTCGGCCTCGGCCGCCGGGAAGTCGGGGGCACCTGCGGCCGGCTTCGGATAGCTGCGTTCGCTCACTTCTGTGTCGTCTCCCACGGCGCACCCGGCTCGGGGACGACGCCGCGCGGGTTGCGCGAGCACCGCGGTACCACCCCGGTTGCCGCGCTGCCGGCGCGACCGCTCAACAAGGCTGTGACGGGCCGACCCGTTCGGTTCTACTGAGGCCCGTCGCGGTGGGGCCGAGGCCTGTTCTTCCGAAGGCTCCCCGGTGATGGCCGGATCATTGCCGATGAGCCGATTGTACGGCGGGCCACCGATTCGCCGGACGCGGGTTCAACCCGCCGGGCAGGCCCGGACATGCCGGCCCGGAAACCCGGCCCTTCCGCCTCGACGTGCTACCCCGGCGCCGTCGGGCTCCTACACTTTTTCTCCGTGGGATTCAGCGCGTCATACGCCCGCGATGTGGTGCTGCCCCTGGCACAGTCGGCCTACACCGTGATGTCTGGTGCTGCGCCGACGCTGCCACCCGGATTCACCCAAACCGCACTGATCCAATCCGATCCCGCCCACCTGTCCGCGCTGCCCGATCAGCACCCGGCGAAGGCGATGGCCAAGAACACCACCATTTTCGGGCTGATGGGGCACGACACCGCGTCCGGTACCGCCTTCGTGTCGTTTCGCGGCAGCGCCGATGTGGCCGACTGGATCGCCGACTTCGACTTCGTGCCGGCGGTCTATGCACCCGTCAGCGGGTTCGGCCAGGTGCACGCCGGGTTCCAGGACGTCTACGCCTGCGTCCGTCAGAGCGTCATCGCCAATCTGCCCGCGGCGGCCGAAGGCTGCGAGACCATCCTGATCACCGGGCACAGCCTCGGCGCAGCGCTGGCGGTTCTGGCCGCACCGGACATCGCCCGCACCGTGCTCGACGGGTCACCGCCGCGCGCCATCGAGCCGCGGGTGACGACATTCGGCGGCCCGCGGACGGGACTGCCCGACTTCGCCGCCGCGTTCAATGCGGCGATCGAATGCTGCTATCGGGTGGTGAATTTCCTCGACATCGTGCCGCTGGTTCCGCCGTCGCCGTATGTGCACGTGGGCGCCGAGATCGCTGTGGACAGCGGCGGAGCCATCGACGTCGGCTGGCGGCACAGCCTGGCCGGCTATCACGCCGGGCTCTCGGCGTTGATGGCGGCGCAGCAATGAGCCGGGCCTCGCGAGCGGTGATCGCCACCGCACTGGTCGCGGTCGGCCCGGCGGCGCCGCCGGCTTCCGCGGCGCCCGCGGTGCGCTTGGCCGGGTTGGGCGGGTTGGGCGAGGGCTCGGCATTGATCATGGGTGGCAGCGGCAATCCGCTGCCGGCGCCCACCTATGTCGAGGCCGCGGACATCCTCTACCTGCAACCGCTCGGGTTCACCGGCACACCGCAAGCCCTGTTCACCCCGGAAGGCTTCTACCCGACGACCGGGGTCAAGAGCCTGCCGGCGTTCGTCTCGGAAACCCAGGGCGCGCAGATACTCAGTGAGACGGTCAGCCGCCTGGTCGGCGGCGGCGGCGTGGACGCGACGAATCCGGTGGTGGTTTTCGGTTATTCGCAAAGCTCCGCCCTGGCCTCGCTGGCAATGAACACCCTCGCCGAACGAGGGGTGCCGGCCGAGGACGTTCACTTCGTACTGGTCGGCGACACCGCCGCCCCCAACGGCGGGCTGCTGGAACGCTTCGATTTCCCGCTCGGGTCGAACCCGTCCATCCCGAGCCTGGGCATCACGTTCGGCCACCCCACCCCGGACCTCTACCCCACCGACGTCTACACCCTGGAATACGACGGTTTCGCCGACTTCCCCCAGTACACTCTCAACCCGTTCGCCCTTCTCAACGCCCTGGCGGGTCTGGTTCTCGAGCACTTCACCTACCTGGGTCTCGAGCCCGACCAGATCGCCGGCGCCATACCCCTGCAGACCGACGCCGACTCGCTGACCCACTACTACATGATTCCGCAGGATCATCTGCCGCTGCTGGATCTGGTGCGCTTCCTGCCGTTCATCGGCAATCCGCTGGCCGATCTGGTGGAACCGGACCTGAAGATCTTGGTGAACCTGGGCTACGGCAGCATCACCGAGGGCTGGAGCCAGGGTCCCGCGGACGTGCCAACGCCGTTCGGGCTCTTCCCCCCGGATGTGGACTGGGCCGAGGTCTTGCACGCATTGGCAAGGGGAATCCCGCAAGGCATCATCGCCGCCGGCATGGACCTGCTCGATCCGAAGAACTACGACGTGTTCGCGACCATCGCCGAGAATCCGGTGACCGGTCCGCTGCTGCGGGCGGCGTATGCCGTCGGTGATCTGACCGTCAACCCGGCCACCTTCCTCGACGACCCGAACGCGGCGAGCTTCACCGAGGTGCTCAACGCCTTGGATCTCGGCGGATCGGACACCGCTTCGGACCCGTTCGCCCAGCTGCTTCCGCTGGCCGACGTGTTCACCGCATTGACCGTCACGCTGCCGGCCTACGACGTGGCGGTGTTCCTCGATCAACTCGAAGCCGGCAACCTCATCGAGGCGATCGGTCTGCCGATTGCGGCCAACATGGCGCTGATCCCGATCGCGATCGGGCTCGGCCTGGGCGTCGGCCTCTAGCGCGCCTCCAGGCACTCCCAGCAGTCGGGCATCAGCCCGGTCTCGATGAAGTCGGTCAGCTCCTCAGCCTGATCCGGATCCAGCCCGGTGTCGGCCGCGCGGTAGATGACCTGCTCCTCTTTGGAGTTGTGCACGGCGAGCTGGTCGAGCAGCAACCGGCAGATCGCTCCCATTCGCTCGGTGTCGCCGCCGGCCACCAGTCCGGCCAACGCGTCCATGGTGCGCCAGATCTCGCCGTGCTCGGTCATCATCACCGCGATCGGCATCGCCATACCCGCGTGCCGGATCGGCGGGAACAGGATCCGTTCCTCGAGGTAGATGTGTCGGCGCAGCCCGTCCAGAGCGGCATTCAGCGCGTCGACGTCCACCCGTCCGCCGATCAGCCCGGACAGAACTCCCTCGAGGCGGGCGTCGAGCTCTTGATGTTCACGTTCCAGCGCCGCCGACGGGGATGTGTCTGGCTTATCCACGGACACAGTCGTTCTCCAATCCCACTCACACCGCGGCTTTCGCGCAGACCCAGCCGTCGGGCATCCGACCGACTTCGATGAACTCGGCCAGTTCGGCGGCCTGCTCCGCCGCCAGGCCGGTGTCGGCGGCCGGGTAGATCACCGGCTCCTCCACCTTGTTGTGGTCGGCCAAAAGTGCCGAAAGCCGTTGGCAGGCTTCCCGTAACGGATCGAGTTCGGCTGGATCGGCCGGCGCGGCGATCAGGTCGTCGAGTGCGTCCATGGTGCGCCAGATCTCGCCGTGACCGCGGACCATCCCGAACACCGACATCATCTGGGCGCCCTTGCTGATCGGCGGGAACAGCAGCTGTTCCTCCAGGTAGATGTGGCGGCGCAGCGCTGCCAGCGTCTCGCGGAGGGCGTCGGCGTCCACACTGCCGGCCTCCAGCTTGTCCACAAAAGCACCGATTCCGGCGTCGATCACCTGGTGCTCGCGTTCCAGTGCGGCCGAGAGCTTTACGGCGGACATGATGTTGGGCACTCCCCTCAGACCAGCGCGGCGTCGAGGCTGATCTCGGCGCCGGCGAACAGCCGCGACACCGGGCAGAGCGCGGCGGCGGCACTGACGACCTGGGCGAAGTCGGCGGCGGCCAGACCCGCCACCTTCGCACGAACGGTCAGCTTGGACGTGGTGATGGTGGGCAGTCCGTCGACCTCGTCCAGGGTGACCGTCGAGGTGACGTCGAGCTGCTGCGGGGGTGTGTTGTTCTCGCCGAGTTTCAGCGACAACGCCATCGCGAAACACGAGGAGTGCGCGGCGGCGGCAAGCTCTTCCGGGCTGGTCTTTCCGCCGGGTTGTTCGGTGCGGGCGGCCCAGGTCACCGGCAGCCCGTCGAGGGCCCCACTGCTGCCGTGACCCAAGGTGCCCGCCCCGGTTGCCAGCGGACCGTCCCAGGTGGTCTGCACGGTCCGATCCGCGATACTCATCTCCGCCTCCTCTACCGCCGCGAGGCCGGCAAAGGCCGAGCCGGCGCCCCACGCCAGTATTTTTTACAATCAGGACTTGTCTAAATGCTAGTCCATCGGGCGGCGTGCTGACCAGAGCCGATCGGCACAAAATCAGCGGTCGGACTCTTCCTCCGGCGGCTGAACGGTGGCCAGCACCTCGGTGGGGTGATCCTCGAGGGTCGTTGCGGGCAGGCCGGACAGTTCGGGGAACGCCGTGGCCACCATGTCCTCGAACATCCGGTCTTGTTCCTCGGCCGGCTCGTCCGCCGCCGAGACGACCTCGTCGGCGGTCTCAGCACTGGCGGCGTCATCATCGGCGTCGTCGTTCTCGGCGCCGTCAACCTCGGCGTTGTCCTCGGCCGCAGCCACCGCTTCGGCCGCGTGCGGCGCGCGCGCCGGATGCTCGCGCACGTTCAGCGGCCACCAGAACCACCGGCCCAGCAGCGCAGCCATGGACGGCATCATGAACGAGCGCACGATCAGGGTGTCAAACAGCAGGCCCAGGCCGATCGTGGTACCGACCTGGCCCACCACCCGCAGATCGCTGACCAGCATGGACGCCATCGTGAAGGCAAACACCAACCCGGCGGCCGTGACGACCTTGCCGGTACCGCCCATGGTCCGGATGATGCCGGTCTTGATCCCCGCTCCGAGCTCCTCCTTGAATCGGGCGACCAACAGCAGGTTGTAGTCACAGCCCACCGCCAGCAGGATGATCACCGACATCACCATCACCAGCCAGTGCAGGTGGATGCCGAAGATGTACTGCCACACCAATACCGACAGCCCGACCGAGGCCCCCAACGAGGCCAGCACCGTCCCGACGATGACCAGCGAGGCGATGAAGCTACGGGTGATCAGCAGCATGATGATGAAAATGATTGCCAGCGAAGTGATCCCGGCGATCAGCAGGTCGTAGTCGGCGATCCCCTGCAGGTCGTTGAAGAGTGCGGCGGTGCCGGCCACGTAGACCTTGGCCGTCGACAGCGGTGTCCCCTTGAGGGATTCGGTGGCCGCCTTCTTGATCATGTTCACCCGCGCCATGCCCTCCGGAGTCGCCGGATAGCCGTCGTGGGTGATGAAGAAGCGCGCCGCGTTGCCGTCCGGTGAGAGGAACAGCTGGATCACGCGTTTGAAGTCCGGGTTGTCGAACGCCTCCCGAGGCAGGTAGAACGAGTCGTCGCTCTTGGCCGCGTCGAAGTCCTGGCCCATCGCGGCCGAATCCCCGCCGACCTCCTCGACCTGCGCGATCATCCCGGACATCGTGCTGTGCAGTGTCAGCATCATGGTCTGCAGGCTGCGCAGCGCCGCGATCTGCGCCGGCATCATCTCCAACAACTGCGGCGTCACCACGTCGACGTTGCTCATCACCGGCGCCAACTCGTTGAGTTTGTCGGTGAGCTGGGTGGCGCCGTCCATCGAGGCGTACGCCGACCGCAGTGACAGGCAGGTTGGGTCCCCGCGGCAGTCGTTCGTGTCGACCGTTTCGCGCAGCAATTTGGAGTTCTGGTTGAAATCGGCCATGTGGCTGCGCATCTGCTGGGCCAGATCCATGGCCTCGTGCGAAACGCCGGTCGCCTCATGGGTATTGGTGCCCAGTTGCTGCATGAGCCCGTACATCCGTTGCAGCGACGCGATGGTGCCCTCGAGATCATCGGCCTGCTTGCGCATGTCGGAGACCCGGTTCTTCATGAAGTCGAGGTTCTGCAGCTGCCCGGCGCTTTGCATGCTGAGCAGGAACGGGATCGAGGTGTGCCCCAGCGGGGTGCCCTCGGGCCGGGTCACGCCTTGCACCAGGGCGACGCCCTCGACGGCGAAGACGCTCTTGGCCACCTTGTTGAGCACCAGGAAGTCCGCCGAGTTGCGCATGTCGTGATCGGATTCGATCAGCAGCACCTCCGGCAGCAGCCGCGATTCCGGGAAGTGGCGCGACGCGGCCGCCCAGCCCAGGTTGGCCGGGGTGTCCTTCGGGATGAACGACGGGTCCTTGTAGCTGACCTGGTAGCCGGGCAGCGCCAGCAGACCGATGAGCGCGATCGAGCTGGCGGCCACGAAGATCGGCCCGGGCCAGCGCACGATCGCCGTACCCACCTTGCGCCAGCCGCGATCGGACATCTTGCGCCGCGGTTCGAGCAGGCCGAAGCGCGTGGCGACGGCCAGCACCGCCGGGACCAGCGTCAGCGCGATCGCCACGGCGACCAGCATGCCCACCGCGCACGGGATACCCATCGTCTGAAAGACCGGCAGCCGGGTGAAGCTCAGGCAGAACGTGGCGCCGGCGATGGTCAGTCCGGATGCCAGCACCACATGGGCGACTCCGCGGTAGGTGGTGAAGTAGGCCGTCTCCGGGTCCTCGCCGGCGTGCCGGGCCTCGTGATACCGGCCGATGAAGAAGATGCCGTAGTCGGTGCCGGCGGCGATCGCCAACGTCACCAGGATGTTGATCGCGAAGGTGGACAGTCCGATCCACCCGTTGTGGCCCAGGAAGGCGACCACGCCGCGGGCCGCCGCCAGCTCGACACCGACGACCGCCAGCAGCAGTGCGACCGTGCTGAACGAGCGGTAAAGCAGCAACAGCATCAGCGAGATCACCGACACGGTGGCCACCAGGATCTTCAGCACCGCGCGGTCACCGCTGGTGTTCATGTCGGTGACCATCGGTGCGGGGCCGGTGACGTAGGCCCGCACGCCCGGCGGTGCGGGTGTGCGGTGCACGATGTCGCGGACCGCCTCGACGGAATCGTTGGCCAGCGCCTCGCCCTGGTTGCCGGCGAGGTTCAGCTGGACCAGCGCCGCCTTGCCGTCGGGGCTCTGGGCCCCGCCCGCGGTGAGCGGATCCCCCCAGAAGTCCTGGATGTGCTGAATGTGCTTGGTGTCCGCGTTGAGCTGAGCGATCAGCTCGTTGTAGTAGTGGTGCGCGGCGTCGCCGAGGGGCTCGTCACCCTCGATGACGATCATCGCCGCGCTGTCGGTGTCCGACTCGGCGAAGTCGTGTCCCAGCCGCGCCATCGCCTGAATGGACGGCGCATCCTTGGCGCTCAATGACACCGGATGTTCCTTGGCGACCTGCTCCAGCGGTGGCACGGCGAGGCTCACCAGAAGCGTGACCGCCACCCAGCCGAGAATGATCGGCAGCGCAAACCTGCGAACCAATCCTGCTGCGGACAGCCGGCTAAGGCTCAAGTGGTGCGTTTTCGTCACTTTCCCAGGCCCCTCACCAGACGATTTCCCCCAAGCGATCACTGTAACCCCAGTTCAGGACCGCGGCAGCCGAAGCTACCCGATTAAGTAGTCCGACAGCGGGAAGTGATCCTGCTCCTTGACCGCGGTGCGTACCGAGGTCGGCCGGAAGAGCGGCGCCTCCCCGGTGTTGTGGTTGAACCAGTAGGAATTCGACGTCGCGCAGTTGCCCAGGTGGAACACCGAGCTGTCCAGCAGGCCCATCATCCGCTCGTAGAACGCGGTGTTGGCCTCTTCGGTGACCTCGAAGGTGCGCGCTTGGCGCCGCTGCAGCTCGCCGAACAACCGGTTCATGTGGCGCATCTGGTACTCCACGGTGTTGAACCAGGACAGACCCACCCAGGCGAACGGGCTGGCCATATTGATGAAGTTCGGGAACTGGGGCGCCGTCATGCCCTGGTAGGCCTGGAAGCAGGTCTCCCTCCACCACTTACCCAGGTTGCGACCGCCACGACCGACCACCTCGATCGCCGGCAGGTTGCCCTCCCAGACGTCGAAGCCCGTCGCCAGCACCAGGGTGTCGATCTCGCGCTTGGTGCCGCCGGCGGACACGATGCCGTCCGGTTCGATCCGCTCGATGCCTGCGGTCTCCAGGTGCACGTGCGGCTTTGTGAACGTCGGGTAGTAGTCATTGGAGATCGACGGGCGTTTGCAGCCGAAGTCGAAATCGGGGCGCATCTTGCGGGCCAGCTCGCGGTCACGCACCGACAGCAGCCGATGCAGGGCTGATTGGCCCGCCATCGCCTTGTTCAGAAACTTGAACCGCCGGTAGCGCCACATGGTCAGGACCATCATGAAGTCCGTGACATTGTCGGTGATCCACCGCACGATGCGCTGGGTGAACGGCACCCGGGCGAACATCCGCTGCACCACCGGCGGGAACACCACGTCGGACTTGGGTGTCACCAGGATCGGGGTGCGCTGGTAGACCGTCAGCTCGGCGACCTCTTTGGCCAGCTCGGGGATGACCTGGATCCCGGTGGAGCCGGTTCCGATGATCGCCGCGCGGCGCCCGGTCAGGGAGTACTCGTGATCCCAGGCCGCGGTGTGGATGACGCGCCCGGCGAACGTCTCGATGCCGGGGATGTCCGGGGTCTTCGGCTGGCACAGGAAGCCGGTGGCCACGATGAGGAACTGCGCGGTCACGGTCTCGCCGCCGGCCAGACCCACCCGCCACACTTTGGCTTCCTCGTCCCACTGGGCGCCGTCGACGCAGGTGTTGAAGCGCATGAAGCGGCGTACGTCGTACTTGTCCGCGACGTGCTCGGCGTAAGCCTGGACCTCATGGCCCGGTGCGAACAGCCGCGACCAGTACGGGTTGGGCTCGAACCAATAGGAATAGGTGGTCGAGGGCTGGTCGACGGACAGTCCCGGATAGTGGTTGACCCGCCACGTTCCGCCGAGGCCGTCCTCGCGGTCGACGATCAGGATGTTCTGGTAGCCCAGCCGATTGAGTTGGATCGCCGCGCCGATTCCACCGAAGCCCGCGCCCACGATGACGGCCTCGTAGTGCTGGTCCTGCTGGGTCCCCATAAGGAGAACACGCTACCGCAACACCGCGACTCGCCGCTGTGCGCGCAGGTCAATCCGGCTGCGGTCGGCGGCGGCCGCAGGTAAAGTAATGAACGCCGCGCGGTCGCGAGATGGTGGCAATCACACCACAACAACGCGACGGGTCTTAGTGTTCTGCCAATTTCGACGGTAAGCTTCGGGCCAGCCGCGGGTTTCTCAGCGCGCAGCGCTACGACGGGAGAGTATCGAAAATGCCGATCTGGATCGACATCTTCGGGCTGGTGGGCAGCCTGTTGATCGCCGGCTTGGTATTCGCCACCGTCGTTCGCGCCATTGCCCGGTACCGCCGCAACATGGATGTCACCGACGATGCCCAGTACACGGCGACGCTGGCAAGTCTGTCGGCGAGCTCGGTACGGCGCCACTTCGATCCGTTCACCGACATTGACTGGGACGCACCCGAATACGCCATTACTGCCGATGACCCGCGCTGGGTGCTCAAGGACGAACAGCTGGGACGCACCGACTGGTATCGCAGCCAACCACTGAACAAGCAGATCGCGATCGGGATGTGGCGACAGGCCAACATCGCCAAGGTCACCCTGCAATTCGAGAGCATGCTGATCCGGGGTCTTGTCCAATACGCGTCCCGGGTGCCCAACGGCTCTCCCGAACACCGCTACTGCATGCACGAGTCCGTCGAGGAGTGCAACCACGTCCTGATGTTCCAGGAGCTGGTGAACCGCATCGGGTTCGACGTTCCGGGGATGCAGTGGTGGATGCGCTGGCTGTCCCCGCTGATGCCGCTGTACGCGGGGCCGTTCCCCAACGTGTTCTTCTTCGGCGTCCTGGCCGGCGAGGTGCCGGTCGACGTGCTGCAGACCAATGCACTGCGCGAGGCCGGCTCCGGGCACCCGGTGGTGGAGAAGGTGATGGCCATCCACATCGCCGAAGAGGCCCGCCACATCTCGTTCGCCGATGCATACCTGCGTAAACGCGTCCCGACGGTGTGGCGGATCAACCGGTGGTGGATGTCGTTGTACGTGCCGTTGGTGATGCGACTGCTGGCCAAGCCGATGGTGGTGCCGCCGCGCAGCTTCTTCCGGCAGTTCGAGGTGCCGCGTTCGGTGCGCAAGCAGTTGCTCTCCGGCTCGCCCGAGGCCCGGCAGGAACTGCAGGACACCTTCGCCGACATCCGGATGCTCTGCGGCGACATCGGCCTGATGACACCCGCCGGACGCCTGATGTGGCGCATCTGCAAGATCGACGGCGCCCCGTCTCGCTACCGTGGCGAACCGCAGCGCGCACAGGTGCCGGTGCAGGTTACCGGGGTCTAAAGCACCTCCTGAGCTGTGCCATACTTTCGGTATGGTGCGTTCCCCATCTCAGACCTTGGAAAAAGTCGGCGCCGATCTGGTCTACCGGATCTCTGCGATGCCGTTGTACAAGAAGGCCTTCAAATACTGGTACCCGTTCATGACCCGGCGGATGGGGCACGACGACGTCGTCTTCCTCAACTGGGGTTACGAGGAGGACCCGCCGCTGGGCCTCAAGCTCGAGGCGGCTGACGAAACCGACCGCTACTCGATCCAGCTCTACCACCAGACCGCCAGCCAGATCGACCTGACGGGCAAGAAGGTGCTGGAGGTCAGCTCCGGCCACGGCGGCGGCGCGTCCTTCATTGCGCGGACCCTCAAGCCGGCCTCCTACACCGGCCTGGACTTCAACCCCGACGGCGTCGCCTTCTGCCAGAAGCGCCACCAGGTGCCGGGGCTGGATTTCGTGCAGGGTGACGCACTGAACCTGCCGTTCCCCGACAATTCCTTCGACGCGGTGGTCAACGTCGAGGCCTCCCACATCTACCCCGACTTCGCGCAGTTCGTTCGTGAGGTGGGACGGGTGCTGCGTCCGGGCGGACATTTTCTGCACACCGATTTCCGCGCCAAAGAGGACATCGAGTCCTGGCAGCAGACGCTGGCCACCCCGCCGCTGCGGCTGGTCAACGAGCGCGACATCAGCCGGGAGGTCGTTCGCGGACTGGCGGCGAACTCGCCGCGCTCCAACGATCTGATCAACGAGCGGATGCCGTTCTTCCTGCGGCGCTTCGCCCGGGAGTTCGCCGTGGTCGAGGGGTCGCTGTTCTACCGCGATCTGGACCGCGGCGAGATCACCTACCGGATCTTCGACCTCGTCAAGGACTAAGCGCACCGAAGCATTCGGATCGCCGGAGCGGGCCGGGACCATGTCCCCCGCTCCGGCGATTCTTTTCTGCGACGGACGGGCCTACAACCGGCAACGGGAACCGGGTTAGGGTGGCGGCGGTGCCCCATCGCGGGCCAATCGCGCTGAAAAACCTGACGATCGTGACGAGGGGCTTGCCAGATGGACCAGAGTGAACTGACGCGTCGGCTTCGTTTTCGCGCCAGCCTGCTCAAGATCGGCATCGACGGATTGGTCGGGGTGGCCCGTGACCGGGCGACCGCCTACCGGTACGCGCTCACCGGCCGCGAGACCGCCCCGCTGACCGACTTCGACCCGTTCGCTCGCGCGACGATGCACGACCCCTATCCGGGATATCGCACGCTGTTGACCGGCCCGAAAGTCTGGTACAGCCGCAAGCGCGGCATCTGGATCATCCCGGGTTACGACGAGGTCCGGCAGGCGTTGCGTGACGACGAGGCGTTGTCCTCGGCGGAGAGCCAGGCCCGCTTCCGGGTCCGCCTGCAGACCATGAACGCCACCGACCCGCCGGTGCACACCCGGCTGCGCCGGTCGGTTTCACGAGCGTTCACGCCGCGTGCGATGAAGTCGTGGGAAATCAACATCAACCGCGCTGCCGACGAACTTGTCGCCGCCATGATCAAACGCGGGCGGGTCGAGATCGTGAACGATCTGGCCAAGCCGCTGCCGAACCGGTTGATCACGATGATGCTGGCGATTCCGCAGGAGGATCGCCACCAGTTCCTGGAGTGGGCCGACACCATCAACGAGGCCGCGTTCGCACCGCTGACCCCGCGTGGAATGGTCCTGAACATGCGCTCGAGCCAGGCGGTGATCGCGATGCACCGCAGTCTCGATCCGATGATCAAAGCGCGCCGCGCCACAACCGGTGACGATCTGATCTCGATGCTCGCGGCGCCCAGCGGTGAGGACACCCTCTCCGATGACGAGGTGTTCTGGACCGCGTCGATGCTGGTCGGCGCCGGTAGCGAGACCACGACGAATCTGATCTCGGGCCTGTTCCTGACACTGGCACAGCGTCCGGACGTCTACACCCGGCTGCGTGAGCACCCCGAGTTGATCCCCGCTGCGATCGAGGAGCAGCTGCGGCTGGTCTCCCCGGTGCAGGGGTTCTACCGCACCGCGACCCGCGACTACCGGGTCGGCGAGCACACCATCCCGGCGCGCGCGCGGGTCTTGGTGCTGTACGCGGCCGCCAACCGCGATCCGCAGCACTACCCGGATCCGGACACCTTCGACCTGGACCGCAACCCCACCGACCACCTCGCGTTCGGTGGCGGCGCGCATTACTGTCTCGGGACCCACCTGACGCGCATCGAGGTGAGCCGGGTACTGACCCAGCTGATCCCCCACGTCAAGGAGATCCGGTTGGACGGCGACCACCGCTATCTGGTGAATGCCACGATGCGCGGCCTCGAGTACCTGCCCGTCGAGCTGGTGCCCGCCTCAGCCGGCGCCGACGGGGCCGCTGCCGACCTGCGGTCCACCGGCAGTCGATGAGCGGCGAGCCGACTGCGCTGGTCACCGGGGCGACGAGCGGGATCGGCGAAGCGACCGCCGACCGGCTGCAGGCCGCCGGCTATCGCGTGTTCGCCGTCGGTCGTAATCCCGAAGCACTGCAACGTCTTTCGTCACGAGGACTGGAAGCACGCGCGCTTGATATCACCGATGAGGCCGCGGTGGAACAGCTGGTCGGCGAGATCTGCGCCGAGCAAGGCAAGGTGGACGTCCTGGTCAACTGCGCCGGCTTTCCGCTGACCTGCCCGCTCGAGCAAGTGGCGCTGACAGATCTACGCCTGCTGTTTGAGACCAATGTCATTGCGGCACTTCATTTATCGCAGGCCGTATTGCCCGCCATGCGGGAGCACAGGTCCGGCATCATCGTCAACATCGGCAGCACCGGGGGGCGCTTCGCCAGCCCGGGGGCCGGCGGGTATCACGTGGTGAAGTACGGCATGGAGGCGTTGTCGCTGTCGCTGCGCGCCGAGGTGGCGCCGTTCGGCGTACGCGTGGTGCTGCTCGACCCGACCGCGGTGCGGACCCCGTTCGTCACCTCGCAGCAGGAGGCGCAGCCCGTCTACGCCCCAGACGACCCCTACGGCAGCTTCAAACGCCGCTACGCCGACAACACCCGGCGGTTGTCGGCGAAGCGCGGCGTGATGATCGAGCCCGACACCGTCGCCCGCGCGGTGCTGCGCGTGGTCCGTGCGAAAAACCCCCGGCCCCGCTACATCGTCGGACGTTCCGGCAAGGCCACCGTGCTCGCCCGGGCCCTGGTCACCGACCGGATGTGGGATCGAATCCTGATGCGCGGGCTGCGCGACTGAGGCGCCGCAACGCCCCCGACCCAGCCTCCGGCACGAAACCCCCTCCGTGACATACTGCCTCGATGGCCACGATGAACCGCCTGATATTCAACCCGGTATCCCACCGCGTCATGACGAACCCGTTCGTCTACCACCTGCTGTTCACCTCGTTCGTGACCAAGCGGTTCGCGACCCAGACCAAGATGCTCAGCGGTGACGACTGGTTGTTCCTCAACTACGGCTACGAAGAGGACCCGCCGATGGCGGTGCCGCTGGATGCCTCGGACGAGGCCAACCGGTTCTTCATCCAGCAGTACCACCGCACCGCCGCCCTGACTGATCTGGCCGGCAAGAAGGTGCTCGAGGTGAGTTGTGGACACGGGGGCGGCGCGTCGTATGTGGCCCGCACCTTCAAGCCCGCCTCCTACACCGGCCTGGACCTCAACGAGACCGCCATCGAGTTCTGCCGGGAGCGCCACCAGCTGCCCGGGATGAACTTCGTTCAGGGCGACGCCGAGGACCTGCCCTTCGAGGACGGCTCGTTCGACGTGGTGTTCCAGGTGGAGGCATCGCATCTCTACCCGCACCCGGCCCGCTTCTTCAACGGCGCGGCCCGGGTGCTGGCTCCGGGCGGGCACTTCCTCTACACCGACTTCCGCCGTCGCAGTGAGCTGGCCCGCTGGGATGCCGAGCTGGCCGACACGGGACTGCGGCTGGTGTCCGAGGAGGACATCAGCATGGACGTGTTGCGCGGCAACGAGAAGAACCTGGCCCGCAAGCAGGACATGATCGCCCACCACGGCGGCCTGGCGCGCTTCGCCAGCGCCGCGACCGACTGGACCTTCAACGGCGCGCTGAAGAACGGCGAATTCGTCTACCGGCTGTACTGCTTCGCCAAGGACTGATCAGACCCGAAGCCGGCGTTAGAGTCCGCGGCTGCCGAGCCAGGAGTGGATGCGGTCGGCCACGGACTCCCAACCCGGCTCCAGCATCATGTTGTGGCCCATACCGGGAAAGAACTCCGCCTCGGTGCCGTAGGCACGCGCCGTCGCCTGGACCTCTTTGCGGGTATGGGCGCCGTCTTCGTCGGCGCCCAGTATCAGCAGCGGTGTGGTGACCCGGTCCGGGCGGGGCAGCTTGAGCATCAGGCAGTCGATGCTGACCCGGGCGCTGTCCTCCTGCAGCCGCGCGGCACACTCCAGCACCTGCTCCTCGGGGGTGTGCTTCGAGAAGAACTTCTCCCGGGCCAGGTCGGGCGTGTTGATGTAGGGCAGTGACCTGCCGGTGATCGCCACCTTGATGGCATGCCACGGGTGGTTCCGCAGCCACCGCAGACTCGACCCGTAGTTGCCGCGCGGGGGAATCGAGGCCATCAGGACCCCGGCCGGCGCATCGCGGGTCTCGAGATACTTCTGTACGATCAGCCCGCCCATCGAGTGGCCGATCACCACCGGTTCCTCGGGCAGCGTGTCAGCGACCGATCTGACGTCCTCGATGTAGTCCTCAACGCTGCAGGTCCGCAGCGGCTTGTCGGTGGAACTGGCGCCGTGCCCACGAAAGCTGACCGCCAGCGCGCGATACCCCTGGTCGGCGAAGTATCCGAGGAAATTCTCGTCCCAGCACCAGGCGCCGTGCCAGGCGCCGTGGACGAACAGTAAAGGATTCGGATGGGCGGCGCTCACACAGCCCTTGTCGATCACCTCAAGCACCACACTGCTCCCCCTGTCCGGCGCACGGCCGCCCCCTGACGCCGACGAAAACCGGGTCTTCCCCCTACCCGCGCTGCGTGTCGACAGTGGAGTGCGCCGCGCCAGCAACGGTAGCAGCGGGCCGTGCGGCAGAAGTCGGTAGGCGAGAACCAGCAACCGGTTCGCCCATCCCGGCGTCACCCGCCCCTTGCCCGAGGCCAGGCCGTCGACCGCCGCCTGAGCCACCGTGTCCACCGACTTCCACATCACCGCGGGCAACACCTGCTTGCGCTCCCCCTCGCGGAATCCGGCGGCGATGTCCAGGCGGGTGTCCACCGGCCCGGGGCACAGCGCGGTGGCGGTGACGCCGGTGCCGCGCAACTCGCTGCGCAGACTCTCGGTGTAGGAGGCGACGAACGCCTTGGCAGCGCCGTAGCTCGCCTGCCCGGGCAGCGGCCCGAACCCGGCGACCGATGACACGTTCAGCACGGCGCCGCGTCCCCGCTGCACCATGCCCGGCAGGAACCTGGTGCACAGGTCGACCACGGCGGCGACGTCCACCTCGACCAGGCCGAGTTGGCGCTCCGGTTCCGCCTCGGCGGCCAGCGCCACCGCCGCCAGGCCGGCGTTGTTGACCAGGACATCGGGGACCAGGCCCAGTTCGGCGATCCGGTCCGGCAAGGCCGCACGTTCGGTGCGCGAGGACAGGTCGGCCGGCAGCACGTGCACCGGCCGGGGGCTCAGCTCGGCGGCCAGTGCGTGCAGCCGATCGGCACTGCGCGCCACCAGGATGAGCTGGTGGCCGCGCCGGGCGAACTCGCGCGCCATCGCCGCACCGATCCCCGACGATGCGCCGGTGATCAGGATCGCGCGGTCGGGACCGGGTGCCGGTAAAGCCACGCGGCCCACTTTATCGCCCGGTGCACGGCCGGCGCTCCGGTGGCAAATATCTGACCCTCGCGCAAATTTCCCTCACCTCGACAGGCGCTGGGGTGAGTTCCTGTGTACGCTGACACGGTCATGTGTCTGAGGTAAATGGGGGATTTGATGACGCATCACAGCTATCGATGGCTGACGGTCGGTTTGTTGGCGGGGGGCTGCGCCGGCCTGATGGGGATGACTTCGGTGCTCAGCGCCGGGTTCGCCCTCGGCGAGGACACCGCGCTCATCATGGGCTCGGCTCTTCAACCCACCCCGAAGGACTCCTACATCGACCAGGTCATGGCCGATTTCCTCAATCCCCAGAACCCGTTTCCCGGTCAGCCGACGTTCCCCGATTACACCCCCGTCGGGGTGACCACCCCGGAAACCGATTACGGGCCGGGTCTGACCCAGGGCGTCGCCGACATCGACAAGGCGATCATGGAGCACCTGGCCAACGGTGACAATGTCACCGTCTGGGGCTACTCGATGAGCGCCGCGGTGGCCACCCAGGAGTTGGTGAACCTGCTGGCGCTGCCGCCCGGCGAGCAGCCGAATCCGGATCAGCTGAGCTTCGTGTTGCTGGAGAACCTCGGCAACCCCAACGGCGGGTTCTTCACCCGCTTTGATTCCGGCATGCCGGTGACGCCTCCGGACGGGATCTACCACACCGACAGCTACACCATCGAGTACAGCGGGGCGACGGACTTTCCGAAGTATCCGCTGAACTTCTTCGCGCTGGCCAACGCGATGGCCGGTTACGTCAACCTGCACCCGGCGCTGCTGCCGGGGTGGCCGACGACCTTCGACCCGAGCTCGGTTGCCGACGCGGTACAGCTGCCGACCTCGGCAGACATCAACACCGACTACTTCCTCATCCCGACCCAGAACCTGCCGCTGCTCGACGGCATCCGCTGGATGCCGTTCTTCGGACCGGCGATGGCCGACCTTATGCAGCCCGCCCTGCGGGTGTTGGTCGACCTCGGCTATGACCGCAGCGATCCCGCCGACGTCGTCACGCCGGTGTCGTGGAGCCTGCCGACGATCGACTGGGACACCGTGTCCCAACAACTTCAGCTCGGCTTCGAGCAGGGCTGGATCGCCGCCCAGGTCGATCTGGGCATGCTGCCGGAGTCCGAGCTGCCGGATCTGTACCCCTACCTGCCGGACCTGTCCGGTTTGATCGGGATCTAAGACACCGCGGCAGTCGTCTGGTCGGCCGGCCCGGCTCGGGTCGGCCGACTAGGCGGCGACGTCGAACAGCGCATCCCAGAGCCCTTGAAGATCGAAGGGCCCGATGATCCCGATGTTGTCGGCGATGTTGTACAGATAGTCGCCCAGGAAGCCGTGGATCTGCTCGACGGTGGGTAGGAAGTCGGTGGTGTCGATCACCGCGTCGGGCGGCAGCGGATTCTTCAGGTCCAGCAGCACGGTGCCCAGCCGCCACAGCCATGCCTCGTAGTCGATGATCTCCGGGGTCGACACATTGGCGGTGCCTTCGTCGTAGTGGGTCAGCCATTGATCGATCACCGGGTTGCCGGGCCACAGATCGCCGACCGCCTTCGCCAACAGGTAGTAGCTGGGCGTGTTCCAGTCGGCGGGGTCGAAGATGTTGCCGCCCGATTCGGGTAGCAGGCACGGCCCGGGGCAGAACGGGCTACCCGGGATGAACGGGTTGAAGGCCACCAGCATCGAGGCGAGCACCGCCTGGGTCACCCTGCCGAACTCCACCAGGTCGGGCAGCTGGAACCTGTCGGGGTCGAACGGTTGCATGAGGCTGTTGAAGAAGTTGATGAACGGCTGGTCGAAGTCCATCTCGTAGGACGATCCGGCCCACGGCATCAGCGGGGTGTTCGGGTCGATGTTCGGGTAGTCCTCGGGGTTCAGGCCCAGCTGCTCGAGGGTGCGACTGCCCTCCCAGTAGAACCCGTCGTGGGCCAGCCCACTGTTGATCATGCCCGGCGAGTTCGGGTCGAAGTAGTAGGAATTGCCGTCCATCATGTCCGAGAACGGAACCTGGAACCAGTTCTCGATCAGCGGGAACTTCTGCAGCCCGGTGAGAATCAGCAGGCTCCAGACGGCCTGGTCGATCCAGGTGAAGCCGGTGATGGGGCTGGTCGGCATGGCCGGCAGGCAGTCCAGGCTCGCACAGCTGGGGTGAACCGGGATCTCGACGTTGGCCAGCATGGACAGTTGCTGGCCCAGGCCGGGGTAGAA
Organism: Mycolicibacter terrae; assembly: GCF_010727125.1. Taxonomy (NCBI): domain Bacteria; kingdom Bacillati; phylum Actinomycetota; class Actinomycetes; order Mycobacteriales; family Mycobacteriaceae; genus Mycobacterium; species Mycobacterium terrae. The sequence goes on along the minus strand of NZ_AP022564.1, from coordinate 1,977,356 downwards.
GAAGTCCCCCTCATGCCCGGCGCCGGACAGCTCCGGGAACGGCACCAGCAGCTGGATGACCGACTCGAAGTGACCCAGGTCGCCGGGGTCCTCGCCCCAGATGTTGGTCGGGCTGCCGACGAACCACGGGCCGCTGTAGAACAGCGACTTCGACAGGGTGTCCAGCGCGTGGATCTCATTCGCCGGAATGTTGGCCAAGGCCTGGAAGAAATTCAGCGGAACGTTCAGCAACGCCTCGTCGGCGGTGAGCCGCGCGGCCAGGTGCACCGCCGTGGGTTCGGAAACGCGGGGTATTACCGGAGTGACCGCGATGAGGCCCGCTGTGGTGATCGCCAACCCAGCACTGCCGTACGCGCGCAGGGCAGCAACCATCCCGACGATCCTCCGATGCAGTGGGCCGAGGTAGCTCTAAGAGTTCGCAAGTAATCTACCAAAGCACTAAATAAGTGCAACGCGTCGCACCGAAGTCCGCCCGTCCGGAAGCGCACGACAGCCCGGCCGCGAAAATGCGGGCCGGGCTGCCGTGGTGTGCCGATCTAGAAGCTGAACCAGCTCGACATCTCGGTCCACAGATCGGTGAGCCCCAGATAGACGCTGTCGTGCTCGGGGTCCAGGGCGTGCAGGAAGTCGTCCCAGACCAGCAGCGAGTTCTTGCCGCCGTATTCGCCGATCTCCTGCATGTCCAACGGCAGGTCGGGGTTCCAGGTCGGCGGCATGAAGTAGCCGGTCTCCGGGTTGATCGGCCACGGCCCCAGCAGACCCGGATCAGTCAGGATCCCGCCGTTGACGACCAGCGCCGGCAACCAGGGATTGATGGCCGCGAGCGAGTCGATGATCTGGTTGTGGGTGTCCGCGTCGAAGGTGAACATGCCGGTCTGCAGCGCCGAAATACCGGCCAAGATCTGCTCGTCGGTCCCGCCGTTGGCGTGGCCGACTGCGTTGTCGCCCGCTTGCTCGGTCAGATCGATCCACTGCTGGATCTGCGGGTTGGGCGCCCCGATGGCCTGGATCGACTTGACCAGGTCCAGACTGGTCACCCCCCAGGGCGGGGACACCGGCGGCATATTGCACAGTCCCGGACACATCGGGCTGCCGGCGACGTAGGGGTTGAAGTCGACGACCATCCCGGCAATCAGGGCTTTCATGGCCTGGAAGATGTCGTCCGAGCTGGCGAAGTGGAAGCCGGTGAGCGGGTCGTCGCCGTTGACACTCCAGTCGACCGGCTGCATCAGGCTGTCGAACCACTTCTGCATGGGGCCGAACGGGTCCAGCTTGAAGGTCAGGCCCGCCCACGGCATCAGGTTGATCTGGTTGCCGTAATCGTCGAGGACGGGGTCGCCGTTTTCGTCGAGAAGCGGATGCGTGCCCGGGTAGCCGAAGCCGGGCTGAGCCTCACCGGACCATGGACTCCCGCCGTACATGGGCCCGCCCGGCACCGCGCCGCCCTCACCGACACCGGCGTCCGGGTTGGCGATGCCGCCGGACGTCGGGTTGTCGGGGTCGCTGAACGGGCTGTCCGGGAACTTGTAACCGTTCAGCATGTCCTGGATCGGCACCTTCAGCCAGTACTTGAACAGGTCCAGCTGGTTGTCGTCGTTGGGGAAGTTGGTGAACTTCGCGAAGAAGTTCAGCATCGCGTCCAAACCGGTGATCCCGGTGATCGGCTCGACCGGAGACATCGGGTAGCACTGGATCGAGTCACACGACGCGCTGATCGGCAGCAGGGCCGCGGCGAACATCGCGAACTGCTGGCCCCAGCCCGCGGTGCCGTCGGCCAGGGCATCCGGGTCGATCGTGGGGTCGTACAGGCCAGAGAGCTGGGGCGCGAACGGGAACAGGTAGTCCATCACGGCCATGAAGTGGCCCGGGTCGCCCGGGTCCTCTCCCCAGATGTTGGTGGCGCTGGGGGTGAACCAGTTCCCGGTGAAGAAGAACGAGTTGGCCAGCACGTTGGTGGCCGACACCTCGTTGTAGGGGATGTTGACCAGATCCTGGAACAGGTTGAACGGGATGTTCAGGATCGAGGCTTCCGCGGCGAGCTGTATCGCCCGCTCGGCGGCCGTCAGGCCCGGCGCCCACGGTGCGACCGGCGCAACCGGGGCGATCGCGAGGGCACTTGCTGCCGCAACCACCGCACCGGTGGTCGCGAATCGGCGCTGAGGCCCCGCACGATGCGCACCGGCAGCCGCGGCTCGCCGCTGAGCACGGTTTGCGCCAGCGACCGCGTACCGCCGCTTCGGCGCCGCGCGATGTGCACCACCGCGCTGACGCGTCACACCATCTATCACAGTTCCCCCTCTAGTCCCCACGAACCGTGACAGCATAACCGCGTCACGGCTGGGTGTCTAAGCGAGCACGGGATAATTTACACGGGGGTTGCGTTAAGGTCCGCTCAGTCCCTCATAATCGTTGTCATCGGCTGATCTGTGCTGGTCGGTCGAAGCGGGCGCGATCACGGTGTGACCGTGCTCACTTTAGGCGGCATCGCCGGGGCGGTGGTCGTGGGCCGACCTACAGCAGCGCCGCCAGATCCCCCAGACCGACGGCGTCGAGCAGTCCGGCGAAGCCATCCGCGGTCCCCGACCCCGAGCTTGCGATGTCGCCGATATCGGGACCGGCCCCCAGTACCGGGATCAAGTCGTTGAAGTCCACCGGCTGGTAGCCGGCCAGGTTTGCCCAGTCTGCGAAGAATCGCTGTACTCCGGACTCGGCCATGAAGTCGATGAGCTGCTGCATTACCGGTGACGGCGGCACCGCGATCGGGGTGTCGACGTTGGCCGGCGGGTTATCCGGCGCCGCGTTGCCGACATCGAACCACTGCTGTAGCGACTGCGACACCGCGTTGTTGACGTCGACCTGGTGCGGTGTCGGCCCGTTGGCCATGCCGTAGAACGCATTCAGTGGGCTGTCCGCAGTGGCCAGGGCGAGCCAGTGCTCCAGGTAAGGGTTGCCGGGCCAGATCTGGTCGAGTCCGGTCACCAGTGCCAGCGGCGTGGTCGACGGATTCGCCAGGCAGGTGGTCCCGCAGAACGGATCCCCGGGCGACGACGGGTCGAAAGCGATGATCAGGCCCGCGACGAGGGTCTGAAGTGCCCGGCCGAACTCTTCGAACGTGGGGACATGAAACCCGCTCACGTAGGTGTTCAGGTCCACCGGCGCCTGCAGGCTGTTGAAGAAATTCTGGAACGGATACATCAGGTCCAACGTGAACGTCTCGTTGGACCACGGCATCAGGTGCACTGGGAAGCCGTTGCCGTTGACGACCTCATCGGTGCCGGGAACCACGTGGATTCCCTGCGACTGCGTCGCGGCGTCCTGCGGCAGGTTCGCGATGTCGCCCGGGGTCGCCGGATGGGTTCCGGCGAAACCCAGGACCGAATCGCCGGGCACCGAGCCATCGGCGTTTCCCTCAGCGTCGGTGCCGATCCCCATCGAGGGGCTGATCACCGTGGGAAAGGTATAGCCATCCATCAGATCCGACAGCGGCACAGCGAACCAGTTCTGGAACAGCGGGTAGGGCTGCAGGCCGGTCAGGGTGGCGAAGAACCAGGCGTTGTGGTCGAGGAACGAGGAGCCGGTGATCTCGCTCGACGGCAGCAGCGGTGCGCTGTAGTCGGCGTCGCTGGAGGCGCTCGTCGGGAGTTCGGCATCAGCGAGCAGGGTGAGCTGCTGCCCCAGACCCAGGTGGCCGGCCGCCGCCGCGTCCCAGTCGAAACCGGGGGCCCCGGGTTCCGGACTGCCCTGCCCGGAGATCGCCGTGAATGGAAACGCCAGGTCGATCAGGCCCATGAAATGGCCCGGATCACCGGGATCCTCGCCCCAGATATTGGTGGCGCTCGGTGACCACCAGTTACCGCTGTACATCAGCGCGTTGCCCAGGATGGTCAACGCCCCGACCTCGGTGTTGGGAATGTTGACAATAGCCTGGAACAAGTTCAGTGGAAGGTTGAACAGCGAATCGGCGGCACTGGCCAACGTGATCGCCCGCTCGTCGGCGGTGATCCCCGCCGGCGCCGCCACCGGCGTGACCAGCGCGGCAACCACCCCAGCCGCCGCGACAGCGGCAACCTTGTTATTAGATGTGCGCTTCTCCATCTCTGTGACTCCCCGACCAATGTTTCGCACAGGATCGGGTGAATCTACATCAATTGGTATGCACACGACGATAAACGCAGAACTTCGCGCTATCCGATACGGATAGGGAGACTTTTCCGCCTTAAAAATGGACTATTTGATCCGAAAACGGATTATTTTTCCAGCCATGCGCGGTTACCGTAGCTGTCCAGGTGAACCACTTCCCCGACCGGCTTGCGGGTGGTGGGGCCGTAGCGCCCGCGCGGCCAGCCCAGGGGCACGATGCAGCACGGCGTGACCGCGCGCGGTAGGCCCAGGATGCGCCGCGATGCCCGCTGACTCCACAGCGGGAGCGTGATCAGCGAGGCGCCCAACCCCATGGCACGGGCCGCCAGCAGTAGATTCTGAACACTCGGGTAGATCGACCCCCAGTAGGCCGACTCGGCGATGTGCGGCATCCGCACCACCGGCAGCCGCCCCTCCCGGGCGCCCAGGCGTAGGCAGGCCACCACCAGCACCGGAATCTCCGCGAAGTGGTCGATCTGCCACTCCATGGCCCGCGCGATGCCGGCGATCGCCGGGTCGGTCTTGAGCCTGCGCCGCAGGACCACTCCGCGCTGGACCTTCCACGCCTGCCGGTAGCGCTCGGCGAGTTCTTCCTTGACACGGCGGTCCCGGACGACGATGAATTCCCAGTTCTGGCCGTCATTGCCGGTGGGGGCCCGCAGGGCCAGTTCGATGCACTTGAGCACCACGGCGTCGTCGACCGGGTCGGAGTAGACCCGCCGCACCGCGCGCTGGGTCATCATCGCCTCGCCCAGCGGCATGTCGAGCCGAGTCAGCGCCTCGGCCGCGTCGGGCACATGGGTGGGAATGAAGCGCGGGGCGTCCGACCCTGTCATTTTCCGGTCCTGTCGCTCAGCCACTCCGCGGTGAACCGCTGGATCTCTGGGATTCCTTGGGCGAACTCTTTCGCCAGGAAGCTTTCGATGGGTCCGCCCACCAGCGGGATCCGGAATTCGATGGTCCCGGTGAGGTCCATCCGCGAACCACTGCCGGCGGGTTGCAGCACGGCGGTGCCGCCCCCGCCGCCCGGCGCCCCGATCACCGCGACGTCGATGTCGCCGTTGATCCGGCCGTCCCCGGTGGGAGTCCAGACCTCGGTGGTGACGATATTGAGGTCACCGCGGTAGACCTTGGTCAGGATTCCCGGCAGTGCACCGTGACGCAGGTCTTCGGTGACCACGACCCGCACCGTGCCGTCGGCGTCGACGGTGAGCGAGTCCAGGGTCTTCTCGCCGCCGTCGAACTCGGCGTTGCGAGCCAGCCAGTAGTCGCGCGAGCCGAACGCGGAGTGCACCTGCTCGACGCTCGCGGGCGACTCGAACACGATGTCGAAGGAACGGGGCATCGGCGCCTTTCTCTCCCTGCTCTTTGCTATTTGCCGAACAAGCGGCTCGCCAGGTCCGCGGCGAACTTGCGGACCCGGTCCAGCTGCTCGGGCTGGACGTTGGTGGGCGGGAGGCGCAGACCCAGGTAGCGCTTCCGGTAGCGCCCGCTGCCCAGATAGCTGGTCAGCGACAGCATCGAGCGCAACGGGTCGCCGGGGTAGGTGAAGTGGATCTCGTCCTGGTAGCGGCCGCCGCACGCCTCGGCCAGCCGGCAGACCTCGGCATAGTTCTCCTGCCAGTACTCGCGACACACGGTGAACACCGCGAACTGCTTGCCGTCCAACAGTTTTCGCGCTTCATCGGTCTGCAGGAAGGACCGGATCGGCATCGCCGGCGCCTTCCACCAGGTCGGCGAGCCGATGCAGATCAGGTCGTAGTCGCCGTCGCGCACCGCGTCGGGAGTCCGGATCTCGCCGATCTCGCCCCGCTGCTGGGGTTTGAGCACACTGAGCATGTCCGGCCACACCCGCCGCATCGGGAAGCGCGAGAACCGCTGTGCGTAGCGCGGGTCGGTGAACTCGATACCGGCTTTGACCACCTCGCAGCCGCGCTCGGTGAACACCTCACCGGCGGCCTCGAGCACCTTGAGCGCCTGCCCGGTGAAGCTGTAGTACAGCAACAGGATCCGCGGCGCCCGTTCGCCGCCCTTGGTCTCATCCGCCATGTGTGCCTCCTGGTTCATGCGCCGATCCCAGCTTCGGCTCTCCTCCGTCGAGCCTCGCTGAACCGCCGGGTTCATGCGACGGTCCCAGCTTCGGCTCTCCTCCGTCGAGCCTCGTGAACCGCCGGGTTCATGCGCCGATCCCAGCTTCGGCTCTCCTCCGTCTAGCCTCGCTGAACCGCCGGGTTCGACCGTGCGGTGCACCGAGTGCCCGTCCAGGGTATTAGGCTCGCCGACGTGGCAGACAAGATCCCCGTCGACCTGCACGGTGCCGCCGCGACCATGCTGACGACGCTGTACCTCAAGGCACTCGACGCCGATTTCGACTCTCCGGTCTTGGGTGATCGGTACGCCAAAGAGGCGGTCGAGCGCATCGACTTCGACTGGGATGCACTCAAAGCCCCCGGCCGGTGGGCGCCCCTGGTGACGGTGCGCACCGCGCAGTACGACATCTGGGCGCGCCAATTCCTGGCCGCTCACCCCGGGGCCACCGTCATCCACCTGGGCTGCGGCCTGGACGCCCGCGTGTTCCGCATCGATCCGGGCCCCGAGGTGGCCTGGTACGACGTCGACCAGCCGCCGGTGATCGCGTTGCGCGAGCAGATCTATCCCGACCGTCCGGGTTATCACCTGGTGGCGACGTCGGCGACCGACCCGTCCTGGCTGGACGCCATCCCCGCCGATCGCCCGGTGCTGTTGCTGGCCGAGGGCATCAGCATGTACCTGACCGAATCCGACGGCGTGGCGCTGCTGCAGAGCATCGTCGACCGCTTCCCCGCCGGCGAACTGCAGATCGACTTCTACAACTGGTTCGGGATCAAGTCGCAGAAGACCCACCGGCTGCAGCGCCAGTCCGGCGCCACGCTGCACTGGGCGGTCAACGGCCCCGGGGAGATCCTCGACAAGGTCAGCGGTGTCCGGCTGCTGGCCGCCGCCAACCTCTTCGACGCCGAGACCTTCAGCCGGGTGCCGGCCGGATTCCGGCGATCCAGCCGGGTGGCTCGCGCGGTGCCGCCGCTGCGTGGAATGCTGCAGTACCACCGCTACGCTTTCGGCCCGGTCAGCTGACGCCGGCTGCGGCGGCGTGCTGCTCGGCGATACCGCACAGCAGGGAGCGGATCGCCTCCACCGAGCGCTCCGGCTCGGGTCCGTGCGAGTGGTACTCGATGTTGAGCTGGCCGGAGAAGATCTGGGTGAAGTAGATGTCGATGCCGGCGCTCACCGCGAAGTACAGCTCGCCGTGAGTGGTGGTCACCTCCACGCCCGGTGGGGTCCGCACCGGCGGGACCAGGCCGTTGTTGCTCAGCACCACCACGTCCGGCATGCCGGGCGGGTTTCCCACGTACTGCGGGCTGAAGTGCAGCCGGGACTGCTGGATGACGCCCTCGTCGAGGTCCTTCTGGAAGTTCTCGGCGATGTCGCGGGCCATGTCGACCAGATCGGTCTTGGCGTCGATCTCGGCGAGGTAGGTGGCCAGTCCGATCGGGTTGGTGCATCCGGTGGCCGAAACCGGCGGTGACAGAAAGTATCTCAGGTCGACGGTGTAGACGTAGGGCACCGGGATGCTCAGTTTTCCGCGCAACTGCCATTCGGCCATCAGTACGGCCGCCGAGAGCACGGCGTGCAGGCTCAGGTCGTGGGCCCGGCCGAACGCGACCACGTCGTTGGTCTGACTTTCGGTCAGCCGGCAGGAGACCATCGGTACCCGTACCGGCGAGGACGGAGTCTCGTCGGCGACGGCTCGGCGGGTGGGCGGAAGGTCGTAGGCGAACAGGGCCGGCATGAATCGCTCGATCCCGGACCGCTTCTGCTTCTCGATCCCCCGGTCGGCCAGCACCGCTTCGATCGACTGCGGTGCCGGCTCGACATTGATCGCACCGATTCGTCCGGTCGTGACCAGATCCGTGTAAAAGGAGAGCATCTCCTCGATCAGCGCGTACATGTGATGACCGTCGGCGACGGCATGGTGCACATACAGGGTCGGCTGAGCCTGCCCGTCGGTGATGATGACCCGCATCGCCACCAGCGATTCGGTCTGATCGAAGTGCGGCGCGGGAGGCTCGGCGTCGGGGTGAGCGAGTTCGATGACCTCGATGCCGTCGGGCATGAGGTCGTCGGTGACGAACTGATGCCGGCCATCGGGCAGTCGCTCCAGCCGCCCGGTGAGGATCGGGTGCGCCTCCAGCAGCGCCTCGTAGGCCTCCGAGAGCAGGTCGATGTCGACCGGACCGGTGACGTGAGCGGCCAGACCCACGAAATTGTGAGTCTCGGCGAGCATTTCCTCACTGATCGCAAGCTTCCGAATGACCGACGTGGCAAACACTTTCCGGTTCTCCTAACTAGGACAGCTCGACCAGGGTCATTTCGTCTTCGGTGGACTCCAGATCATCCTCGGCGATGGCCTCGCGGACCAGGTCCATCACCGCCGTCGAGAAGCCGTCGGCGAGCGAGCGCACCACGGACTCCTCGATCCGGCGGCTGTCATACCACCAGTCCAGGTGCAGCACTCCGGCGGTGCGGTAGGCCCGCAACTCCAGCGCGTGTCCGAGGCCCGGGAGGGCCTCGCGCACCGGCATCGCGACGTCGGGGTCGAACTGCACCGGGGCGTCGCCGGCCGACGGCAGCTCGGGGATCGCCCCGACGTAGGAGAAGTGGATGTCGGCGGGTGCGACCGACCCGAACAGTCGCGCGGTCGGCGCGTAGAGGTAGCGCAACAGACCGTAGCCGATCCCGTAATGCGGTACCCCGGCCAGCGTTTCGTGGACGTCGTCGAGCAGCTGGCGCGCGCTTGCCTGTCCGTCGGTGGAGCAGCTCAGCGCAACCGGGTAGATCGTGGTGAACCATCCCACGGTGCGCCGCAGGTCGACGTCGGGTTTGAGCACCGAGCGGCCCGCTCCCCCGATGTCGACCGCCACGGTGCCCTCACCGACGGCCGATGCCAGCGCCCGGCTCAACCCGGCCAACAGGATCTCGTTGATCGGCAGCCGCAGCCGGCGCCGGGCGTCGTCGATCTCGCTGGTCTCGGCTGCCGCCAGCGCGGTCGTGAGCTTGGACAGGTCTGCTGCCACCGGAGGTTCGGCGACGTCGGCACCCAGCCGCAGAGTCGCGGCTTTCGTTGCCTGCAACCAGTATTCACGACTCTCCAACACCGCCGGGTGAGTAGCGAGCCCGGCGCTGCGCTGCGACCATTCGGCCCATCCGACGCCGACCGGCGCCAGCTCGATGTCGTTGCCCGCCAGCTTCTGGCCGAACGCGGTGAAGATGTCGGTCAGCAGGATGTCGCGGGACGCCTCGTCGCCGACCGCTGCGTGCAGGCTCAGCGCCAGATAGCACACGTCTCCGGCCGAACCCCGGATGTACAGGGCGGTCAGCGGCGGGCAGGACAGGTCCTGTTCGCCGATGTGTTCGGCCAGCATGGTGCGCACCGCGTCGTGCTCGGCGGTGAGGCCCTCCGGCAGGGAGTGCGTGCTGATCTCACCGAAGTCGCCGGGTTCGGCGAGGTGCTGTTCCCAGGTGCCGGCCCGCTCGGTGATGCGTAGCCGGAGCGCGTCGTGGTGATTGACCACCGCGGTGAGCACCGACCGGACGTCATCGACCGAGACCTCGGGGAGCAGTCGAAGGATCAGCGGGATGCGCCAGCGGCCGTGCTCGCGGACACCGTTCTCCAGGAAGTAGGTGATGTTCGGCGGGACGGGCGGGTGCTCGACGGCGCCGGGCGACTGGCGGGCAAGCCCGCCTGCGGCGTAGCGGGCGGTCAGTGCTTTGGCCAGCGCCGACACCGTCGGGTTGTCGTAGAGGTCCTGCGGGGTCAGGTCCATCCCCTCGTGGGAGGCGGCCATCGCGACGCTGATCGCCACCAGCGAGTCCCCGCCGATGTCGAAGAAGTTGGCATTGCGGTCCACTGAGCCGACCCCCAGGCAGATCGCCCAGATCCGTTGCAGCGTCGCCTCTATCGACTCGCCACCGGCCGCCGGGCCGGTGCCGCCCGCGCCGCTCGCCGCGACGCCGTTGGTCGAGGCGGCGCCCGACACCCAAGTCGCGCCGGCGTTGTGCTCCAGCCAATGCCGTTGACGCTCAAACGGATAACCCGGAACCGTGACGCGCCTGGGCTGGTAGTCACCGCGCAACGGCGACCAGTCCACATCGACGCCGGCGGCCCAGAGCTGGCCCAACGCCAGCAGGAAGGCATCCCGGTCGTCGCGGTTCTGGGCATGGTGGCGCATCAGCCGGACGGTCCGGTGCCCGTCGGCGAACTTCGGGTGGCGGGCCGCCGAAGCGGTCAGCGTGGCCCCGGGTCCGACCTCCACCAGCACGCGGTGCGGCTCGTTCAGCAGCGTGTCGATCTCATCGGCGAAGCGCACCGTCGCCCGCACACTGCGCGCCCAGGTCGCCGGGTTGGTGGCTTCACTGGCCGCCATCTGAGTGCCGGTCAGGTTCGACAGCAGCGGAATCTGCGGCTCCCGCAGTGTCTGGCGGGACAGGAATCCGGTGAACTCCGGAATCATCGACTCCATCAGGCGGGAGTGGAACGCATGCGAGGTACGCACCCGGCGCGCGTTGATGCCGGCCTGCTTGAGGGCCTCGGAGAACTCGCGGATGGCGTCTTCGCTGCCGGCCACCACGCAGCCGTCCGGATCGTTGACCGCGGCGAGGTCGACGTCGCCGGTCAGATACGTGCCGACCGCGTCGGGGCTCAGCGGAACCGCCACCATGACGCCGCGCGGGGCGGCGTGCATCAGCCGGGCCCGCATCGCCACCACTTTGATCGCGGTGTCGAGATCGAAGACGCCGGCGACGGTGGCCGCGGCGTACTCGCCGATGCTGTGACCCACCAGCGCCGCCGGACGCACCCCGTAGCTCTCGATCAGCTTCGCCAGCGCGTATTCCACGGTGAACAGCGCGGGCTGGGTGCGGTCGGTGCGTTCGAGGTCGCGTGAGGTGCCGTCGAAGATCACCGCACGCAGGTCGTAGCCCAGCTCGGCGTCGAATCCGGCGATGCAGCGATCGAAGTACTCGGCGAAGACCGGTTCGGTGTCATAGAGCCCGCGCGCCATCCCGATGTGCTGCGCGCCCTGACCCGGGAACAGGAACACCACCCGGTCGGTGTCGGCTGCATTGGCGGCAAGATCCAATCCCTCGCCGACGAAGACGTTCTCGCTCTCCTCGGCGCCGAGCACGGTGACCGCGTCGGCCCGGTCGGCGACAACCGCGGCAAGCCGGAGGTTCTCCGGCTGCCGGCGCGCCAGCGTGTAAGCCACATCGGTCAGGTTCGCCGCGTCGGTGTCGGCGCCGACAGACAGCTCGGCCGCCAGATCCGACCGCCCCTGTTGCAGCGCCTCGGCGGTGCGCGCCGACAGCAGCAGTACCTGGGGCCCGGGCCGGGGTGCGGGCTGCGTGGACTCCTCGGCCCACTCTTCCAAGATGACGTGCGCGTTGGTGCCGCCGACCCCGAAGGAGCTGACACCGGCGCGGCGGATGCCGTCGGATTCCCAGGGCCCGTACTCGCCGCGAATCCGGAACGGCCCGTCGTCGAGATGAAGTTCCGGGTTCGGGCTGGTGTAGTGCAGCGTGCCGGGAATCGCCCGGTGCTTGAGGCACAGGATGGTCTTGATCAGGCTGGCGATGCCGGCCGCCGACTCCAGGTGCCCGATGTTGGACTTGACCGAGCCGATAAAGCACGGGCCGGTCCGCTCCCCCTCCGAGACCGCGAAAGCCTGTCGCAAGCCCTCGATTTCGATCGGGTCGCCCAGCGGGGTGCCGGTGCCGTGCGATTCGATGTAGCTGATGGTGGAGGCGTCGACCTCGGCGACCGCGTGCGCTTCGGCGATCACGTCGGCCTGCCCGGCGGCGGTGGGCGCGGCGTAGGTCATCTTGGTGGCGCCGTCGTTGTTTAGCGCCGAGCCCCGGATCACCGCGTGGATGCGGTCCCCGTCATCGACCGCGTCGGCCAGCGACTTGAGCACCACCACGCCGACACCGCTGGCGAAGATCGTGCCGTCGGCCCGCACGTCGAACGGCCGGCAGTGCCCCGTCGCCGACACCATCGAACCCGGCTCGTGCCAGTACCCGACGTGGTGCGGGACGCGCAGTGACGAGCCGCCGGCCAGCGCCATGTCGCATTCGCCGTTGAGAATGCTCTGGCAGGCCAGGTGCAGCGCCACCAGCGCCGAGGAGCAGGCCGTCTGCACCGACAGTGCCGGCCCGCGCAGGTTGAGCTGGTGGGCCACCCGGGTGGCCAGGTAGTCCTTGTCGTTCTGCAGCGACAGGTTGACCATGTCGAAGCTGACACCCTGCCCGATGATGAGGTTCGGGTCGTAGTGCGACATCAGGTTGTGCAGCAGGTAGCCGCTGGTGGTGCTGGTGCCGTAGACGCCGACCGAGCCCTCGAGTTTGTCGGGCTGGTAGCCGGCGTCTTCCAAAGCGTGCCAGGCGGTCTGCAGGAACAGCCGGTGCTGCGGGTCCATGGTGCGTGCGGCCAGCGGGGTGAAGCCGAAGAAGCCCGCGTCGAACTCCTCGATGCCGTCCAGCAGCGCGGCTCGTCGCACGTAGTTGTGGTTGGCCAGCGCCTTGTCGCTGACGCCGGCGGCACGCAGCTCGTCTTCGGACAGCGTCACGATGGATTCGGTGCCGCTCCGCAGGTTGTCCCAGAACGCCGTCAGGGTGCGGGCGCCGGGAAACCGCCCGGCCATGCCCACGACCGCGATCGCGTTGGGCGGCAATTCGTTGTCGGTGCTCACGTTCGGTCTCCTACTTTTCGCCGCGACGCCGCCCGTTGCCGCGCCGCGGCACGCTGCTGGGCCCGGCTCCGAACATCGCCGCCATCGTTGGCGCCGTCCGCGCCTTCCGGCGCAGCGAGGCCGAGTTGACGGCTCAAATCGGCTGCCAGGTCGGTCAGTGAGGCGCCCTGCAGCAGCAACGCCACCGGCGGCTCCACCCCGAAGTCGCCGCGGACGGTGTTGCGGATGCGTACGGCCATCAGCGAATCCATGCCCAGCTCGGTCAGTGGGCGTGCGGGGTCTATCGCACTGTCCTTCGGGTAGCCCATGATGGCCATGATCCGGCCGCCCAGCCGGGCGATGACGACCCGGGCCGCCTCGGCGGCATCGAGCTTGCGTAGCCCTTCCGGGCCGGGCCAGTCGTCGTCCTCGCTGTCGAGGTCGAGTTCTTCGGCCAGCGTCGCGAAATACCCGAGTTGCTGCAGTTCCGGGAAGGCCGCGGCCACCCGGTCCAGCCGCAGCCGGGCCACCCCGATCCGGGCGAGGTCGCCGCCGAGGATGGCCTCCAGCGCCTCCATGCCCTCAACCGGGTCGATCGGGTCCAGCGCGCTGAACTTGAGATCCTGGGCGACACCGACGCCGGACCACTGACCCCAGTTGATGGTGATCGCCGGCAGACCGGCGGCTCGCCGCCACGCCACCAGGCCGTCCAGCCAGGCGCTGGCCGCGGCGTAGGACGCCTGGCCGGGCGCCCCGAGCAGCGACGAGGTCGAGGAGAACCCGACCCACCAGTCGAGGTCCTTGCCGGTGGTCGCCACATGCAGGCGCAGCGCGGCGGTCGCCTTGGGCGCCCACACCTTCTCCAGGGTCTCCCGATCGATGCCGACCACGATCTGGTCGTCGATGACCGCGGCTCCGTGGATGACGCCGCGCAGGGCCAGGCCCGTCTCTTCTGCGGAGGCGACCAGGCTCTCGGCGACACCCGGCGCCGCGAGGTCACCGGAGACCACCGCGACCTGGGCGCGCTCGCCGAGCTCGTCTAGCACCGCGCGCTGCGCCTCGGAGGGCTGCGAGCGGCTGTTGAGCACGATCCGGGCGGCGCCGTTGTCGATCAGCCACCGCGCCACCACCAGGCCGATGCCGCCCAGCCCGCCGGTCAGGACGTAGGCGCCGTCGCGTCGCACGCTCGGGGTTCCGGTGGCGGTCAGGGTGGCCCGCTTGAGGCGTTCGGCGTAGCGGTGCTCGCCGCGCCAGGCCACCACGTCATCGGAGCCGGCCAGCCCCAGCTCGGTGATCAGCGCCGCCACCGGGTCGGCGTCGGCGTTGCCGGCGTCCAGGTCGACCACCCCGGTGTGCAGGTCCGGGTGCTCGTAGGCCAGCACCCGCACCAGTCCCTTGAGGGCACAGATGGAGGGATCGCCGTGTTCAAGCGGCTGTCCCAGCTTCGCCTCTCCTCCGTCGAGCCTCGCTGAACCGCCGGGCTCATGCGGCGCTCCCAGCTTCGCCTCTCCTCCGTCGAGCCTCGCTGAACCGCCGGGCTCCCCGTCACCCACGGTCAGACCGTTGCGGCTGGCCAGCCACAACCGCGGCGCGGTGCCGTGCCAGCCGCCGACGATGGTGCGCACCGTCGACACCACCGACCAGGCCAGGTCGCGACCGCGGCCGGGTGCATCCGAGGTTTCCGAGCCGTCGAAGGCCTCCCGTGCGGGCAGGACGACCACCCCGACCGGGGGCCGGTCCGGGTCGTCGGCGGTCCGCGAGAAGGCCTCGCGCACCGCGGGTTCGCTGCGGAGGTCCGCGGTGATCACCCGTCGGCTCTCCGAGGCGAACCGGGCCGCGAAATCGGCTGCGAGCGTTTCGCTTTCGGGTCCGTCGGTCAACACCAGCCAGCTGCCGTCGGTGGTCGCCGAGGGCTGCGCGGACGCGGGAACGTCGATCCATTCGGTGTCGAAGATCTTCTGGGTCAGCGGCAACGGCACGGTGCGGCGCTGCACCCGCTGCAGGTAGATCCCGCCGAGTTCGGCGGTGGTCGTCCCGGTCTCGTCGGTCAGGGTGACCCGTCCCAGGATGCCGCCGTCATCGTGGCTGACCAGCTCCGCGTAGCCGCGGGCCCGCCGGCCCACATCGCCGAACACCCGGATGGTCTCGACCGAGACCGGAAGGTAGGTGGCTTCCTCCGACCCGGCACCCGACCCGCTCAACGATTCATCGGGCAGCGCCGCGGCGAGGCACTGCAACGCCGCATCGAGCATGACCGGGTGAATCCGGTAGCCGCGGTGCGCGGTTGCCTCGTCGGGCAGCACGATCTCGGCCTCCGAGGCGCCACCGGGCTTGCGGACGATCCGGGTCAACGCCGCGAATGCCGGCCCGTGCTGCAGGCCGGTGCGGCGCAACGCCGTGTACAGGTCCGCCGGTGACAGCGTGGTGCCGCCCGCGGACGGTGTCGCCGCCGCGCGCGGCCCCGCGGTGGTGGGCTGCGTCGCCGCGACCCGGGCGACCGCGTGGCGCGACCAGGCACCGCCGGGCGCACGGGAATGGATCTCGACCCGCAGTTCGTCGGAGCCGTCAGCGTCGTGCAGCAGTCTGGTCGTCACCTCGGTCCGGTCGTCGACCCGCAGCATCTGCTCGACCTCGACCCGGTCCACCGCGACCGCCGACGGGGGCAGGTCCAGGGCTTCGCCGGCCGCGGCCATCGCCATCTCGGCGAAGCCGGTGGCCGGCATCACGACCTGGCCGTGCACCTTGTGATGCGCCATCCACCCGACGATGTCGGTGCCCACGTCGGCCTGCCAGACGTGACCGTGACCGGCCGGCAACTCGACGTGGATGCCCAGCAGCGGATGCGCATCGCTCGAGTGGCGGTTCGCGGCGCTCGCGCCCGCCCAGTACCGCACATGCTGCCAAGGGCGCAGCGGCAGGTCGACGCGTCCGATCCCGCCGTCGGGTTGTGGTGCGTCGGCCGACGGCGGCGCGACGGTAGCCAGGCTGGTGTGGAAGCTCAGTGCCTCGGGCTGATCGCGCAGCAGGGTGCCGGTCACCACGCGATCACCGGCGGGCCGCGCCGACTCCAGGTTCCCGTTGATCGCGTGGGACAGCAGCGGGTGCGGGCTGACTTCGATGAAGGTGGCGTGGCCGGCCGCGGCCGCGGTGACGGCTTGGCTGAACCGCACCGGATTGCGCAGGTTGTGCACCCAGTAGTCGGCGTCGAATGCCGGTGTGTCGCTTCCGGTTTGACCGACCGTGCTGATCAGCGGGATCTTCGGGGCCGACGGCGCCACGTCGGCGAGCGCGGTCCGCAGCTCACCCAGGATCGGGTCCACGGTGGGGTGATGCGAGGCCACGTCCACCTCGACGCGCCGGGCCAGCTTGCCCTGGGCGTCGACCACCGCGACCACCGCATCGACCTGGTCCGGCGGGCCGGCGATCACCGTCTGCTGCGGGGCCGCGTACACCGCCACGGTGATATCCGGGTGCGCGGCGATGAGTTTCTCGGTTGCTTCGGCGTCGAGTTCCAGCAGTGCCATCGCGCCCTGGCCGGACAGCCTGGCCATCAGCTTCGAGCGGGTGGCGATCACCTTCAGGCCGTCGGCCGGGCTCAGCGCACCGGCCACCACGGCGGCGGCCACCTCCCCCATCGAATGTCCGATCACCGCGTCCGGCTCGACGCCGTGGGAGCGCCACAGCGCCGTCAGCGCCAGCTGCATGCCCACCAGCACCGGCTGGATGCGGTCGATGCCGACCACCGGCTCAGCCGATTCCAGCACCCCGCGCAGTGAGAACCCGACCTGCGCGACGAAGTCCGGCTCCAGCTCGTCGACGGCGGCGGCGAATGCCGGCTCGTCGGTCAACAGTTGACGGCCCATGCCGGCCCACTGCGATCCCTGACCCGAGTACAGGAACACCGTGCCCTTACCGGCCTGGCCGCTGCGCGCAGTGTGCGTGCCGACCACCCCGGATGCCGGGTAGCCGCCGGCGACTGCCCGCAGTCCGGCCACCGCCTGCTCGGTGTCGCGAGCGCAGACGGTGGCGACCTTGGCGTACCGGCTGCGGTGGTGGTTGAGGGTGCTGGCGATATCGGCCAGTGGCACCTCGGCGCCGGGGCCGGCCATCCAGTCCGCCAGCGTCGCGGCCCAGGCCGCCACCCGCTGCTCGGTCTTCCCCGAGACGACCAGGGTTATCACCGGGTCCGCCGGAGCCGGCGCGGCCACCGGATCCGGTCCCTGCTCGAGCACCACGTGCGCGTTCGTGCCGCCCAGCCCGAACGACGACACCGCGGCGCGGCGCGGGCCCTCGGCGGCCGGCCAGGGCGTCATCTCGGTGGGGACGAACAGCCGGGTCGGGGACGGGTCGATCGCCGGATTCCACTTGGAGAAGTGCAGATTCGGCGGGATCTGCCCCCGCTGGACCGACAGCGCGGCCTTGATGAACCCGGCGATTCCGGCGGCGGCCTCCAAGTGGCCGATGTTGGTCTTGACCGCCCCGAGCGCACAGCGGTCGGCGCCGCGCCCGTAGACCTCGGCGAGTGCCTCGAATTCGATCGGGTCGCCCAAACCCGTTCCGGTGCCGTGGGTTTCGATCAGGTTCACCGAGCCTGCCGCGACATCGGCGCTACGCAGTGCGCGGGTGATCG
This sequence comes from Mycolicibacter terrae, assembly GCF_010727125.1. Lineage (NCBI taxonomy): Bacteria > Bacillati > Actinomycetota > Actinomycetes > Mycobacteriales > Mycobacteriaceae > Mycobacterium > Mycobacterium terrae. The sequence goes on along the minus strand of NZ_AP022564.1, from coordinate 1,959,824 downwards.
CGTCACTTTGAGCGATGGTATTCGGCGCGGTGAGCCCGTTGGACCTGCCGTCTTGGTTGACCGCAGAGCCCCGCACCACCGCCACCACCCGGTCGCCGTCGCGGATGGCGTCGGTGAGGCGCTTGAGCACGACGATCCCGGCGCCCTCGCCGCGGACGAACCCGTCCGCCCCGGCGTCGAAGGTGTGACACCGGCCGCGCGGTGAGAGCATCCCCCACTTGGCCATCGCGATCTGGGTTTCCGGCCGCAGGATGAGGCTGACCCCGCCGGCCAGGGCCAGGTCACTCTCGCGCATCCGCAGGCTCTGGCAGGCCAGGTGGATGGTGACCAGCGACGACGAGCACGCCGAGTCCATCGCGATCGCCGGCCCGCGCAGGCCCAGCAGATACGCGATTCGGCCGACGGCGACGGCGTGGGCGTTGCCGGTGGCCGAGTAGCCGTCGATCGCATCCGGGTTGGAGGCTGAAATTCCCTGGTACTCGGTGTAATACACACCCATCATCACCGCGGAGCGGATACCGGAGAGTCGTTCCGGAGACATCCCGGCGTGCTCGAGCGCCTCCCAGGCCACCTCCAGCATCAGCCGTTGCTGCGGGTCCATCGCCTCGGCTTCGCGCGGGGAGATCCCGAAGAAGTCGGCGTCGAAACCGGCGACATCCGAGATGAACCCGCCCCACTTCGACGACATCCGGCCCGGCGCCAGCGGGTCCGGGTCGTAGTACTCGTCGGCATCCCACCGGTCCGGGGGGATCTCGGTGATGGCGTCGCGGCCTCCCGCCAGCAGGTCCCAGTAGGCGTCCGGGCCCGAAGCATCACCGGGGAACCGGCAGCCGATCCCGACGACCGCGATCGGCTCGGCGGCGGCGATCCGCGACGCCTTCTCGAACTGCTCGGTCAGGGCCCCGCGCTTGTCGGGACCCATTGCCGACATCCTGTTGAAGATCGTCGTCATCAAAAACTACCGCTCTCGCTCCCGGTCGATGCCGACTCGACCTGATCGAACAACTCGTCCAGCACACCGCCGGAGGAGTCGAACGTCAGATGACCGTCGTATTGCACTGTGTCGTCCTGCGGGGCGTACCGGGATGCCAGCAATCCCACCAGATGCGTCGCCAAAGCTGAAATGCTGGGGTGATTCCATAGCATCGACGCCGACAAATCCACCCCTACCAGCTGCTGTGTCTCTTTCAGAACCGTCATCGCGATCATCGAATCGAGGCCCATCTCCGGGAACGGCTGGTCCACGTCGACCGCTGCCGCCGATGTCCGGAGCTCGCGGGCAAGGATAGCCTGCAGCCGGACCACCAGCTCGTCGCGCCGCTTGTCGGCGGGGATCTGCGACCAGTCCGGGGCTCCCGCCGCCGACGGGTCCGCGGTGCCGCCGCTTCCCTGCCCACCCGTCTCAGCAGCCCCAGGCACCGCGGCTTCGCCGACCAGGTCCTCGAAGAAGGTCAGGTCTCGGAACTCCGGTGAGGTGGCGACCGCACGGTCGATGCGCAGCCGTCCCACCCCGACCCGGGGCCCCAGCGAGTCGGCACCGAGCACCGCGTCCAGCGCCTCGACGCCTTCGTCGGGGCTGATCGGGTCGAGAACGCTCAATGTCATCGAGCGTCCGAGGCCCACATCGGACCACTGGCCCCAGTTGATGGCGGTGCCGGGCAGCCCGGACGCGCGCCGCCACGCCATCAGGGCGTCCAGCCAGGCGTTGGAGGTGGCATAGCCGAGCTGGCCGGGCAGGCCCAGCAGGGCGGCCATCGAGGAGAACCCCACCCACCAGTCCAGCCGGCGGTCCCCGGTGGCTTCCTGCAGCGCACAGTGCAGCTGCGCCGCGCCGGCGGCCTTGGCCGACCAGACGCTCTCCAGGCTCTCGGGAGTCACGGCGGTCACCAGCCCGTCGCCGAGCACACCGGCGGCGTGTACAACGCCGCGCAGCGGCCGGCCGGTCTCCTCGGCGGCGGCGACCAGACGCTGGGCCACCCCCGGCGAACTGATGTCCCCGGCAACGAAGGCCACCTCGGTCTGTGCGGCCAACTCGTCGAGCACGGCGCGCTGTTGTTCGGAGGGCTCGCTGCGGCCGTTGAGGACGATCCGCCCGGCGCCGCGGGCCGCCAGCCAGCGTGCTACCACGGTGCCCAGCCCGCCGAGGCCGCCGGTAAGCAGATACGAGCCGTCGGGGCGGACGGTGGCCACGGGAGCGGGGGGCGCCCCGCCGGCACCGTCGAGGGTGGCCCGGGTGAGGCGTTCGGTATGGCGCTGCCGCCGGCGATAGGCGACGACGTCGTCGCGGATCGGGGCCCCCAGTTCGGCCAGCATCGTGTCGGCCAGGGTGTCGACGTCATCGTCGGCATCCAGGTCGACCAGGGTGGCGCCCAGGTCGGGTTCGTCGGCGAGCACCCGGGCCAGTTCGCCGGGGAACCGCCAGGTGCGAACCACGCCCTTGAGCGCACCGATGGCGGGGTCGCCCGCCTCATGCGGCGGTCCCAGCTTCACCGCTCCTCCGTCGAGGTTCGCTGAACCGCCGGGTTCGCCACCGGCGACCGCCAGCCCGCCGCGGCTGACCAGCCACAGCCGTGCGCCCTTGGCCCCGGCCCAACCCTCGACCGCTGCCCGGGCCGCCGTCGACGCCGTCCAGACGAGGTCGCGGGCACGGGCCAGCGCCTGCGGGTCGGCCGCGTCGAAGCTCCGCCGGCCGAGGAACACCACGATGCCGGCCGGCGGGTGCGCGGGATCGGCCGCGGCCTGCGCGATCGCGTCGGTCAGCGCCGGTTGGTCGGCGAACGGGCCGGTGACGACCCTGCGGTCGGGGGTGGCCAGCCGTGCGGCGAATGCCGCCGCCAAGCTCTCGGTCCCGCCGTCGGCGGCCGCGTCGGGCTCCGCGAGCAGCAGCCAGCTGCCGGCAGCCGCACCGGTGGATTCCGGCGCCTCGGATTCGATCCACTCGGTGGTGAAAATCTTCTGCTCCAGCGGCACCCGCAGCGAGCGCGGGTCGACCGGACGCAGTTCGATGCCGGTGAGTTCGGCGAGTGTCGCCCCGGCGTCATCGGTGAGCACGACCCGGCCCACAGCCGCCTTGTCATCGCGACCGGTCAGCTCGGTGTGGCATCGCACCTGGCGTCCCACGGGTGCGAACACCTGCACCGCGGCCACCGCCGTCGGCGCATAACCGAGGTCTTCGGAGTCCACGTCGGGCACCGCTGCCGCCAGTTGCCGCAGCGCGGCGTCGAGCAGCACCGGGTGCAGGCGGTATGCGGGATGGGTGGCCCCACCGACGGGGTCGTCGGGCAGCGTGAGCACGCTCTGGCCCGACGGCGCATCGACCGCCTGCTGTAGCGGTGTCGGGGTGATCTCGGCGAGCGCATACCGCGACCAGGCTTCACCGGCGGATCGGGCGTGGATCTCGATCCGGGTCTGGGCATCGCCGCCGCTGAGTTGCGTGGTGACCTGCATCGCGCCGTCAAGCACCAGCGGCTGCTCGATCTCCAGGCCGGTCACCGAGATCGACTCGATGGGCTTGGCGAGCGCTTGGCTGCCCGCGGCCAACGCCATCTCGATCAGGGCCGCCGCCGGCAGCACGGCCTGTCCCTGAACCTGGTGCCCGGCCAGCCCGGGCATCAGTTCGGTGCTCAGGTCGGTCTGCCAGATGTGATCGCGGCCGGTGAGCATCTCGACGTGCGCACCGAGCAGCGGATGGACATCAGGTACCTGGCCGGTCCGTCCCGGACCGGAGATCCAGTGGTGGGCGTGTTGCCAAGGGGTGCTGGGCAATTCGACGAATCCCCCGGCCTTGATGCCGTTGCCGCCCAGGCCCAGTTCGACGAGCTGCAGGTGGAAGCTGAGGGTTTCGTCGTCGCCCCTGCGCAGGGTCGACGCCACCGTCGCAGGTTCGCCCGCGGCGGCCTCCACGGTCTCGATGATCGAGTGCGTCAACAGCGGGTGGGGACTGATCTCGATGAAGGTGCCGTGGTCCTGCGCCGCCGCGGTGATGGCCTGGCTGACCAATGCGGGTTGGCGCACGTTGTCGGCCCAGTAATCGGCGTCCAGCACCGGCGTGGGCCCGGCGGGATCGACCACCGTGGAAAAGAACGGGATCTGCCCGGGCGAGGGAACCAGATCAGCCAACTCCGCCCGCAACTCCGCCAGAATCGGATCCATGAACGCGGTATGAGAAGCCACCTCCATATTGACCCGCCGCGCAAACCGCTCCCGAGCCGACACGGCCGCAATCACCGCATCCACATCAGCCGGCGACCCAGCCACCACCGTCTGCCGCGGCGACAAATACCCCGCCACCGCCACCTGCGGATACTGCGCCAACAACTCCTGCACCGCGCCGGCATCCAACTCCAACAACGCCACCGCACCCTGACCGGCCTGCCGCGACATCAACCGCGACCGCACCGCAATCACCCGCAAACCCTGCTCCGGGGTCAACGCCCCGGCCACCACCGCCGCCGAGACCTCCCCCATCGAATGCCCGACCACCGCATCCGGAACCACCCCATACGAACGCCACAACTCCGCCAACGCCAACTGCAACCCCATGATCACCGGCTGCACCTGCGCATCACCGGAGATCTCGACACCCTGGGCAATCACCTCCCGCAGCGAAAAACCCACCTGCGCGACAAACACCGGCTCCAACTCATCAACCGCCGCAGCAAACACCGGCTCATCAGCCAACAACCGACGACCCATCCCCACCCAATGCGAACCCTGACCGGAGAACACGAACACCGGTCGAGCGCCTGAGGGTCGGATCCGCGGTTCGGCGACACCGGCGGCACTTTCGCCGGCGGCCAGCGCGGTCAGGCCGGCGATGGCGGTGTCACGGTCGCGGGCGCAGACGCCCGCGGTGTATCGGAACCCGCTGCGGTGTTCGCGCAGGGTGTGGGCGATGTCGGCCAGCGGCACCTCGGCGCCGTCACCGGCCATCCACTGCGCCAGCACCCCGGCAGTAGCCGCGATCCGCGCCGGCGACTTACCCGACACCACCAACGTCTGCACCACCGGAACCGCAACAGGCCCGACCGACTCGACCGGCTCACCGACCGGAGCCTGCTCGATCACCACATGGGCATTAGTGCCCGACACCCCGAACGAGGACACCCCCGCCCGACGCGGACGCGACACCGCCGGCCACGCCATCGCCTGCGCCGCAATCTGAAACTTCGACGCCCCCACACCGGCATTGGGCGTCAACTCCGAAAAATTCAAATGCCGCGGAATGAAACCCTGCTGCACCGCCAACACCGTCTTGATGAAACCCGCCACACCAGAAGCAGATTCAAGATGCCCCAAATTCGTCTTCACCGACCCCAGCACCAACGGCGCCGACGAACCCCGCTCCCCGAACACCGCCGACAGCGCATCCAACTCGATCGGATCACCCAACGCCGTACCAGTGCCATGCGCCTCGACATAATCGATATCGCCCGGCTCCAACCGCGCCGCCGCCAACGCCGCCCGCACCACCTTCTGCTGCGCCGGACCCGACGGCACCGTCTGACCACTCGACGGCCCATCCTGATTCACCGCCGAACCCCGCACCACCGCCAAAACCCGATCACCATCACGCTGCGCATCCGAAAGCCGCTTGAGCACCACCACCCCAGCACCCTCGCCGCGCACGTAACCGTCCGCCTCCTTGTCGAAGGTCTTGCACTGGCCATCCGGCGCCAACATTCCCCACCGCGACGTCGCCACACTGTTCTGCGGCGTCAAGATCAGGTTCACCCCGGCCGCCAACGCCTGATCGGACTCCCGACGCCGCAAACTCGCACACGCCAAATGAATCGTCACCAACGACGACGAACACGCCGTATCCAACATCACCGCCGGACCATGCACACCCAAGAAATACGACAACCGACCGGCCGCGAAATTCGGCCCGTTGCCGAACGACAGGTAGGGGTCGACGTCACGTGGGCCGAGCTTCTCGGTTGCCACCAGGGTGTAGTCGTTGGTGGTCATGCCGACGAAAACGCCGGTCTGCGTACCCCGAATCGCCTCCTTGGTGATCCCGGCATGCTCCAACGCCTCCCAGGCCACCTCCATCAACAACCGCTGCTGAGGATCCATCGCATCGGCCTCACGCGGCGAAATACCAAAAAACTCAGCATCAAACTCAGCAGGCTGCCACGACGACAAAAACCCACCCTCACGAGAACAAATCGTCCCCGGCACCGAATGATCCGACGAATAAAACGCATCCGCATCCCAACGATCCGCCGGAACCCGAACAATCCCCGAACCCTCAGCACACAACAACCGCCAAAAACCGGCCGGATCATCCACCCCACCAGGCAACCGACAACCCAAACCCACCACCGCGATCGGCTCAGTATCACCGGCCTCAGCCACCGCCAACCGCGCCGTCAAATCATCAATCTTGCGCAGCGCCTCAGCAACAATCGAGCGACGATCCGACCCCCCGGCCGACTCGGCCCTCCCTGCCGATGCGGAACCTATCTCGCTCAACTCAACCTCTCCGAGAGCTGCGCGAGCAGCTCGTCATCGCTCATGTCGTCATAGGCGTCGGTGCTGTCCTGTTCGGCGGCTTCCACCAGCTCGGGCAGGATCGTGGCCAGGTATCCGGTCAGCGCCTCGATGGTCGGATAGTCGAAGACGACTGCGGCCGGCAGGGTTTCGCCGAGACTGTCTGACAGGGCACGCTGCAGGGTCACGCTCATCAGCGAATCCATGCCGGAAGCGAAGAAACCGGCTGTCGGGTCCAGGGCGTGGCGCGATGCCAGACCCATGGCAGCGGCGACCTGCGTGGTGACGTGCTCGCGCAGCAACTCCAGGCGCTGTTCCGGTTCGGCTTCGGCCAGGGCGCGGCGGAATTCGGTGGTGACCGGCGCCGATCCGTCGGCGGGCTCGGCGACGGCCAGCAGGTCGTCGACGATGTGCAGCGCCGCCCGGGTGCGATAGGCGGTGGCCAGCCGCGGCCAGTCCGCCGCCACCACGGTGTGCCGCGCGGCGCTCTGCGCCCCGATCACCAGCGGCAGCGCTCCGATCGCGACGTCGTCGCTCATCGGCTCCAGGCCGGACTCCACCGTCACCTGACGTTCCACGTCGGACTGGGTGTCGTTCAACGACTTCCACAACCCCCAGTTGATCGCGGTGGCCGGCAGCCCGGCGGCGCGCCGTGCGTAGGCGAAGGCGTCCAGGAAGGTGGTGGTCGCGGTGTAGTGCGCCAGCCAGCGCGACCCGGTGATCCCGGAGATCGATGAGAACAGCACGAAGTGGCGCACCGGGTGCCGCAGCGACAGCTTGTGCAGCACCGCGACCACGTCGAGCTTCGGCCGGAACATGGCGGTGACGTCGGCGTCGGTCATCTCGCGCAGGGTCACCGGGCCGCCGGCGAAGGCGGCCACGTGGATACCGGCCAGTGGCGGCAGGTCGACGCCGAACCGGTCGAACAGTGCGCTCATGGCGGTCTCGTCGGCCGCATCGGCGGCCACCGTCACCAGCGTGACCCCGGCCGGGGACAGCTCGGCTGCCAACTCCTCGAGGCGTGTGCCCGGGCGCCGCGACACGGCGACGATGGTCCTGGCCCCGCTGGCCGCCAGCTGCCGAACCAGCTGCGGTCCGATGTTGCCGGTGGCGCCGATCACCAGATGGCAGCTGTCCGTGTCGAATTCGACCGGCGCGGCGGCCCCGGTGGGACGGCCCTTGCGTAGCCGCGGGACGCGGCGGACACCGGCGCGGTAGACGATCTGATCCTCGGTGTCGGCGGCGCCGGCCTCGGCGCGCAGGTACCCGGCGACCAGCGACGCCGGAACGGACTCGTCGACGTCGACGACCCGGCCCCAGATCTCGGGGTGTTCCAGGGCCAGGGTGCGGCCCAGGCCCCACAGCACGGCATGCGCGGGGTGGGCCCGGTCGCCCTCCCCGACCGGTTGGGCGTTGCGCGTGAGCAGAAATAGCGTCGGCGACTCCGGCCGGTCCAGCAGGCCCGCCGCCAGCCGCCGCCCGGCGTTGAAGGTGTCGTAGGCCGGTGCCGCGGAGAGGTCCGCGGAGACGGCCGGCGCATACAGCACATGGGTGGCCCCGGTCAGTGCCGCCGACAGTGCTGCCGGGTCGGCGTCGGCGGCCAGCGCCGAGGCGTCCAGGGTGGTCACGGCGCCGAGTTCGGCGCCCAGCTCGTCGTCGCCGATCACCAGCCATCTCGGGTCGCCGGCGTTGTCAGCGGCCGCCACGGCGGCTGCCTCCGGCCAGGTCAGTTCGCACCACCAGTCGGTGGGCACCGCACCGGGGCTGCCGGTGGCCCGCTCAGCGCCGGAGGCCACCTGCCCGGCGGCGCTGCGGATGGCGACGGTGTCGATCCAGTAGCGGCTGTGCTGCCACGGCGTGGCCGGCAGCACCGGATGCGGTTCCGGCGGGTGCGGGGTCTGCGGCGGCTGGGCGGTGTGGGTGCGGTTGAGGCTGGTGTGGAAGCTGATCGCGTCGTCGGCGTTGCGCACCAGGGTTCCCACGCTGTGGTGGTGGCCGGCCAGTGCCTCGCAGGTGTCGGCGATCGCGTGGGTCAGGATCGGGTGCGCACTGACCTCGACGAAGGTGGTGTGTTCGGCGGCGGCGGCGGTGACGGCCTGGGTCAGCAGCGCGGGCTGCCGCACGTTGTTCACCCAGTACTCGGCGTCCAGCAGCGGCATGCCACCGGCCGGCATGGCGCTCTCGGTCACGGTGGAGAAGAACGGGATGGTGGCCACCTCGGGCGTCAGGTCCGCCAGCGCCGCCCGCAGGTCGGGCAGGATCGGGTCCATCAGCGCGGTGTGCGAGGCCACTTCCATGTTGACCCGCCGGGCGAACTTGTTCTGGGCGCTGACCGCGGCGATCACCGCGTCGACCGGCGCCACCGGTCCGGCCACCACGGTCTGCTTGGGCGACAGGTAACCCGCCACGCTGACGTCCGGGAAGCCGGCCAACAGCGCGTCGGTGGTCTCGCTGTCCAGGTTCAGCAACGCCACCGCGCCCTGTCCGGCTTGTTGCGACATCAGCCGGGAGCGCGCCGCGATCACCCGGAATCCGGCGGCCGGGCTCAGTGCGCCGGCCACGACCGCCGCGGTCACCTCACCCATGGAGTGACCGATGACGGCGTCGGGGTGCACGCCGTAGGAACGCCACAGCTCGGTCAGGGCCAGCTGCAGTCCCATCAGGACCGGCTGCACCTGCGCGTCGCCACTGATCGGTTCACCGCTGGAGATCACCTGCCACAACGAGAACCCGACGTGTTCGACGAAGACCGGTTCCAGCACTGCCAGTGCCCGGGCGAACGCCGGTTCGTCGGTGAGCAGTTGCCGGCCCATTCCGGCCCAGTGCGAGCCCTGTCCGGAATACACGAACACGGTGCCGGGCCCGCACGGCCCGTCGTGTGGACCGACGACGCCGTCGGCCGAGGTACCGGCGGCCAGTGCCTGCAGGCCGCGTACGGCCTCGCCGCGGTCCCGGGCGCATACGGTGGCGAACTGGGCCTGCCGGGCACGGTGGTGGTTGAGGGTGTGTGCGATGTCGGGCAGGTCCACCTCGGCGCCGGCCCCGTCCAGCCAGGCGGCCAGTTCGCCGGCGGTCGCCGCGATCCGTTCCGGGGTCCGCCCGGAGACCACCAGCGTCGTGACCGCTGGATCTGCCTCGCGCACAGCGATTTTGGCTGGTGGCGCCTGTTCGATCACCACGTGCGCGTTGGTGCCGCCGAAGCCGAACGAGGAGATCCCGGCCCGCCGCGGGTGGTCGGTGGACGGCCAGTCCTGTTGTTCGGCAACGACCTTCAACCGCATCTGGTCGAAGGCGATGTGTGGGTTCGGGGTGTTGAAGTGCAGGTTGCGCGGGATCTGCCCGCGCTGCACGGCCAGCACCGATTTGATGAAGCCGACCATGCCGGCGGCCGCCTCGAGGTGGCCCAGGTTCGACTTGGCGGCACCGAGCAGCAGCGGCGCCTCCGCGGGGCGTCCACGCCCCAGTACGGTGCCCAGCGCCCGGGCCTCGATCGGGTCACCGAGCAGGGTGCCGGTTCCGTGGGTTTCGACGTAGTCGACTTCCTGTGGCGCGATCCCGGCGTCGGCGTAGGCCGAGCGCAGCACCGCCATCTGGGCGGCCGGATTGGGCGCCAGCAGGCCATTGGAGTGCCCGTCCTGGTTGATCGCCGACCCGCGGACCACCGCCAGCACCCGGTCGCCGTCGCGCCGGGCGTCCGACAGGCGCTTGAGCACCACGGCACCGCAGCCCTCGCCACGGACGAATCCGTCGGCCTCGGCGTCGAACGCGTGGCACGCGCCGGTCGCCGACAGCGCGCCGCTCTGGTCGAAACCGCGGAACACCGCCGGGGACATCAGCAGGTTGACCCCGCCGGCGATGGCGGTCTCGCACTCCCCGGTCCGCAGGCTCCGGCACGCCAGGTGCAGCGCGACCAGCGACGACGAGCACGCGGTGTCCACCGTCACCGAGGGGCCCCGCAGGTCCAGGAAGTACGACAGCCGGTTGGCGATGATGCTCAGTGCGCCACCGGCGTTGCTCCAGGCGTCCACACCGTTCAGGTCGGCGGATGCGTGGCAGCCGTACTCGGTGATGCTGGCCCCGACGTACACGCCGGTCTGCGACCGCCGCAAGGAGGTCGCCGGGATTCCGGCGTGCTCCAAGGCTTCCCACGCCACTTCCAGCAGCAGCCGCTGCTGGGGGTCCATCTTGACGGCCTCGCGGCTGGAGATCTCGAAGAACTCCGCGTCGAAGGCGGCGATGTCGCTCAGGAACGAACCCCAACGGGTGGTGCGGGCGATCGCGGTGGTGATCTCGGGCGACCCGTCGTCGAACGGCGCCCAGCGGTCGGCCGGCACCTCGGTGACCGCGTTGCCACCGTCGATCAGGAACTGCCACAGCGCTTCCGGCGAGGTGATGTCGCCGGGGAACCGGCAACCCAGACCGATCACCGCGATGGGCTCGTCGGTGCCGAACCGGCCGGGCTCGGGCGCCGACTCCTCGTCGGCGGAGTCCGGCTCGATGAGGAACTTCGCCAGCTCGGTGACCGACGGGTGCTGCCAGAGTTCAACCGGCGAGACTTTGCGGCCGAGCAGTTCGGACAGCTCACCGCAGAGCACCACGGCGTCGCGGGATCCGACGCCCAGGTCGTTCAGCGACGAGTTGAAGTCGATCTCGTCGGGGCTGCAGCCGATATTGGTGACCAGGTAGTCGGCCAGCCAGTGGCGCAGTGATTCTTCGTCAAATGCTGCGGTCATGCGGGGAACTCAATTCCCACTAGATCCCGTCCCATCCGGCCGGAGCCGATTCCACGCTGTCGAACAGCTCATTCAACACACTGTCGGCCGACTCGGGCAGCTCGCCGTTGGCGGCCGCCGGGTCGTGGCCGGAATCCTCCTGCGGCAGCAGCTTGCCGGTCAGGTGTGCCGCCAGCGCCGCAGTGGTCGGGTGGTTCCACAGCATCGTCGCCGACAGCTCCAGGCCGACCAGTTGTTCGATTTCGCGCCGGACCGCCATCGCCATCACCGAATTGAGGCCGAGCTCGGCGAACGGCCGGTCCAGCTGTAGTTCGGCCTCCGACATGCGAAGCTCGCGGGCCAGAATGCTGCGCAACCCGATTTCCAGCTCGCTGAGTATCTCATCGGCGGGCAGCTGCGCCCAGTCGCGGGTCGGTGCACCGCCGTCGGCAGCGGACTCCCCGGGCTTTCCTTCTCTGGGCAGCGGCACCATGACGGCCTGGGCGACGTCGTAGTGCTCGACGTGGTCCCAGGCGGCGAAGGCTTCGGCCGGGGAGATCGGCCGGGAACCCATCCGCTCCAGCTCGTGCAGCACGACGTGCGCCTCGGCGCCGAAGCCGAGGCCCTTCCAGGCCACCCAGTCCAGGCTGACGCTGTGGCAGCCCCGCTGGTGGCGCGCGCGGGCCAGACCGTCCAGGTAGGCGTTCGCGCTGGCGTAGGCGCCCTGGCCGGGCACCCCGAACACCGCACCCGCCGCGGCGGTCATGAAGAAGAAGTCCACACTTGCCGGCGGGAACAGTTCGTGCAGCACCTGCGCACCGGCGACCTTGGGCCACATGGTGTCGCGGAGCCTGTCCTCGTCGACCTCGGTCAACAGCTGGCCTTCGGTGACGCCGGCGGCGTGGATGATGCCGCGGATCGGCGGTGCTCCCGCCGCGTCACGGCGGGCCAGCAGGTCGATCACGCCGTCTCGGGAACCGATGTCGAGGGCGGCCACGTCGACGGTGACTCCGCGGCGCTCCAGCGCCCGGATGCCGGCGATCTTGTGGCGGACGTCGGCATCGAGGCGGTCGGCGTCCCAGTCGCGCCGGGGCGGCAGAGCGCTGCGCCCGGCCAGCACCAGCCGGCGGGCGCCGCGGTCGGCCAGCCACCCGGCCATCAGCAGGCCGAGTGCACCCATCCCGCCGGTGATCAGGTAGGCGCCGTCGGGTTGGCATACCATCGGCTCGCGTTGGGGCGGACCGGAGACCGGGGTGAACGTCGGCGCCAGGAACTGGCGGTCGCGCAGCACCAGGATGGATTTCGCCGGAGTACGCAGCACCGTCGACAGTGTCGCGATGCAATCGGCGATGCCGGCGGGGTCTTCGGGCAGATCCACCAGGCCACCGCAGAGCTGCGGTTGCTCGGCGCGGATCACCCCGGCCAGACCCCACAGGCAGCTTTGGCGCACCGCGGCGTCGGAGAGGGCCTCGTGGACGCCGTGGGTGATGATCCACAGCGCGGGCGGATGGGCTTCCCGCTCGGCCAGCCGTGCCACCAGGTCGGACACCTCGCCGACCAGCCGCGACGCGCAGTCCAGGTCGGTCTCGCCGGCCCGGGAGTCGGCGACGTAGACGACGGACTGGGCCTCGGTGACGCCGGCCGTGCGGTGACCGGCCCCGGTCAGTCCGCCCCGCAGGGCCTCGGCCGCGGCACCTTCGCCGACCACGGCCAGCGTGCCGGGCAGGTCCGGTGTCTGCGGAGCCGCGTCCCAGGGCTGCCATTCGATCGCGTGCGCGATCGAGCTGGGGTCCTGGGCCTGGGTCGCGGCGTCCAGCGCGGTGTAGCGCAGCCCGCGGATGTCGACGCAGCGCCGGCCGTCGGGGGTGGCCACGACGATGTCGACGACGAGTTCTCCCTCGCCGCCCTGGCGCCGCTGCACGGTGACGCCGGCCCGGCCGTCGGCGGACGGTTCCCCGAAGCGCACGTTGTCGACCGCAGCGGGCACCATCAGCTCCGGATTGGATTCATCGACCAGCCGCGCGACGTGCAGTGCGGCGTCGAGCAGCCCCACCGTCCCCACCGCTGCTTCGATGTCGGCCCGCAACTCCACCGGCGTCGACCGCCCGGAGCTGATCGACCAGTCGAAGGGGCGGCCTTCGCTGCCCCAGGTCAGCCACAGCGACGTTACTGCTTCGTCATCGAATTGCGTTCCGGCGTGGCCGTTTTTGTGCATCACATCGGTGGCGTCCGGGACGGACTCGCCGCGTGGCGCGATGCGCGCGCTGAGGTGTTTTATCCAGCGCCCGTCCCCGTCGTCGGTCGCCGTCTTTGCTGACACCGCCTTCGACAACACGACGACCGAGTCGGCGTCGGCTACGACCTGGATGGTCCGCGGCCGGTCGACGATGATCGGATGCTCGAAGCGGATGTCGCTGACGACCGGTTGCCCGCTCACCTCGGCCGCGGCGTCGGAAAGCGTTTGCAGCAGTACCGATGCCGGCACCAGCTCGACCCCGTTATTGCGGTGATCACCCGGGTAGGGCTTGGCTTCCGGAGCCAGCCGCGCCTGCCACAGGTGGACCGTCGGCGTGCTGCCGATCTTGATGTGCGTGCCCAGCAGTACGCCGGGCCGCGGTGCGGATTCGGCTGCGGTGACGGAGCTTTCGGTCTCCAGCCAGTGGTGGGTGTGCCGCCACGGCGTGGTGGGCAGTAGCGGGTGCGGCTCAGCCGGGTGCGGCAGCTCCCGAGGGCTCACCGGGTGGGCGCTGTTGAGATGCTGATGGAAACCGACGGTGTCGTCGCCGTCGCGCACCAATGTGGCGACACTGCGGTGCGGAACCGTCTCCAGGTTCTCGTCGATGGTGTGGGTCAGGATCGGGTGCGGGCTGACTTCGATGAAGGTGCCGTACTTCTCCCCCGCGGCGACGATCGCCTCGCTGACCCGGGCGGGTTGGCGCACATTGTCGGCCCAGTAATCGGCGTCCAGCACCGGCGTGGGCCCGGCGGGATCGACCACCGTGGAAAAGAACGGGATCTGCCCGGGCGAGGGAACCAGATCAGCCAACTCCGCCCGCAACTCCGCCAGAATCGGATCCATGAACGCGGTATGAGAAGCCACCTCCATATTGACCCGCCGCGCAAACCGCTCCCGAGCCGACACGGCCGCAATCACCGCATCCACATCAGCCGGCGACCCAGCCACCACCGTCTGCCGCGGCGACAAATACCCCGCCACCGCCACCTGCGGATACTGCGCCAACAACTCCTGCACCGCGCCGGCATCCAACTCCAACAACGCCACCGCACCCTGACCGGCCTGCCGCGACATCAACCGCGACCGCACCGCAATCACCCGCAAACCCTGCTCCGGGGTCAACGCCCCGGCCACCACCGCCGCCGAGACCTCCCCCATCGAATGCCCGACCACCGCATCCGGAACCACCCCATACGAACGCCACAACTCCGCCAACGCCAACTGCAACCCCATGATCACCGGCTGCACCTGCGCATCACCGGAGATCTCGACACCCTGGGCAATCACCTCCCGCAGCGAAAAACCCACCTGCGCGACAAACACCGGCTCCAACTCATCAACCGCCGCAGCAAACACCGGCTCATCAGCCAACAACCGACGACCCATCCCCACCCAATGCGAACCCTGACCGGAGAACACGAACACCGTTCCGGGTCCGGGCAGCGTCGTGGCGGGCCCGACCAATCCGGGCGCGGATTCGCCGGCAGCCAAGGCCGCCAGTCCGGTGATGGCCTGTTCCCGGTCCCGGGCGGCCACGGTGGCGAATTTCTGGTGACGGGTGCGGTGATGGTTGAGCGTGTGGGCGATGTCGGCCAGCGGCACCTCGGCGCCGTCACCGGCCATCCACTGCGCCAGCACCCCGGCAGTAGCTGCGATGCGCGCCGGCGACTTACCCGACACCACCAACGTCTGCACCACCGGAACCGCAACAGGCCCGACCGACTCGACCGGCTCACCGACCGGAGCCTGCTCGATCACCACATGGGCATTAGTGCCCGACACCCCGAACGAGGACACCCCCGCCCGACGCGGACGCGACACCGCCGGCCACGCCATCGCCTGCGCCGCAATCTGAAACTTCGACGCCCCCACACCGGCATTGGGCGTCAACTCCGAAAAATTCAAATGCCGCGGAATGAAACCCTGCTGCACCGCCAACACCGTCTTGATGAAACCCGCCACACCAGAAGCAGATTCAAGATGCCCCAAATTCGTCTTCACCGACCCCAGCACCAACGGCGCCGACGAACCCCGCTCCCCGAACACCGCCGACAGCGCATCCAACTCGATCGGATCACCCAACGCCGTACCAGTGCCATGCGCCTCGACATAATCGATATCGCCCGGCTCCAACCGCGCCGCCGCCAACGCCGCCCGCACCACCTTCTGCTGCGCCGGACCCGACGGCACCGTCTGACCACTCGACGGCCCATCCTGATTCACCGCCGAACCCCGCACCACCGCCAAAACCCGATCACCATCACGCTGCGCATCCGAAAGCCGCTTGAGCACCACCACCCCAGCACCCTCGCTGCGCACATACCCATCAGCACCGGCATCAAAGGTCTTGCACTGGCCATCCGGCGCCAACATCCCCCACCGCGACGTCGCCACACTGTTCTGCGGCGTCAACATCAGGTTCACCCCGGCCGCCAACGCCTGATCGGACTCCCGACGCCGCAAACTCGCACACGCCAAATGAATCGTCACCAACGACGACGAACACGCCGTATCCAACATCACCGCCGGACCATGCACACCCAAGAAATACGACAACCGACCGGCCGCGAAATTGGCGGCGTTACCGAACGGGACGTAGGGATCGATTTCTGCGGGACGGATATTGCTGACGATATCGAGGGCGTAGTCGTTGGTGGTCATGCCGACGAAAACGCCGGTCTGCGTACCCCGAATCGCCTCCTTGGTGATCCCGGCATGCTCCAACGCCTCCCAGGCCACCTCCATCAACAACCGCTGCTGAGGATCCATCGCATCGGCCTCACGCGGCGAAATACCAAAAAACTCCGCATCAAACTCAGCAGGCTGCCACGACGACAAAAACCCACCCTCACGAGAACAAATCGTCCCCGGCACAGAATGATCCGACGAATAAAACGCATCCGCATCCCAACGATCCGCCGGAACCCGAACAATCCCCGAACCCTCAGCACACAACAACCGCCAAAAACCGGCCGGATCATCCACCCCACCAGGCAACCGACAACCCAAACCCACCACCGCGATCGGCTCAGCATCACCGGCCTCAGCCACCGCCAACCGCGCCGTCAAATCATCAATCTTGCGCAGCGCCTCAGCAACAATCGCCCGGCGGTCCGGCCCCCCGGCCGGTACACCATTCATCTCGCTCAACTCAACCTCCCCGAAAGCCGCGCGAGCAGCTCGTCATCGCTCACACAGACCGAGCGGAAGCATCCAGTCGGTCGAACCCGTCCCGCTGGTAGATCTCCACGCAACTGGAGCGCCGGATCTTGCCGCTGGTCGTGATCGGGATGGCGCCCTGCGGCACCAGGACCAGATCGCCGATCGCCAGGCCGTGCGCCTTCGACAGCGCGGCCGTGACCTTCCGCCTCACCTCGTTCAGCCTGTCCAGGACCTCCTCTTCCGAGCGCCCCTTGTTCTTGAACTCGGCGATCGTAACAAGCTCCTCCGACCGGCTGTTCGGGACCGACACCGCAGCGACGCGCCCGCCGGTGATCTCCTGGACGGTGGCCTCGATGTCGTCCGGGTAGTGGTTGCGCCCGTCGACGATCAGCAGGTCCTTGATCCGGCCGACGATGTAGAGCTCCCCACCGGAGATCACCCCGAGGTCGCCGGTCTTGAGCCAGGGCCCCTGTGGCGTACCCGGCGACGGTTCGACCAGCTTGCCGGCGAAAGCCGCCTCGGTCGCCTGCTGGTTGTGCCAGTAGCCTCCGGCGATGTTCGGGCCGTACGCCCAGATCTCGCCGACCTTGCCGTCGGGGTTCTCGATCTGGGTGTCGGGGTCCACGACGCGAACCGTGCAGGCGCGCGGTACACCGCAGCTGACCAGCTCGACACCGCCTTCGGCCCCGCTCAGCTCGGCCGAGCCGTCCGCCAGCTTGGCGTAGTCGAACCGCTCGGTCGGCGGCGGGCTGCCCGGGGTGTTCGACGTGAGGTACACGGTGGCCTCGGCCAGGCCGTAGCCGGGGCGCAGCGCGGCGGGCGGCAGGTTGAATTTGGCGAACCGGTCGATGACGCGTCGCAGTGTGGCGGCGTGCACCCGTTCCGCGCCGAACGCGAAGGTGTGGACGTGGCCCAGGTCCAGCCCCTCCATGTCCTCGTCGGAGGTACGCCGGATGGCCAGCTCATAGGCGAAGTTGGGCCCACCGGTGTAGGTGTTGGGGTAACTGGCCACCAGCTGCATCCAGCGGGCCGGCTTGGCCAGGAACGCCATCGGGCTGAAGAGCACCGCCTGGTGGCCGCCCACCAGCGGGAAGATGATGCCGCACATCAGGCCCAGGTCGTGGTAGAAGGGCAGCCACGCCACCAGCGTGGTGTCGGGCGGAACGGTCTTGCCGCGGTCCTCGAAGGTGTCGGCGATCATCTGGCGCATGTTCTCGATCGCGTTGTGGTGCCCGACCATGACGCCGGCGGGAGTCCGGGTCGACCCGGAGGTGTACTGCAAGAACGCCGTCTTGGTGTGCGCCGTGGCGGTGGGTGTCACCACCGGCGCCGAGTCGAGGTCCAGCGCGTCGACCTCGATCACCACCGGCGGTTTGCCGCCGAGGTCGCGAACCGTGCTGGCGATGTCGCCGACCGCCGCCGATGTGGTCAGGATCGCCGCCGGGGAGCAGTCGCGCAGTGCTGCTGACACGCGCTCGTCGTGCGCGCCGAACATCGGCACCGGCAGCGGAACGGCGATCATCCCCGCCTCCAGGGCGCCGTAGAACCCGACGATGTACTCCATGCTCTGCGGGGCCAACAGCGCCACCCGGTCACCCGGGGATGCACAGGCCGCCAGTTCGGCCGCCACCACCTGGGCGCGGTTGCGCAGCTGCGACCAGGTCACGGTCTCGCGGTAGCCGGCCGGGTCGACGTCGAAGTCGATGAAGGTGTACGCAGGCGCATCCGGCTTTTCCCGGGCCCGGTCCGCCAACAGGGTCGGGATGTGCGATTGAGTAACCGGCATAGCGATGTTTTCTCCTTGTGCTGTCAGGTCCGCGGACCTCACCTGCTGAGTGTTTCGTCCCCGTAAGTCAGGCGTGTGGTCCGAACTGACGATTTCGCTGCGCGATGTCCCTGCACAGCGGAGGTATGCAATTGGATTAGCGACATTTGGGATGCTTCCCCCCTGCGAAGTCAGGTCCGTGGGCAACGCTGCCCGACCTGCTCAGCTGAGTACTTCGGCCTTACCCGGGGCCAGTTGCCCGCCATGCCGGTCAAAGGTGGGGGCGGGTACGTCCGGGCGCCGAGATCGCGCGGCCGACACGGCCGGAGCGGGTGATTCGACCATCGACACGGGTACCCCTTCTGAATGTTTGGAACCTACGCAAAAACGCCTTGGACCCCGACATCCCAGGTGTTTCCCTCCCGCGGAGGCTACCACGTAGGCGCTGTTGACAGGGAATTTATGGCTGTCATACAGGGCTGACGCGACAGACCCAGAATGCTAGCGCAGAAATTGTCCCCAGCACCAGGGGTCACACCGGCACCAACAGGTATTTCACAGGGTTACCGTCGTCGGGCCGGTGTCACTGCCGGCAATAGACCGCAAGTTTCTCCTCGATGGCGCCGACGAGTTCCGGCAGGTGTTCGTTGAGGTAGAAGTGGTGGCCGGGCGCGGTGAACGTCCGCACGCTGAACTCCGCGGTGGTGCGCTCGGCCCACGGCGCGACCTTGTCGGTGGTGGCCACGTCATCCTCGTCGCCGTGAAAGGCGAAGATCGGGCAGGACACCCGGGCCTCAGGTGGACAATCGTAATTCGCGATCGCTTTCAGGCCGCGCAGCGTCGGGAGGATCTTGGCCGCGAACTCCTCATTCTCCAGGAACTCCGGATTGACCCCGGTCATCTGGCCGACCGCCTCGAGCAACCCCCGATCGGAATCGCCGATGTTGTCATATCCGGCTCGTCCCGGCGCACCGGCGGCGGACAGGAACAACGCCGCGACCGCCTTTCCGTCGGCCTCGAACCGGCGGGCCACCTCGAAGGCCAGCAACGCGCCCATGCTGTGCCCGAAGAAGGCGGCCGGCCCGTCGGTCGGCGAGGGCAGCTTCTCGCAGACCCGGTCGGCGAGGTCCTCGATGCTGGTGAACGCACCGAGGTCATGGTTGCCGCCCTTCCCCGGATACTGCACACCGATGCGTTTGACATCGGTGGCGAACGCCTTGGAGAACGGAATGTAGTACTGCGGCGCCCCGCCGGCGTGCGGGAAGATGTAGAGCTTCGGCGTACGGTCAGTCACTCGGGACACCCTAACGGGGCCGGCCGGCCCGGCGGGGGACGGCTACCCGGTTGCGGCATCGCGCTCGGGGAACGGCGCCCCGAGCAGCGGGACCGGGGTGAATCCGTGCCGGCGGCCCTGGGCGACGCCCCGGCGGATCAGCGCGGCGGTGCCGACGAAACCTGCGTGGTCGACCGCCAGGAACGGGGTCAGCAGCCGGTTGTGCACGAAGCCGATCGCCAGCCCGGAGGCCGGGTCGGCCCAGCCCATCGAACCACCCAGCCCGACGTGACCGAAGCCCGGCAACACCGATCCGAACGGAACCGCGTGATAGCCCAGGTGGAACGCCAACGGAAACCCGACAGTGCGGTCCAGTTCCAGGCTTCGTCGACCGGTCAGGCCATCGACCAGCCGGCGCGACAACAGCTGGGTACCGTCGATCTGCCCGCCGTGGGCCAGTGCGCCGTAGAGGCGGGCCAGGCCGCGTGCGGTGGCCACCCCGTTGACGGCGGCAGCCTCGGTGTCCAGCAGCGGGGTGTCGCCGCGCAAGGTGCCCATCACACCGGGAAAGTAGATGGCGCCGAAGCCGCCGTACGGCAACATCGCGGCCGTCCTGGTTGCCAGCAGCTCCACGAGCCGGTTGCCGCGGCCGCGCTGGGGCATGATGATCTCCGCGGCGACGGTCGGCGAGTCGACGGGCGGCCGGCCCAGGTGCAGCCCGTCGGTGTCCAGCGGGGCGGCAAGCTCGGCGCGGAACAATTCGCGCATGCCGGTGCCGGTGACGGCCCGGGCCAGCCCCGAGAGCAGCCAGCCGTAGGTCAACGCATGGTAGGCGGGTTTCCCGAACTCACGTCCCGGTGCCGCGGCGGCCATCCGCGCTTCCATCGTCGCGTGGTCCAGTAGGTCTGTCCTGCTGGCGCCGTGTAGGTGCGTCAGCCCCACCCGGTGGCCCAACAGCTGCCGGACGGTGATCGCGGACTTGCCGTTCGCGCCGAAATCCGGCCAGTACTGCGCCACCGGGGCGTCATAGTCGATGAGACCCCGGTCGACCAGCCGATGGATGACCGTCGACGCCGCGCCCTTGGTCGCCGAGAACACCATGGCGCCGGTGTCGGCCGACCACGGCACCCGGCCCGCCCGGTCCGACCATCCGGTCCACACGTCGACGACGGGTTTGCCGTCCAGGTAGACGGCCAGCGCCCCGCCGCCGTAGCGGCGGCCGGGGAACATCGCGCCGAAGGCACGCACGGCCCAGGCGAAGTTCGGGTCCGCCGCGCCGTGCACGTTCGCCGGAAGCGCCGTCTGGCGCGCATCTGGATGCTGCGTCATGGCTGGGAATCTACCTCGTGACCGGCGCACATAAGTCGTGTTACCGCGCGCGGGGCGCAACGCGCTAGCGCCAGATGGCGGCCAGGATTTGCTGGGCGGCCAGTGCGGGGGTCAGTTCACCGTTGAGGACCTGCTGTTCCACCTCGGTACGCACCTCGCGCACCGAGGGATCCGACAGCGTCCGCTCCAGCACCGCGTCCCGCACCAGCTGCCGGGTCCACTCCACCTGCTGCGCGCGCCGCCGGCTGTCGAACTCGCCGGCGTCGATCAGCGTCTGCCGATGCCGCTCGACGGTGTCCCAGAATTCCGCCAGCCCGGTACCGTCGATGGCACTCATCGTCAAAACGGGTGGGCGCCAAAGAGTTTCACGTGGATAGATGAGCCGGATAGCGGCCGACAGCTCCCGTGCTGCCATTCGCGCCTCGGCGAGGTGTTCACCGTCGGCCTTGTTGACCACCACCACGTCGGCCAACTCCAGCACGCCTTTCTTGATGCCCTGCAACTGGTCGCCGGTGCGGGCCAGGGTCAAGAAGACGAAGGTGTCGACCATGTTGGCCACCGTCACCTCGGACTGGCCGACGCCGACGGTCTCGATCAGGATCACGTCGAAGCCGGCGGCCTCCAGCAGCACCACCGTCTCCCGGGTGGCCTTGGCGACCCCGCCCAGGGTTCCCGAGGTCGGCGACGGGCGGATGTAGGCGTCGGGGTGTGCGGCCAGCCGCTGCATGCGCGTCTTGTCGCCCAGGATCGAGCCCCCGGTGCGGGTCGACGACGGGTCGACGGCCAGGACCGCCACCCGGTGGCCGTGCTCGATGAGGTGCATCCCGAGCGCCTCGATGGTGGTCGACTTGCCCACGCCGGGGACGCCGGTGATACCGACCCGCCGTGCCCCGCCGGCGTCGGGCTGCAGCGCCAGCAGCAACTTCTGGGCCTGCTGACGGTGGTCGGCGCGGGTGGACTCCACCAGGGTGATGGCCCGCGGCAGCACGGAGCGGTCCCCGGAGCGCACCGCCGCCGCCAACTCGCTGACGGTGTCGGACACGTTGTCGGCCATCTATTTCTGGTCTGCGGCCGGTTCTACCGGGTCGGCGAGCTCCGGGAGGTCGTAGCCTCGCTGGGACGCCAGCGTGTGCAGCAGATCCACCGCGGCGTCGGCGATCACGGTGCCAGGCGGGAAGATCGCGGTCGCCCCGGCGGCATAGAGCTCATCGAAGTCGCCGGGCGGGATGACTCCCCCGACCACGATCACGATGTCGGGCCGGCCCACCGCGGCCAGTGCGTCGCGCAGCGCCGGCACCAGTGTCAGGTGCCCGGCGGCCAGCGAGGACACCCCGACCACGTGCACGTCGTTGTCGGCGGCCTGTCGGGCGACCTCGTCGGGGGTGGAGAACAGCGCGCCGACGTCGACGTCGAACCCGATGTCGGCGAACGCGGTGGCGATCACCTTCTGGCCGCGGTCGTGGCCGTCCTGGCCCATCTTGGCGACCAGGATGCGGGGCCGGCGGCCGTCGGCCTCGGCGAACTTCTCCACCAGGGCGGTTGCGCTAGCGATGTTGGAGCCCTTCCCGACTTCGTCACGGTAGACGCCAGAGATGGTACGGATCTCGGCCTGATGGCGACCGTAGACCTTCTCCAGCGCGTCGGAGATCTCACCGAGGGTGGCCTTGGCGCGGGCGGCGTCGATGGCCAATGCCAGCAGGTTGTTGCCCAGCCCGTCCTCCCCTGCCGACCCGGTGGTCCCGGCCGCCCGGGTCAGCTCGGCCAGCGCGGCCTGGCAGGACGCCTCGTCGCGCTCGGCGCGCAGCTGCTCAAGCTTGGCCAACTGTTCGGCGCGGACCCGGCTGTTCTCGACCTTGAGGACCTCGATCTCCTGGTCTTCGGCGACCTGGTATTTGTTGACGCCGATCAGCGGCTGACGCCCGGAGTCGATCCGGGCCTGCGTACGGGCGGCGGCCTCCTCGATACGCAGCTTCGGGATGCCGTCGCTGATGGCCTGGGCCATCCCGCCGTGCGCCTCGACCTCCTCGATATGGGCCCGGGCCCGCTGCGCCAACTGATGGGTCAGCCACTCCACGTAGTAGGAGCCGCCCCACGGGTCGATCGGCCGGGTGGTGCCCGACTCCTGCTGCAGCAGCAGCTGGGTGTTGCGGGCGATGCGGGCGGAGAAGTCGGTGGGCAGCGCCAGCGCCTCGTCGAGGGCGTTGGTGTGCAGCGACTGGGTGTGGCCCTGGGTCGCGGCCATCGCCTCGATGCAGGTACGCGCGACGTTGTTGAAGACGTCCTGGGCGGTCAGTGACCACCCCGAGGTCTGCGAATGCGTGCGCAGCGACAGCGATTTATCGTTTTTCGGGTCGAACTTCGCGACCAGCTCGCTCCACAGCAGCCGGCCCGCGCGCAGCTTGGCGACCTCCATGAAGAAGTTCATCCCGATGCCCCAGAAGAACGACAGCCGGGGCGCGAACTTGTCGATGTCCAGGCCGGCGTCCAGCCCGGCCTTGATGTAGTCCACCCCGTCGGCCAGGGTGTAGGCCAGCTCCAGATCCGCTGTGGCACCGGCCTCTTGGATGTGATAGCCCGAGATCGAGATCGAGTTGAACTTGGGCATCTTGGCGCTGGTGTAGCCGAAGATGTCGGAGATGATCCGCATCGACGGCTTCGGCGGATAGATGTAGGTGTTGCGCACCATGAACTCTTTGAGGATGTCGTTCTGGATGGTGCCGGCCAGCTTCTCCGGCGGTACCCCCTGCTCCTCGGCGGCCACCACGTACAGCGCCAGGATCGGCAGCACCGCACCGTTCATGGTCATCGAGACGCTGACCGCGCTCAAGTCGATCCCGTCGAACAGTTGCCGCATATCCAGAATGGAATCGATTGCCACCCCGGCCATTCCGACGTCGCCCTGCACCCGGGGGTGATCCGAGTCGTAGCCCCGGTGGGTAGCCAGGTCGAACGCGACCGACAAGCCCTTCTGCCCGGCCGCGAGGTTGCGCCGATAGAACGCGTTGGAGTCCGCGGCCGTGGAGAACCCGGCGTACTGGCGGATCGTCCACGGCTGGTTGACGTACATCGTCGGGTAGGGCCCGCGCAGATAAGGCGCTTCGCCGGGGAAGCTGTCCAGCGGGTAGCCCTGCGCGGCCGCGGTGGCGCGGTCGGCGGCGGTGTAGACCGGCTTGACCGCGATACCTTCCGGGGTGTGCCACTCGAGTTGCTCGGGCGTGTAGCCGTGTGCGGCCGCGGCGGCCGCGACATGCTCGGCCACAGCGCTGTCGGTGACCGCTTCGGTGCGGCGATCGCTGTGCAGCGCAACGTCGGCGAAGCTACCGATGGTGCCGTGTGAGGTGCTGGTGGTCATGGTTCTCAAGCCCCCAATCGGGTGAGTAAATCCGACAACGCCTGCACCGCATCGATTTTCATGGTCAGGTAGTCGTCTGGCTTCGGATCGGTCTCGGCCGGGCCGCCCCCTAGAGCCGTAGCCGGTCCCGCCAGGTAGACCCGGTCGACTCCGGCGGCGCGAGCCGCCCCGATGACCGCGACTGCTTCGGCGCCGTAGCGGGCGTCGCTGCCACACAACACCGCCGCACCAGGTGATCCGGCCTCCGCGACAGCCGTGGCCACCCGCTCGGCGTCCACCGTGCCGGGGTTGATCACCGCGATACCGCCCGAGGCCAGCAGATTGGCGGCAAAGGTGGTCCGAATGTTGTGTTCGGCCATCGGGCCCAGCGGCAGCAGCAGCACCTGCGGCCGGGCGCCGGTGCGCGCCAAGTACGCGTCGGACCGGTCACGCAACGCCTCGAACTGCGCCGCGTAGCGCCGCACGCCGGCCGGGGCGTTCTGGGTCGCGGACGGCGGCAGCGGCGGTTCGTCCAGGTTCGGATACTCGTTGACCCCGGTGATCGCGCGGCGACGGTGCGCGATGTCGTCGGCGCGGTCGGCGGCGACGCCGGCGATGCGATCGGCGAGGTGATCACGGGCGGCCGCGAATCCGCCGAGCGCTGAATGCTTTTCGAGTTCCTGGAACTGCCGCCACGCCTGCTGTGCCAACTGGTCGGTGAGGTCTTCGACGAACCACGATCCGCCGGCCGGGTCCAGCACCTGGCCCAGGTGCGACTCTTCCAGCAACAACAGCTGGGTGTTCCGCGCGATGCGTCGGGAGAACGTCGCCGAGGTGCCCGGCTGGCCGCCTGCAATCGCGGCGTCGAATGGCCACACCAGCACGGTATCCGCGCCACCCACGCCGGCTCCGAATGCGGCCAGCGTGGTGCGCAGCATGTTCACCCAGGGGTCCCGCTGGGTCATCATCGCCCGGGAGGTCTCGGCGTGGACGATGGCCGCGCCGGCCTCCGGCGCCCCGGCCACCTCGGTCACCCGCGCCCACAACCTGCGCGCCGCCCGGATCTTGGCGATGGTCATGAACTGGTCGTCGTCGGCGGCGAGCCGGAAGCTGATCTGGTGGGCCGCATCGGCGACAGACAGTCCGGCGTCGGTGAGCAGCCGCAGGTAGGCCACGGCCGCGGCCAGTCCACCGGCCAGCTCCTCGGCCGCGCCGGCGCCCAGGTTGTGCAACGCCGGTCCGTTGACCGCGATCGCCCGCACCCCGCGCTGACCGGCGGCGCGCGACGCCGCCGCGATCACCTCCTCGATCGCCGGAGCCGGCAGGCCGGCCAGCGGCGCGGTCAACGGGTCGGCACCCAGATCCACCGACAGGTTGGCGCGATTGTCCGGGTCGAGGCCGTCGACCAGCGTCAGCATCACGTCGACGACGGTGGTGTAGTCGCCGGGCCCCGCTCCGTCGAGGAGCACCGGGACCAGACCCAGGTAGACGTCGTCGAAGACGCGCCCCAGCTCACCGGCCGGCACTCCGCCGTCCCCGACCCGCAGCACCAGCGCGCTGACCCCTTCGGTCAGCGCGCCCAGGACGGCGCCGTTAGTGTCCGAAGCGGTCTGCGAGGACGACACCGGGCCGTTGGCCGGGAAGACCTCGGCGACCTTCCAGCCGCTGTTGACGTCGCGCAGGGCGTCGGCGCCACGCACGTAGGGCCAGCTGCCCGGCAGCGGCGGCTCCGGCAGCGCGTCGAGGGCGGTGTAGAGCGCCCGGATCGCGAACCCGTCCAGCCCCTGCACCGGGGTGTCCAACAGCCGCTCGGGCTCACCGCCGGTCTCTGAGTCGATATCGGCGGGCTCGCGGCGCAGGCTCTTGGCCAGCACCCCGGCCACCGCGGCACGCCAGCGGGCGCGGGCGTCCTCCATGCCGGCGGTTTCGGCGGACACGTCGATTGACACCGGCGGCTCCTGTTGTTACTCATGAGTAGCAGATGTATCGCTACTCGACACGTGTTAACCAGGCTAAATGATGGCGGTCGGTGGGTGCGGCCGAGGTGCGCCGAGCGGAGAAACGCCCGCCGTGCGACGCAAGGCGTTAACCATCGGCCCGTACCCTGAGCCCCGTGAACTCCGCCGACACCGGAATCCCGCAGGCGCTGCGCAGCGCATGGCCGGCGCTGGTGGCCACCGCTCGCCAAGTAGCGGTGTGGCGGTTGGCTTTGACGACGGCGGTGATCGTGGCCCTGGTCGCGGTGGCGCTGCTGGTTCCGGTGCCCACCGCGGTGCAGTTACGCGATTGGGCGCAGACGTTGGGCCCGTGGTTTCCGCTGGCGTTTCTGGCCGCGCACACCGTGGTCACCGTGTTCCCGTTCCCCCGGACCGCGTTCACCCTGGCCGCCGGCCTGTTGTTCGGGCCGTGGCTCGGTGTCGTCCTGGCGGTGGGGGCCAGCGCGCTGAGCGCCGTGATCGTGCTGATCCTGATGCGGCTGTTCGGATGGCAGCTGAGCCGGGTGGTGCGCCATCCGCGGATGCACTCGCTGGACGCCCGGCTGCGTCAGCGCGGGTGGCCGGCGGTGGTGTCGCTGCGGCTGATTCCGGCCATCCCGTTCTCGGTGATCAACTACGCCGCCGGCGCGTCGGCGGTGCGACTGCTGCCCTACACGGTGGCCTCCCTGATCGGGCTGCTGCCGGGCACCGCCGCGGTGGTGGTGCTCGGCGACGCCCTGACCGGCGATGTGAGCCCGCTGCTGTTCGCGGTGTCGGCGTGCACCGCCGCGGTCGGGGTGGCGCTGCTGGTCTACGAGGTGCGCACCCACGGTCGGCGCCCGAGAGCAGGGGACACCGCGGTGACCGCTGAGCCCGCCGAGCCGGCGGTGACCTGCTGAGCATGTCCGTCCTCGCCGAGACCGCCAGTCGTCTGTTGCGCTCGCGGCGGCTGATGCGGGCCCCGATCTGGCTGTATCGAGCACGGCTCGGCGGCCTGCTCGGCGGGCGACTGCTGATGCTCGAACACACCGGGCGCAAGACCGGCGCGCCTCGGCGGGTGGTTCTGGAGGTTATCGACCATCCCCGCACCGACAGCTATATCGTCGCGTCGGGCTTTGGTGAACGCGCCCAATGGTTTCGCAACATCACCGTCGATCCCCGGGTGCGGGTCTACGCCGGCAGCGGGCGCCCCGCATCGGCCACCGCCCGGGTGCTCGACCAGCGCGAGGCGGACCGGGTGCTGGGCGACTACAGCCAGCGCCATCCCCGCACCTGGGAACAGTTCAGCGCGGTGCTCGAACGGACGCTGGGCGAGCCGGTCACCGCGACCAACACCCGGCTGCCGATGGTCGAGCTGCGGCTGGACCGCTAGCCGCCGCTTCGGCTGCCGAGCAGACGTGCCGCCCCCGCGGTCAGCCCGGCCATGATGTCGCCGGCCGAGGCGGCCGCGCGGATCAGCCCGGCGGCTTGGCCGACGGTGACGTTGGCGGTGCGGTAGTCGGCGTCGGCGACGGCCTGCCGGTACTGCGCGCCCACCGGGTCGCCCGCGGCCGCCAGTTCGGCTTCGGCGCCGTGCCACCGGTCGGTGAAAGCGTTGCGCAGCACGCTCATGGTGTGCCCGGCCGGCCACCGGTAGCCGCGGACCACGTCGTACACGCCGGTGCGGCAGGTGCTGTCGCCGGTTGCGGCCGTCACCACTGCGCGCGCTGCCGGGGTGGTCAGTGCTTCGTCCGCGGCGTAGAAGACGCTGCCGCACAGCACCCCGGAAGCGCCGAGCATCAGCGCCGCGGCCAGCCCGCGCCCGTCGGCGATTCCCCCGGCGGCCAGCACCGGAATCGTGGAGTCGCGGGCGGCGAGCAGGTCGGCGATCTCGGGTACCAGCGTCATCGTGGTGCGGCGCCCGCAACCGTGCCCGCCGGCCTCGACGCCCTGTGCCACAAGCACATCGGCGCCGCACGCCACCGCACGGTCGGCCTGGTCGAGGTCTTGAACCTGGCAGATCAGCCGCGCACCGGAGGCCCTGACCGCCGCGGCGAACGGAGCGGGATCGCCGAACGAGAGCATGACCGCCGCCGGCCGGTAGCTCAGCGCCAGGTCCAGCAGGGCCGGTTGCTCGGCCAGCGCCCAGGTGATGAACCCGCAGCCGACCCGGGCGTCGCCGGCCCGGTCGAACTCGCGCCGAAGCCAGTTTTCGTCGCCGTAGCCACCGCCGATCAGGCCCAGGCCGCCCGCCCGGGAGACCGCCGCTGCCAGGCGGCCGCCGGCGACGTCGGCCATCGGCGCGGACACCACCGGGTACTCGATATCCAGTAATTCGGTGAATGCAGTGGAAAGGGCACTGGCAAACAACACGAAGGCCTCCTCAATCCGGCAACAATTCGGTGTAAAACGGTCCCCACATATCGAGGAGAACACCGGTCCCCCGTTAAAGTCTTCCCCAGTGCCATGTGCGGGCACAGCATAATTTCGAAGGGTGCTCGACGGATTGAAGGGACCGAACAATGGCTGATCGGAACGTCGCGGTGCGCAAGTATTTGACAGAAATGATCGGCACATTTGTTTTCATGTTCGCGGTGATCGGCATCGTGTTGTCCGGCACCGAATGTGTGGCCGCGACCGCGCTGGGCATCGGCTCGGTGTTGATGGTCATGGTGTATGCCAGCGGCCACATCTCCGGTGGCCACCTCAACCCGGCGGTTTCGATCGCCGCGTATCTGCGCGGCGCTCTGCCATTGGGTGACCTGGGCCCCTACATCGTCGCTCAACTGGTCGGTGCCCTCGCGGCATTCGGAGTGGGATTCGGGCTGTGGCACGACAAGTACTCGACCGGAACTCTCGATCTGAGCGGCGCCATCTGGCCGGCATTCCTCGCCGAGCTGATATTCACCTTCGCGCTCTGCTACATCGTGCTGCACACCGCAACCAGCAAAGACAGCGCCGGCAACAGCTTCTACGGCCTGGCGATCGGGTTCATCGTGACCGTCGGCGTGGTGGCGGTCGGCGCCATCTCCGGCGCCGCGTTCAACCCGGCCATCACCTTCGGCCTGATGCTGTCGGGCATCTTCGCCTGGAAATTCCTCTGGGTCTACCTGGTCGCCCAGGTGCTCGGCGCGGTCGTGGCCGCCTACGCCTACAAGGCGACCAGCCTCGACGAGCACACCCCCGCCCGTAAGGGTTAGCGACCCGCGTAGGAGTTCAGGGCCCGGGTCCCGCCGCCGGCGGGGTGCGGGCCCTGAACCGTCATCGCCGCGAACACCGCCGCCAGCAGCACCGCCGGAACGGTGCTGGCGACGCGGTTGCGCACCCGCAGGTGAATGCCGAGCGCCCCGGCGAAGTACAGCGTCAACGCCGCGGTGGTGGCCCGGGCGACACCCGGGAAGCGGAACACCGAGGCCAGACCCAGCGCGGTGGCGGCTTTGGCCACCGGGACCGCCCAGCGGACCCGAGGTGGGATCCGCATGGCATCCATGTTCGCCGCGACGTAGGGCAGCGGAATCGCCGATGCCACCGCGTCACCGGCCAAAAACGCCGCCAGCGCCGCGTAGGTCGGCCGCGCGGTCAGTGCGCTCACGCCATGCCGGGGTCGAGCTGCGGCGGAAGTATCCCGCCCTCGACCGGCTTGCGCGCATCGGCCTCGGCCTTGGCGACCGCCTGCGCGATCGCAGGGTCGGTCTGGGTGGTGAACCAGTCGGCGACCTCGTCGCTGTCGTCCTCCGGTTTGGCCGCATTCTCATCGACCGGCGAAGGCTGGTAACGGAAGACACCGTCCTCGCCCGGAGCGCCGAGCAGCTTGGTGAAGCCCTGCAGGGCGGTGCCGAAATCGCTGGGCACCACCCAGACCTTGTTGGCCCCGCCCCGAGCCATTTCCGGCAGCACCTGCAGGTATTGGTAGGCCAGGAGCTCGGGAGTGGGCCGGCCGGCCTTGATCGCCGCGAAGGTCTTCTCGATGGCCTTGGCCTGCCCCTGGGCCTGCAGGTAGGCGGCGGCCCGCTCACCCTGGGCCCGCAGCATCCGGGACTGCCGCTCGCCTTCGGCGGTCAGGATCGCCGCCTGCTTGGCGCCCTCGGCGGTGAGGATCTCGGCCTGCTTCTCCCCCTCGGCCTGTTTGATCGCGGCCTCCCGCTGGCCTTCCGCGGTCAGGATCATCGCCCGCTTCTCCCGATCCGCCTTCATCTGCTTCTCCATCGACGCCTGGATCGACGGCGGCGGATCGATGCTGCGCAGCTCCACCCGGGCCACCCGCAGGCCCCAGCGTCCGGTGGCCTCGTCGAGCACGCCGCGCAGTTGGCTGTTGATCACCTCGCGGGAGGTCAGGGTCTGCTCCAGCGTCATCCCGCCGACCACGTTGCGCAGCGTGGTGGTGGTCAGCTGCTCGACGCCGACGATGTAGTTGCTGATCTCATACACCGCGGCCTTAGGGTTGGTGACCTGGAAGTAGACGACGGTGTCGATGTTCAGCGTCAGGTTGTCCTCGGTGATCACCGGCTGCGGCGGGAACGACACCACCCGCTCACGCAGGTCGATGCGGGCGCGCACCCGGTCGATGAACGGCACCAGCAGGGTCAACTGGCCGCTGACCGTGCGGCTGTAGCGGCCCAGCCGTTCGATCACCGCGGCCTCGGCCTGCGGGATCAGCGCCACCGACTTGGCGACCACGATCGCCGCGAACACCACCAGTACCGCCAACAGGACCAGGCCGGTCGTAGCGCCTTCCATGAGCACTCCCTTTCTCTATAAGACCTTGCCGACCACCGCGGTGGCCCCGTCGATATGCATCACGGTGACCTGTTCGCCCGGTTCGAAGACGTCCCCGTCGGCCAGCGGGCGCGCCGTCCACACCTCACCGTCGAGCTTCACCTGGCCGCCGTGACGCTCGACGCGGTCGAGCACCAGAGCGGTCTTGCCCTGCAGGGCCCGTACCCCGGTCTCACTGCCCGCCCCCGACCACAGCCGCCGCCGCAGGGCGGGGCGCACCAGCACCAGCAGCAGCACCGACACCACCAGGAATACCGCGCCGTCGGTCCAGAGCGGCAAGTCCGTCAGCCAGCTGACCCCGGCCGCCGACAGCGCACCCCCGGACAGCATCAGCAAGAACATGTCGCCGGTGAGCGCCTCGGCACCGGCAAGCCCGAGCGCGAAGACCAACCAGACCAGGGCAGGCGACATGCGGCCAGGATAGCCCGAGAATCGCCGGAATCCGTGCGGACCGGACCCGCAGCGCGGACAACTACACTGCCTTGCATCATGTGGTGCCCGAGTGTCTCCCTGTCGGTGTGGGCCAATGCCTGGCTCGCCGGTCAGGCCGCGCCCGACGACCTGCTGGACGCACTATCGGCCTGGGCGCCAGTGCAATCGGTGGCCGCCTATGACGCGATCAGCATCGGCGAGGCCGGGTGGGCGTGGTCCGGCGGCCAGGACGGGGGCACGGCGTCGTTGCTGCAGGTGGTGCGAGGCGCAGCGGTGCCGGGCGCCGGTTCCTGCATCCAGCCGGTGTTTCCGGTACCGGGCGACGTGCGCGGGCTGCCGGCCGCAACGGTGTTCGCGCGGGAAGCGATCCTGGCCGGTGAGGCGGTGCTCATCGGTGCACCGGATTCGGTGTCCCGGATCGGGCTGGTGCCGGCGTTCAGCGACGACACCGATATCTGTGACGACGACGCTTTCCCCGCCGATACCGACGGTCTGGTGACCGAGCTGTCCTGGACGATGCATGCGCTGCCCGCCACGGTGCCGGTGGAGCATCACGATCTGGGCGAGGCCGAGTACGCGTTGCGCGCGGCGGTCCGAACTGCCGCTGACACCCTGGCCGTCACCGGCTCGCGCTGGGCCGGACAGCTGGGAGACGACCCGCGCCTGCTCGTCGAGCAGTTGGTCGATTCGCAACGGCACCACCGCATCCCAGACCACGCTCCGGTGCGCGCGGTGCGCATCCTGGAGACGGCCGCCCACGTCGACGCCATCATCACGGTCAGTTCCGGTCTCACCGTGGGGGCGCAGTCGTCGGCGGAGGTGCAGCGCGCGACCGACGCGGTGCGGCCGCTGGCGGCGGTGGTGCGTTCCTCGCGCAGCGCCGCGGTGACCGCGATCCTGCACTCGGCTTGGCGGGCCTAGTCGCTCGGCGGCGAACCGGCGGGGGCGACTGCCGCAGCGCAGTGCGATGACCCGCAGGGCGCCCCGTTGACACCGAAGCCACAGCCCAGCCCGGCCGGGCCGGCGACGCGCTCGGGTTCACCGCCCTCGCGCAGTTCGTCGATGAGGCCGCGCGCCAGGCGGGCCAATCGCCGGTCCGCGTTCGGGGTGCTCGCACGGGCGTAGGCGATTCCGGCGGCCTGCGCCTGCGTCCGCACTTCGTGGTCGAGATCGAACAGCACCTCGATGTTGTCACTGAGGAATCCGATCGGGCACACGATCACCGCGGGCACCCCGGCAGCGGCCAAGGTGCCCAGGTGGGCTTCGACGTCGGGCTCCAGCCAGGGCACCTGCGGGGGTCCGGAGCGCGACTGCCACACCTGGTCGTAGTCGGTGTATCCGGCCGCGGCCGCGACCAGGCCGGTGGCGTGGGCGACCTGGCGGCTGTAGAGACGCGGGCCGTAGCGCTCATCGGCGGCGACCGGTATCGAGTGCGCGGTGAACACCAGGCGGGCGGTGTCGCGCAGGCCGGCCGGCAGGGTGTCGGCGGCGGCGGCGATCGCCTCGGCGAACATCTCCACGAACAGTGGATGGTCGAAATAGTGCCGCAGCTTCACCAGTTCGGGGGCCCGCTCTCCGACCGCCCGCCGCGCCCGGGCGATGTCCTGCGCGTACTGCTCGCAGCCGGAATAGCCGCCCCAGGCCGAGGTCGCCAGCACCGCGGCGCGGCGGGCCCCGTCGGCGGCCATCTGCGCGACGACGTCCTCGATGTAGGGCGCCCAGTTGCGGTTTCCGAAATACACCGGCAGCCCGGGCAATTCGGCCCGCAAGACGTCGGCCAGCGCCCGGTTGATCGCGTTGATCGGCGACACCCCGCCGAAGTGCTGGTAATGCTCGGCGACGGCGTCGAGCCGGGCCGGGGGCACGCCGCGCCCCCGGGTGACGTTCTCCAGGAAGGGCCGAACCTGCTCGGGCCCTTCGGGTCCGCCGAACGACAGGAGTAAGACGGCGTCGAGGTCCATCTGGAGTCCGGCCCGACCCCGGCTACAGCAACTGGGTGTGGGCGCCGCCGTCGGCGTAGACGACTGTGCCGGTGGTCGCCGGCAGCCAGTCCGACAGCAGCGCGCAGACGGTCTTGGCCACCGGGGTGGGGTCCTTCATATCCCAGCCGACCGGGGCGCGCTGGTCCCAGCCCTCCTCGAGCAGGCGGATCTGCTCGCCGGCGCCCTCGCCCAGCGCTCCGCCGACGATCGCACTCATCGCCAGGGTCCGGATCGGCCCGGCCGCAACGAGATTCGACCGCACACCCTGCGGGCCGGCCTCACGCGCGACGAAGCGGTTCACCGACTCCAGCGCGCTCTTGGCCACCGTCATCCAGTTGTAGGCCGGCATCGCCCGCGTCGGGTCGAAGTCCATGCCGACGATCGACCCGCCCGGGTTCATGATCGGCAGCGTCGCCTTCGCCAGCGAGGCGTAGGAGTAGGCGGAGATGTGAATGCCCTTGGCGACGTCCTCGTAGGGGGCGTCGAAGAACGGGTTGACGCCCATCCCGGTCTGGGGCATGAATCCGATCGAGTGCACCACACCGTCGAGTTTGTTGCCCTCCCCGATCACCTCGGTGATCCGGTCGGCCAGGGTGTCGAGATGCTCCTGGTTCTGCACGTCGAGCTCCAATAAGGGAGCCGGGCTGGGGAGACGGTCCAAGATGCGCTGGATCAGCCGCAGCCGGTCGAAGCCGGTGCAGATCAGCTGCGCGCCGGCTTCCTGGGCCACCTTGGCGATGTGAAACGCGATGGAGGAGTCGGTGATGATCCCGGTGACCAGGATCCGTTTGCCGTCGAGAATGCCTGCCATGAAAAGTGTCCTCTGCCTTCGTGAGTGAACGAGTCGCTAGTGGCCCATGCCCATGCCGCCGTCGACCGGGATGACCGCACCGGCGATGTAACCGGCGTCCTCGGAGGCCAGGAAACTGACCGCCCCGGCGACCTCCTGCGCCGTGCCGACGCGCTTGGCCGGGATGAACTCCAGTGCGCCGGCCTGGATCCGCTCGTCGAGCGCACGGGTCATCTCGGTGTCGATGTAGCCGGGCGCGACGACGTTCGCGGTGACGCCCGCCTTGGACAGTTCGCGCGAGATCGAGCGGGCCATGCCGATCAGGCCGGCCTTGGCGGCCGCGTAGTTGGCCTGGTTGCCGATGCCCCACATGCCCGAGACCGACCCGATGAAGATGATCCGGCCGAACCGCTTGCGCTGCATACTGCGACTGGCGCGCTGAGCCACCCGGAATGCCCCGGTCAGGTTGGTGTCGATGACCTCGGTGAACCGTTCCTCGGTCATCCGCATCAAAAACGCATCCTTGGAGATACCGGCGTTGGACACCAGCACCTCGACGGGGCCCTGGTGCTCCTCGACCTCCTTGAAGGCCCGGTCGACGGCGTCATTGTCGGTCACGTCGCACACCACCCCGAACAACCCCTCCGGGGCCCCGGAGCCGCGGTGGGTCACCGCCACCTTGTGGCCGTCGGCGGCCAGCCGCTGAGCGATCGCCAACCCGATACCCCGGTTTCCGCCGGTGACCAGGACCGAACGGGACACAAACGGAGGTTTGCCTGCCGGCGTTTCGCTGTCAGTCACCGGCATAACTTATCGGACTAACATGCTGACTCTGCGCTGAGGGCGCGCTCTACTCGCACTTTCGCGCCCTGAGCGCAGTGTCAACGTCGGAACCGATTAGGCCGGCAGCCGCCGGTTCAGCAGCAGCGCCGCCAGCCCGGCCAGCGCCAGGATGAACGCACCGAGCCGCAACCAGCCGGTGGACGCGTCGCCGCGGATCGTCTCGTAGCCGATCTGGTCCTGCAGGGTGGAGTAGACCTCTTTGAGCTGGGCCAGGCTGGATGCGGTGTAGGCAGTGCCGCCGGACAGGTCGGCGATCTTCTTCAGCGAGTCGTCATCGACCGGCACCGGCTGGCGCTGCTCGTTGATCTCGACGTAGCCATACGGCGTGCCGAACGAGATCGTCGAGACCGGCACCCCCTGGTCCTTGGCGGTGCGCGCCGCGGTGAACGCCCCCTTGGGGTTGTCCGGGTTGGACGGGACGGTCTCCTTGCCGTCGGACAGCAACACGATGCGCGCCGGCGGCGGTGTGTCGCCGCCGCCGATCACCGCGCCCACGGTGGCGATCGCCTGCAGCGCGGTGAAGATGCCCTCCCCGGTGGCGGTCCGGTCGGCCAATTGCAGCTTGTCGATCGCCGCCTTGGTGGCCTCGCGATTGGTGGTCGGCGAGGTCAGCACGGTCGCGGTGCCGGCGTAGGCGATCAGACCGAGGTTGATGCCCGCGGTCAGCTCGTCGGCGAACTGCTTACCGGCCTCCTGCGCGGCCACCAGCCGGCTGGGTTCGACGTCGGTGGCCCGCATCGACTGCGACACGTCGATCACCAGCATCACCACCGCGCGGTTGCGCGGGATCCGCACGTCGTGGGTTGGGCCGGCCATCGCGATGGTGAACAGCAGCAGCGAGCTCACCAGCAGGACCGCCGACAGGTGCCGCCACCGGGTCGGCGCCTTGGGCGCCACGCTCTCCAGCAACTCCATGTTGGCGAACCGCAGGATCCGCCGCTGCCGCGCCACCTGCATGAGGATGTACAGCGCGACCAGGCCCAGGACGACGAACAAGAACAGGAAGAACCACGGGTGAGCGAAACCGGACAGCGTCATCGGCCCGAGGAGCGGCAATGTCATAGCAGACCTGTCTTTTGCATGCGGGCCGAAATCACGACATCCCCGCCAGCGCGCCGCGCCGGCGTGACTCGACGAATCGAACGATGTCGGCGATCCAGTCCCGGTCGGTGCGCAGTGACAACAGCGGCGCACCACAGCTGCGCAACGCCTGTGCGACATCGGCGCGGTGGGCCGCCGCGGCCCGGGCGAAATCGTCGCGCAGTTTCGCGTCGATGGTGAACTCGCGGGTGACGCCGGATTCGGTGTCCTGCAGCACCACATCACCGACGTCGGGCAGTTCTACATCACGCGGATCGAGTACTTCGATGCCCAGCACCTCGTGGCGGGCCGCGATCGCACGCAGTGGGCGCATCCAGTTGATCGGGCCGAGGAAGTCACTGATCACGACCGCCATGCCGCGCCGTCGTTCTGGCCGGCGCAGGGCGTCGATGGCCAGCGCCAGGTCGCCCCGCACCCCCGCCGGGGCGCGCGGAACGGTGGCGATGGTGCGCAGCAATGTCTGCTCGTGGTTGCGCCCGGAGCGCGCCGGCACCCGCACAACGCGCTCACCGTTGGCCACCAACGCGCCCAACCGATTGCCGCCGCCGCTGTTGAGGTAGACGATGGCCGCGGCCGCGGCCACCGCCAGGTCACGCTTCTCGCAGGTCGCGGTACCGAAATCCATGCTGGCCGACATGTCGACCACCAGCCAGGTCTCCAACTCCCGATCGGCGATCATCTGGCGGACATGCGGATGGGTGGTGCGTGCCGTGACCGACCAGTCCATCCGGCGCACGTCGTCGCCGGGCTGGTAGAGCCGCGACTCGCCGGGTTCCGAGCCGGGCCCGGGAATCAGTCCGAGGTGATCCCCGTGCAGCACACCGTCGAGCTTGCGTTTGA
The DNA here is from genome assembly GCF_010727125.1 of Mycolicibacter terrae. Taxonomy (NCBI): domain Bacteria; kingdom Bacillati; phylum Actinomycetota; class Actinomycetes; order Mycobacteriales; family Mycobacteriaceae; genus Mycobacterium; species Mycobacterium terrae. The sequence continues at coordinate 1,922,802 of NZ_AP022564.1, read as the reverse complement.
CGGTCAGCTCGAGGGTTCGCAGCGCCGCCGCCAGTTTGGGGTCACGGATCCCCCCGCGCAGCATTGAGGGCGGCGCGGTGCTGGTTCCCGGGTCTGATGAGCCCTGCCCGGTGCCCGGGTCGCTCACCGACCGCTGGCCACTGCCGCAGCGGTCGGGGCACCCGGCGGCGCTGAATGCTGCTGCTGCGGAACGGCATTGACCTGCGGCAGCGGCACTGTCTGCAGCACGCGGTTGATGACGATCTCCGAAGTGATCTCATCGGCGAGCGCGTCGTAGGACAGCACCAGCCGGTGCCGCAACACGTCGGGGATGACCTCGATGACGTCCTGCGGGATCACGTAGTCGCGGCCGCGCACCAGTGCCAGCGCCCGGGATGCGGCGATGATGCCCAGCGAGGCGCGCGGCGACGCCCCGAAGGACAGCCAGCTCTTCACGTCCGGCATACCGAACTGCTCGGGGTGGCGAGTGGCGGTGATGACCCGCACCACGTAGTCGACCAGCGCGTGGTGCACGAAGTTGTTGGCCGCGAGGCCCTGCAACCGCAGCAGGTCGCCGGGGTTGAGGATCTGCTTGGGCTCCGGCGGGGTGACACCCATCCGGTAGATGATCTCGCGCTCCTCCTCCGGGGAGGGGTAGCCGACATTGATCTTGAACAGGAAGCGGTCGCGCTGCGCTTCCGGCAGCGGGTAGACGCCCTCGTGTTCGATCGGGTTCTGGGTGGCCATCACCAGGAACGGGGTGGGCAGCGGGAACCTCTTGCCGCCGATGGACACCTGACGTTCCTGCATGACCTCCAGCAGCGCGGACTGCACCTTGGCCGGCGCACGGTTGATCTCGTCGGCCAGCAGGAAGTTGACCATCACCGGGCCGAGCTCGGTGTCGAACTCCTCGCGGCCCTGCCGGTAGATGCGGGTGCCGATGATGTCGGTCGGGACCAGGTCCGGGGTGAACTGGATGCGCGCGAACGACCCGCCGACCACCTTGGCGAAGGTCTCGACGGCCAGGGTCTTGGCCACCCCGGGCACCCCTTCGAGCAGCACGTGTCCCTTGGCCAGCAGCCCGACCAGGATCCGCTCGACGAGCTGGTCCTGGCCGACGATGACGCGCTTGACCTCGAAGATGGCCCGCTCGAGCGCGTGTACATCAGCGGCCAGGCCTGAGCCGGAGGCCTGCGCGCCCTCCTGGCCGGGAAAACCGCTGGCGCCCGCGGGCGTCCCATCCGATGACGTCATCGAGAAATCCTCCACAAAGGTCGGCAGACACAACTGCTTGCACGGCCCATCGGCCGAGGGGCAGCGTCGTGCCCGCGTTTCACTATTCCAGGGTTCGTAGCATCCGTCGACGTACGGGCCGTCAGTACTCGATGATCCGGGTCAGATACGGCGTCATGCCGGCCGTTCGCACCGGGCTGACGACGACTTTGCCGGCGCTGCCGGAAGCCTCCAGCATCTTGCCGCCGCCGAGGAACATCGCCACGTGCTGCCCGCCGCCGGGGCCGTAGAGGATCAGGTCACCGCGGCGGGCCTGATTCCGCGGTATATGCCGGCCGGCGTTGTACTGGTCGCCGGAGAACCGCGGGATGAGCACCCCGACGCCGGCGAACGCGTACCGCATCAGCCCCGAGCAGTCGAAGCCGACCGTGCCGGCCCCCGAGTCGATCCCCTTGCTCGGGCCGGTGAGCGAGCCGCCGCCCCACGAGTAGGGCACCCCCATCTGCGAGCCGGCGCGGCGGATGACGTACTCGATGGCCTGCTTGCCGTGCACCCGCTGGCCGGGAGACACGTTCCCGGCGGCTTCGTCGCCGACGTTGAAACCCAGCCCGGACAGGAACTTGCGGCCCAGATCCATGGTGGTCTGGGTGGCCTGCGCGGTGGCCTGCAGCGACGCGTTGGCGACCGCCAGCGGATCGCCCGGCGCCCCGGCGCTGATCGTCGCCGGCAGGGTGGGATCCCATCCCGGATCCGCCGCGGCCGGTGTGGCCAGCCCCAGCATCACCGGACCCGCCACCAGCAGCGACGCGATAAGCCGGGATAGACGTAGTGAACTCTGTCGCATTCGCTCCACCGTCAGTACTCGATGTATCGGACTACAAAGGGCGTCATGCCGCTTTTCCGTACCGGCGACACCTTCACCACCTGGCCCACGTCGGGGGCCTCCAGCATCAGGCCGTTGCCGAGGTAGAGCGTCACGTGCTGGCTGCCGCCGGGGCCGTAGAAGATGACGTCGCCGCGCCGGGCCAGTGCGGTCGGGATCTGGCGGCCCATCTTGTACTGCGAACCTGAGTAGTGCGGCAGCTTGATGCCCACCCCGGCGAACGCGTACAGGATCAGCCCGGAGCAGTCGAATCCGACGGTGCCCGAACCCGAACCGATGCCGCGGCCGGGTCCCGCCGCGGTGCCCCCGCCCCAGGAGTACGGCACCCCGCGCTGGGCGAGCGCCCGGCGGATCACATATTCGGAGGCCTGCCGGCCGTACACCCGCGGGATCTTGCCGTTGTTGATGCCGGTGTCATCGGGCTTGGCCAGCCCGATCGACTGCAGGAACTGGCGGCCCAGGTTCGAGGTCACCTGCGCCGAGGTCTGGGAGATCCCGAGCACCTGGTTGATGACGGCGATCGGGTCGCCGGGGATGTTGGCGCTGGGCACCGCGGGCAGGGTCGGATCCCAGGGCCCGTCCCACGTCTCGGCGCGCTTGGCGGGCGCCGGCCCGGCCGGGTTGCCCCACCGGTCCCCTGCCGGTGCGGGCCCCGCTTGGGGCTGCTGCTGGCTGCGGGCGGCGGCGAGCCTGGCCTGTGCCGCGTTGCGCTGGGCGGCCAGCCGGTCGATCTCACCCTGCTGCTCGCCGAACTTGCGCTGGGTATCGGTCAGCGAGGCCACCGCGGCGTCCTGGCTCGACTGCGCGTCAGCGACCGCCTGGTCGGCCTTCTGCTTGGCCAGCCGGGCCGCCGACTCCTTGTTCAGCTGCTCGGTGCGGGCCCGCTTCAGGTTGTCCAGCGCCTGCTGCGAGCTCAGCGCCAGCGTCCGGCCGGCGGCAGCGGCGGCGATCATCTCCGACGGGTCGCTCGCGGTCAGATAGCTGTCGGAGGGCCCGTTGACGTAGGTCGACGCGGCGAAGGTGTTGAACCGCTCCTGGGCGGCCACGATCTTGGCGTCGGCTTCGACGATCGCCGCCCGGCCGGCCTCCACCTCCTGTTGGGCCGAGCCGGCGTCCTCGCGCGCGGTCTGCAGGTCGACCAGAGCCTTGTTGACGCTCTCCTTCTGTTGCTGAATCCGGGCGCCCAGGTCTTGCAGCTGCTGGTTGGCCTCGGCGACATCGGCGATCAGCGCCGCGATGCCGTCGGGATCCGGTGTCGGTTCGGCGGCCGCCAGTCCGGGAGTTCCCAACAGCAGCGCGGTGCTCAGCACCGACGCTGCGGCGGTTCGGGTGCACCTGGCGGCCCGGAGCACAGAGCCGGCAGAGTCGGCAGCGCCACAGCGGGTGCGTCTCATTCGGCTTGGATCTCCTCGGACTCGGGCAGGCGGCGCCGCGCTCTTCGGCCGGTGACGACAGCACAGATAACAGCTGCGACTTTTGAACCATACGTCACATCAGTCACTGGAGAAACGTTCGTAACAAACTACGTCTTTGTAATTAAGCGGGTTGTGACCGACTGGTGACCTAGTTCTTTGCGAAAGCCCGAACAGGGGCGATCATTGATCGCCCGGAATCAGTGTTTCAGTAGCTCAGATGCGTTACTCGACGGCGCCGACGTGTTCCGAGTCGCGTTTGCTGAGCCGTTGCAGAAAACGGGTGCCGACGGCCGCTGCCGCCACCCCGATCAGCAGTGCCACCGTCAGTCCCGTCCACGGCAGATCGGGGGTGTTCAATTCATTGAGAAAATTCTGCGCGGACAGCACCGGGTCGCCGGTTTTGGCGTGATCCTCGGCGGCCTCCAATTTGGCCCGGTGAAACTGTCCGCTGTAGCTGCCGACGTAAGTGGTACTGAGCACCAGCACGGTGGAGTCCGGATAGTCGTAGCCCACCACCGTGGCGACGTCGCGCAGCGCGGTGTCCATCCCCGGGTTACGGGCGACCTCGACGATCTTGAGGTCGATGCCGTCGCGGGCCGCATCGGCCACGACGTTGCGCAACGCCGGTACGTCAGCCGCCGGCGCGCTCACCCCGTCGACGGCCACGGCAACCTTGACCAGCGCCATGCACTCATCGGGCGGGGTTGCCGGGTCGAGTCCGACGGTGAGGCAGAGCTCGCCGGGAATGTAGGCCGGCGGATGCGGGGTGGTCACGAGCGATGACGGTATCAACCCCGCTCAGGTGAGGTGATCCTTACTTTATACAGGACAACCGTACTGTTAGGGTTTATGACGCCCGTCGGCGCGGACCCGTCGATGGAGGAGAACTCGATCTCGGGGAGTTGAAGTGACCAGCAAAGATTCGGTGAATTCGTTCGGAGCCCGTGACACCCTGACGGTGGGTGACGACGAATATCAGATCTACCGCCTCGACGCCGTACCCGGCACCGAGAAACTCCCCTACAGCCTCAAGGTGCTGGCCGAGAATCTGCTGCGCACCGAGGACGGCGCCAACATCACCAAAGACCACATCAACGCGATCGCCAACTGGGATCCGGCCGCCGAGCCCAGCGTCGAGATCCAGTTCACCCCCGCCCGGGTGGTCATGCAGGACTTCACCGGCGTGCCCTGCATCGTCGACCTGGCCACCATGCGCGAAGCCGTCGCCGCCCTGGGCGGTGACCCCGAGAAGGTCAACCCGCTGGCTCCGGCCGAGCTGGTGATCGACCACTCGGTGATCCTGGACGTGTTCGGTCGCGCGGATGCCTTCGAGCGCAATGTGGAACTGGAGTACCAGCGCAATGGCGAGCGCTACCAGTTCCTGCGCTGGGGCCAGGGCGCCTTCGACGACTTCAAGGTCGTCCCCCCGGGCACCGGCATCGTCCACCAGGTCAATATCGAGTACCTGGCCCGCACCGTGATGGTCCGTGAGGGGGTGGCGGGCGGGAAGACCGTCAGTGTGGCCTACCCCGACACCTGCGTGGGCACCGACAGCCACACCACCATGGTCAACGGCCTCGGTGTGCTCGGCTGGGGCGTCGGCGGCATCGAGGCCGAGGCCGCCATGCTGGGCCAGCCGGTGTCGATGCTGATCCCGCGGGTGGTCGGGTTCAAACTGACCGGTGAGATCAAGCCGGGCGTGACCGCCACCGATGTGGTGCTCACCGTCACCGACATGCTGCGCCGCCACGGTGTGGTGGGTAAGTTCGTCGAGTTCTACGGCAAGGGCGTGGCCGAGGTGCCACTGGCCAACCGCGCCACCCTGGGCAACATGAGCCCCGAATTCGGTTCCACCGCAGCGATTTTCCCGATTGATGACGAGACCATCAGCTACCTGCGGCTGACCGGCCGCAGCGAGCAGCAGCTGGCCCTGGTGGAGGCCTACGCCAAGCGCCAGGGCATGTGGCACGACCCCGCCCGGGAGCCGGCGTACTCGGAGTACATCGAGCTGGACCTGAGCACAGTCGTCCCCTCGATCGCCGGCCCGAAGCGCCCGCAGGACCGCATCGAGCTCTCCGACGCGAAGACCGCCTTCCGCAAGGACATTCACAACTACGTGGATGAGGAGGGCAGCGCACCGCACAGTCAGCTCGACGAGGCGGTGGAGGAGTCGTTCCCCGCGTCCGACCCCGCGGTGCTGTCCTTCGCCGACGACGACGCGGCGGTGCCCTCGGCGGCGCAGAACTGCGACGGTCGGCCCAGCAAGCCGGTCAAGGTGTCATCGGCCGAGCGCGGTGAGTTCATTCTCGACCACGGTGCGGTCGTCGTCGCCGGCATCACCTCCTGCACCAACACCTCCAACCCCGAGGTGATGCTGGGTGCTGCCCTGCTGGCCAAAAAAGCCGTCGAGAAGGGCCTGACCTCCAAGCCGTGGGTCAAGACCAACATGGCTCCCGGCTCGCAGGTGGTGACCGACTACTACAACAAGGCCGGTCTGTGGCCTTACCTGGAGAAGCTCGGCTTCTACCTGGGCGGCTACGGCTGCACCACCTGCATCGGCAACACCGGCCCGCTGCCCGAGGAGATCTCGAAGGCCATCAACGACAACGACCTGTCGGTGACGGCGGTGCTGTCGGGCAACCGCAACTTCGAGGGCCGCATCCAGCCGGACGTGAAGATGAACTACCTGGCCTCCCCGCCGTTGGTCATCGCCTACGCCATCGCCGGAACCATGGACTTCGATTTCGCCTCCCAACCGCTCGGCCAGGACCATGACGGCAACGACGTCTTCCTCGCCGACATCTGGCCCACCACGGCCGAGATCCAGGAGACCATCGCCTCCTCGATCGACCGGGACATGTTCGTCAGCTCCTATGCCGATGTGTTCAAGGGCGATGAGCGTTGGCGCTCGCTGCCCACCCCGGAGGGCAACACCTTCGCCTGGGACGAGAAATCGACCTACGTGCGCAAGGCGCCCTACTTCGACGGAATGCCCGCCGAGCCGGCACCGGTCGCCGACATCACCGGCGCCCGAGTGCTTGCGCTGCTGGGCGATTCGGTCACCACCGACCACATCAGCCCGGCCGGTGCGATCAAGAAGGGCACCCCGGCCGCGCAGTACCTGGAGGCCAACGGCGTCTCGCCCCGCGACTACAACTCCCTGGGTTCACGGCGCGGCAACCACGAGGTGATGATCCGCGGCACGTTTGCCAACATCCGGTTGCGCAACCAGCTGCTGGATGACGTCTCGGGTGGCTACACCCGCGACTTCACCCAAGACGGCGGCCCGCAGGAGTTCATCTTCGACGCCGCGCAGAACTATGCGGCGCAGAACATTCCGCTGGTCGTGCTCGGCGGTAAGGAGTACGGCTCGGGTTCGTCACGTGACTGGGCCGCCAAGGGCACCGTGCTGCTGGGGGTGCGGGCGGTGATCACCGAGTCCTTCGAACGCATCCACCGGTCCAACCTGATCGGGATGGGCGTCATCCCGCTGCAGTTCCCCGCCGGGGAGTCCGCGGCGTCGCTGAAGCTGGACGGCACCGAGGTGTTCGACATCACCGGTATCGAGGAGCTCAACAAGGGCAAGACGCCGAAGACGGTGCACGTCAAGGCCACCAAGGCCGACGGTAGTGCCGTGGAGTTCGACGCGGTGGTGCGCATCGACACCCCCGGTGAGGCCGACTACTACCGCAACGGCGGCATCCTGCAGTACGTGCTGCGCAACATGTTGAAGTCGAAGTAGTCCGCGTAGGCGGCGAGCAGCTGATGCCCAGGGTCAGCGAGGATCACCTGGCGGCCCGGCGTCGCCAGATCCTTGACGGCGCGCGGCGGTGCTTCGCCGCCTACGGCTACGACGGGGCCACGGTGCGACGCCTGGAGCAGACCGTCGGGCTGTCGCGGGGCGCGATCTTCCACCACTTCCGCGACAAGGACACCCTGTTCTTCGAGCTCGCCCAAGAGGATGCCGCGCAGATGGCGGAGGTGGCCGCCCGGTCCGGCCTGATCGGCGTGATGCGGGACATGCTGGCCGCGCCGGAGCAGTACGACTGGCTGGCCACCCGGCTGGAGATCGCGCGCAAACTGCGCCACGACCCCGAGTTCAGCCGCGGCTGGGCGGAGCGCTCAGCCGAATTGTCAGCTGCGACAACGGATCGGCTCCATCGGCAGAAGCAGGCCGGCCGACTGCGCGACGACGTTCCGGCCGACGTCCTGCACACTTATCTGGACCTGGTGCTCGACGGCCTGGTGGCGCGGCTGGCCTCGGGCGAGGATCCCCGGCGGCTGTCGGCGGTGCTTGATCTGGTGGAGGATTCGGTGCGGCAGCGCTGATTTCGGCTCCCCCGCCCGGCGCGAACGTGCACACAATGCCACTCACCGCCGCTGTGTCGCGTGCAGACACGCACGCTCGCCGGACGGGGGGCTAGGTGGGCCGGGTGCGGTGATTGGGCCCGCCGCGGCTGCGCATCGCCACACCCGACTCCCGCAGCATGCTGTGCACCGATCCGTACGATCGCCCGGTGGACACCGCCAGGGTGCGGATGCTGGCCCCGCGCTCGTAGGCGTTGCGCAACTCGACGAGCTGTCGATCGCGCAGCTTGTCCGGTTTCGTCATCGCCACGTCCCCTCACCATCCCCTCGCCGTACCAACGGGTTCAGCGTAGGAAGGCGTCGGCGATACCGGGCGGCTTTGGCGGAAAATGCAGGCGTACCGCGACCCTCCGCTATGCCAGCTCGATCAGATCGCGGTAATCGGCCGACCAATGGTCCTCGGTGCCGTCGGGCAGCAGCACCACCCGCTGCGGGTCGAGCGCCTCGGCCGCACCCGGGTCGTGGGTGACCAGCACGACGGCCCCGGTGTAGCTGCGCAACGCGTCGAGTACCTGCTCGCGCGAGGCCGGGTCGAGGTTGTTGGTCGGCTCGTCGAGCAGTAACACGTTCGCGGTCGAGGCCACCAGCCCGGCCAGCGCCAGCCGGGTCTTCTCACCGCCGGACAGTGTCCCGGCCGGTTGATCCAGCTGCGGCCCGGTGAACATGAACGCGCCGAGCAGGCCGCGCAGATCCTGCTCGGAGGTGTCGGGGGCGGCGTGAACGGTGTTCTCCCACACCGTCGCCGCATTGTCGATGGTGTCGTGCTCCTGGGCGAAATAGCCGATCTTGCAGCCGTGCCCGGGCTCGAGCTGCCCGGCATCGGGGATCTCAACCCCGGCCAGCACCCGCAGCAGCGTGGTCTTGCCCGCACCGTTGAGGCCCAGCACGACCACCCGCGAACCCCGGTCGATGGCCAGGTCCACCCCGCTGAACACCTCCAGCGAGCCGTACATCTTGGTCAGGCCGCTGGCCATCAGCGGGGTCTTACCGCACGCGGCCGGAGTCGGAAACTTGATCCTGGCGACCTTGTCGGCGACGCGTTCCTCGTCCAGCGCGGCCAGCATCCGGTCGGCACGACGCAGCATATTCTGCGCTGCAACGGCTTTCGTGGCTTTCGCGCCCAGCTTTGCAGCCTGGGTGCGCAGTGCGGCGACCTTGCGTTCGGCGTTGGCCCGTTCCCGGCGGCGCCGCTGCTCATCGGTGGCCCGGGCGTCGAGGTACTTCTGCCAGCCCATGTTGTAGACGTCGGCCTCACCGCGTACCGCGTCGAGAAACCAGACCCGGTTGACCACGTCGGCCAGCAGATCCACGTCGTGACTGATCAGCACCAGTCCCCCGCTGTGGCTCTTCAGGAAGTCGCGCAGCCAGCCGATCGAATCGGCGTCGAGGTGGTTGGTCGGTTCGTCGAGCAGCAGGGTGGTGCCCGCGCCGGCGCCGCCGGAACCGCCCTCGCCCGCCGCGAACAGGATGCGAGCCAACTCCACCCGGCGGCGCTGGCCGCCCGAGAGGGTGCGCAGCGGCTGAGTCAGCACCCGCTCCGGCAGGCCCAGACTGGTGCAGATCCGGCCCGCTTCGCTCTCGGCGGCATAGCCGCCCAGCGCGGCGAACCGCTCCTCGAGTTGGCCGTAGCGGCGGATGGCGCGGTCCCGCGCGGCGTCGTCGACGACCTCGGCCATCAGCACCTGCTGCTTCTCCAAATCGGCCAGGATCGTGTCGAGGCCGCGTGCCGACAGCACCCGGTCACGCGCCAAGACGTCGAGGTTGCCTTCGCGGGGATCCTGCGGCAAATAGCCGACATCGCCGGTGCGGGTGATGGTGCCCGCGTAGGGCTCGCCCTCACCGGCGAGGATGCGCAGCGTGGTGGTCTTACCGGCGCCGTTGCGGCCGACCAGGCCGATCCGGTCGCCGGGTTGCACCCGCAACACCGATCCGACCGAGTCGAGCAGCGTGCGCGCTCCGGCGCGGACCTCGAGGTCCGTTGCGGTGATCACGGGCGCGCATACTCCTGAGTCGATTACTTGTCGTCGGTGAAGACCGGTGGGCGCTTCTCGGCGCGCGCAGCGACGGCTTCCTCGAAGTTGCTGGTCAACAGGCGCACATAGAGCTGTCCGAGCCCCTCGGCCTGCATGTGCCCCTCCAGACTACCGGCATCGAGTCCGCTCCAAAGAGTCCGCTTGGTCAGTTCGGTACCCGGCCGGGAGAATCCGGCGATCCGCTCGGCCAGGTCATAGCAGGTGTCCAGGAGATCCGCCGACTCGACCACCCGGGAGACCAGACCGATCCGCTCGGCCTCGGCGGCGTCGACGTCGCGTCCGGTGAGCATGATCTCGAACGCCCGCGACGCCCCGATCGCCCGCGGCAGCAGATAACTCAGCCCCAGTTCGCTGGCGGTCAGGCCGTTGTTGATCCCGGCCGCCCGGAAATAAGCGTCCGTCGCGGCGACCCTGATGTCGGCCGCCAGCGCCAGGCACAGGCCGCCGCCGATCGCCGCGCCGTTGACCGCCGCGATCACCGGCTGGTGCAGGCGCCGAAGCGACAGGATGATGTCGTCGAGCAGTTCCATCGATCGCAACCCGAAACTCGGCCGGGTCAGTCCGGCCACGTGCGGCACCGAACCGGCCGACTTGTGGTCGGCGCCCGAGGAGAATCCCCGCCCCGCCCCGGTGAGCACGACCACCCGCACCGAGTTGTCGTAGCTGATCTGCGCCAGGACATCACGCAGCGGCACCATCACGTCGAACGCCATCGAGTTCATCCGCTCCGGGCGGTTCAGCGTGATCAGGGCGACCTGCGGACGCGGGCGTTCGACGAGGACGAATTCGGAGCCGTTGTGCGATGCGGTGGTCACCGCTGCACGCTATCGCGTGCCGCGGATCAGACCTGCTCGGGCTTGTCCTGCGACGCCTGCTGTTGTGCGGCCACCGCTGCGTCGATGTCGAGATCCTTGACCTGCTGGACCAGGTGCTCCAGCGCCGCGGCGGGTAGCGCGCCGGCCTGGTTGAACACCAGCGTGCCCTTCTTGAACGCCATCAGCGTGGGGATGGACCGGATCTGGGCGGCGGCGGCCAGCTGCTGCTCGGCCTCGGTGTCGACCTTGGCGAACACCACGTCGGGGTGGTTCTCCGAGGCGGACTCGAACGTCGGTGCGAAGGATTTACACGGCCCGCACCAGGAGGCCCAGAAATCGACCAGGACAATGTCGTTGTCGGCGATGGTTTCTTCGAACTTCGCCGCGGTGAGGTCTTGAGTTGCCATGATTGCCCCAACGCCCGGACTCCCCGTGGTGTTCCCGGCTGCGACCGGGCAAGGACGGAGTAGCTTACACAGCGGGCTCATAGCGTAGACCTAGCTGTGCGCTAACTCGGCCATTGACGGTGGTAACACGTGTCCGGCGACACACCCGTCGCCGACCTCGACGATCGGAGAACTGCTGATGTCTGCCCTCCCCAGTACCGCTGCACCGGCGCTCTGCACGCTCACCGGTGCCGCAGCGCTGTTCGCTGCGGCCCTGTTCGTCCCGGCATCGGCCCACGCCGAGGGCGACCGGGTGATCGGCCCGGTGTCCTCGGTGACCGGCAGCACTTTCGAGGTGGCCAGGCCCGCCGGCTCCGCCACCGTCGCCTTCAGTGACTCCACCCGCATCGTCGAGCCGGTACCGGCGCAGCTCGGCGAGATCACCGCCGGCACCTGCATCAAGGCCGGCGCCGCCCCGGGCAGCGCCCCGGCAGACAGCGGCGCCATCACCGCGAAGTGGGTGGCGATCAGCACCCCGATCGACGGCAAGTGCCCGCAGCGGCCGGCCGCTGCCGCCGACGCCCCCGCCCCGCCCGCTCCGCATCGCGGGGTCCGCGGGGTCGTCGACTCCGTGGCCGGCGACACCATCACCGTGACCGGCGCGAACGGGCAGACCACCGTGACGGTCAACGACGACACCCACCTGCGCAGGATGGTCACCGTCGGCGCCGGGGTGATCAGTGACGGCAAGTGCGTCGCCGCCCGCGGCGAGAAGGACGGTAACGGCGTGCTGCAGGCGACCAGGATCTCGGTCTGGGCGCCCGACGGCGACGCCTGCCCCGAACCGGCGATGTAAGTCGCTTACCCCAGCACCTTGCCGTAGGTCTGTCGCCCCATCAGATAGGTCGCCTCGACCGCGACGTCGCGAAGGTCGGCCGGCGGGATACGCCGTGGGTTGCGCGAGAGCACCACCAGATCGGCGTACTTGCCGGCTTCCAGGCTGCCGATCTCGGTGTCCAGCCGCAGCTGCCAGGCGGCGTTGATGGTCTGCGCCCGAAGCGCCTCGTCGACGCCGATCCGCTGTTCAGGGGCCAGTACCCGGCCGCTGCCCTTGGCGATGCGGTTCACCGCGGTGGCGATGTTGCCGATCGGGTCGGGCGGGGTGACGGTGCCGTCGTTGTGAAACGAGACGCGCAGCCCCGCATCGAAAGCCGAACGCGCCGACATCCAGTGCGCCCCGTGATCGGAACCGAACAACTTGTCCACCAACACATCTCCCCAGAAATAGATGTGCTCGATGAACAGGCTCGGGGTGACGCCCAGGTGCGCGGCCCGGGCGAACTGATCGGGCCGCATGGCCCCGACGTGTTCAAGCCGTGGCCGCAGCGCCGGGGACACCCGCGCCTGCTCGAAGGCGTCCATGACGACATCGATGGCGGCATCACCGTGCACGTGGCAGGAGACCTGCCAACGCTGATCGATGAAAGCCGTTGCCAGCTGCTGGATCTGTTCGGGGGTGTAGTTCATCCCGCCGCGGTGGTCGCGACCCAGCCCCATCCCCGCGGTGGTCGCGTTGTTCAGGTACGGGAACGTGGTGAAGATGTTGCCCTGCCATGGCGATCCGTCGGCCCAGATCTTCATCCCGATCTTGTCGAACAGCACGTCGGCACCGGCCCGCTTGCCGCGCACGTTGTTCGGGTCGTCGGCCAGCTCAGGGGTGCCGATCTCGTAGGCACGGACCCGCACCGCGCAGTCGGCCTGCTGGGCCAACTTTCCGAAGACCTCGGATTGCGAACGCGCGTCGTAGGAATGCTCGGTTGCGGTCGCGATACCCGCGCGGGCCAGCTGAGCGTAGGCCCAGCGCAGGTTGTCGCCGGCGTTGGCCATGATCGCACCGGAGAACGGCGCGGTCAGCGCCATCAGCGCCGCCGCCTCGCGCACCTCGCCGGTCAGCTGCCCGTCGGGCCCGTGCAGATACTGCGCACCGAGCGGGTTGGGGGTGGTCTTGGTGATCCCGGCCGCGGCGAACGCGGCGGTATTGCCATAGCCGGCGTGGCCGCTGTTGGTGATGATCACCACGGGGTTGTGCGGCGCCAGTCGGTCCAGCTCGGTGCGGGTGAACGACCCCAGCCCGGTCTGCAGCAGCGGGTCCACGCCGTTGAGCAGGATCGGCTGCCCTTTGGGGGTGTCGGCCACGGCCTCGGTCAGCTTCTCGAACACGCCGCTGGCGGTCGAGACCGTGAAGGGACGCACGTCGATGGCCGGCGGGGCCAGGGTGGTGCCCATCTCGAACGGGTGACCATGCGGTTCCACGAACGCCGGCAGCAACGCCCGGCCGCGCAGGTCGACCACGGTGGTCTCCGATCCCCGCAGCCGCAGCACGTCTTCGGCGGTGCCGACCCTGCTGATCCGGGCGCCGGTGACCGCGAGCGCTTCGGCCTCGGGCGCCCCCGGCGCCACCGTGACCACCGGGCCACCGATGAAGATGGTGTCGGCCCCGGGCCCCCGCGACGTACACCCGGCGAGACCGCCGACGGCCGTACCGGCCGCCGCAGCCGCCATCCCGGCCATGAACCGTCGCCTGCTCGTCGTCACCCTGTCCGCTCTTCTCAGTCGCAGTCGACCGCCGCCGGGGGCCTTACGCGGTTCACGCGACGAGTATGTCAGCGACCGCCACGCACCCGGCCACCCGGCCGTTCGGGCCGGATCACGTCAGGTCGTCGTAGTCGCCGCGCACCCAGGCGGCATGGCGGTCGGCGGAGAATCGGACCGCCGCCGCACCGCCGGTGTCGATGGTATTGGCCAACAGCCCGTAGATCCGGTCGAAGCGCAGCCCGGCGAGGGTGTCGGCCATGCGCTGCACCACCGCGGCCGACAACGGAATCCGATTCGGATAGCTGCGCAGGAAGGCCACCGTACGCCGGTCCGGGTTCGGAAAGATGGTGTCGCCGACCAGCAGTACACCGCGCCCGTCGGCGCCGTCCTCCCAGCAGGCCACCGCGCTGCCGGGGAAATGACCCCCGACCTGCACCGCGGTCAGCGTCGGTGTGAGCCTCAAGCGGTCTGACCAGTAGCTGATCACCGGGTCGGGCCGCATCACCCATTGCGCGTCGGCGGCGTTGACATACACCGGCACCCCGCCGAGCCGGCGGCTCCACTGGACCTGGGCGCCGAACATGTGCGGGTGGCTCGCGACGATCCCCACGAGCGGGCCGTGCTCGGTCACCGCGGCCACCGCGGCATCGTCGAGGAAGCCCGAGGGATCCCACAGCACGTTCCCGCCCGCGGTGCACACCAGCTTGCCCAGCTGACCGATGCCCAGCGGCGGAGTGCTGCCGAGGGCGATCAGCCCGGGTTCGAGGACGGCGACCGTGGACCGGACGCCCTCGGCGGCCAACTCCTCCAGCGTCGCCCACTGCTGGCCCTCGGCCGGCACCCACTGCCGCTCGTCGGCGCAGATGGTGCAGACCTCCGGCGTGGCGTCGTGCTCGACGCCGCATGTCCTGCACAGCCAGAACACGCGGCCGGCTCCCTCAGACCGTGAAGCCGACAGCGCGCATCATCTCGCGTCCCTCGTCGGTGATCTTGTCCGGGCCCCAGGCCGGCTCCCAGACCCAGGACAGGTCGAGCTTTTTGACCAGGCCCGCGCCCACCGTCGCGTTCTCGACCTGCTCGGCGATCATGTCCTGCAGCGGGCAGGCCGGCGAGGTGAGCGTCATGGTCACGACGGCGGCGGCACCGTCCTCGTCCTGGCGGATCGCCAAATCGTAGACCAGCCCCAAATCCATGACGTTGATGCCGATCTCGGGGTCGATGACATCATGCATCGACTCCTCGACCTCGGCGAGCAGTTCCTCCGGTCCGGTTTCGCTCATTGCTTCATCTCCTGAGTTGTCGCACTGACGGACGCCAGTGGTTGTTCCGCTGTCTTCGCGAGAGCCTGCGCCAACGCGTCTTTGAACGCCATCCAGCCGAGCAGCGCGCACTTGACCCGCGCCGGATACTTCGACACCCCGGCGAACGCGATCCCGTCGCCGAGCACCTCCTCGTCACCCTCGACGGTCCCCCGCGACGACACCATCTCGTGGAACGCGTCGAAGGTCGTCAAAGCCTGCGTCACCGTCGTTCCGATCACCTGGGTGGCCAGCACCGAGGTCGCCGCCTGGGAGATCGAGCAGCCCTGCCCGTCGTAGGAGACGTCGGCGATCTGCTCACCGTCGCCCGACAGCGCCACCCGCAGGGTCAGCTCATCGCCGCAGGTCGGGTTGACGTGGTGCACCTCGGCTCCGTACGGCTCCCGCAGGCCGCGGTGCTGGGGATGCTTGTAGTGATCGAGGATCACTTCCTGATAGAACTGCTCGAGTCGCACGTCTCACGCCCCGCCGAAGAATTTCACGGCCCGGCGGATCCCCCCCAGCAGCCGCTCGACCTCGTCGTGGGTGTTGTACACCGCAAACGACGCCCGAGCGGTGGCCGCCACATCGAACCTGCGGTGCAACGGCATTGCGCAGTGGTGACCCACCCGCACCGCGACACCGTCGTCGTCGAGCACCTGGCCGACGTCATGGGCGTGCACGCCGTCGATCACGAACGAGACCGGCGACCCGCGGTCGGTCATCGTCGTCGGCCCGACGATGCGCACCCCGTCGATGCCGGCGAGCCCGTCCAGGGCGGCGGCCACCAGTTCGCGTTCGTAGGCTTCCACGACGTCCATCCCGATCGCGTCCAGGTAGCGCGCGGCCGCGGCCAGCCCGACCACCTGCGAGGTCATCGGTGTGCCGGCCTCGAAACGTTGCGGCGGCGGTGCGTAGGTGCTCGTCAACATCGTCACGGTCTCGATCATCGATCCACCGGTGAGGAACGGCGGCAGTGCCGCCAACAGCTCACGACGGCCGTAGAGAACCCCGATTCCGTTGGGGCCCAGCATCTTATGGCCGGAGAACGCGGCGAAGTCGACATCCAGTCCGTGCAGGTCGACCGGCTGGTGCGGCACCGATTGGCAGGCGTCCAGCACCGTGAACGCACCCACCGACCTGGCCCGCGCCACCAGCTCGGCGACCGGCGCCAACGCGCCGGTGACGTTCGAATGATGGCTGAAAGCAACGACTTTGACACGCTCGTCGAGTTTCAGCGAGTCCAGGTCGATCCGCCCGTCGTCGGTCACGCCGTACCAGCGCAGTGTGGCGCCGGTGCGCCGCGCCAGCTCCTGCCACGGAATCAGGTTGGCATGATGCTCCAGCTCGGTGGTGACGATGACGTCGCCCGGACCGACCGCGGCCTCGAACCGATCGTCACCGAGCGCATAGGACACCAGGTTCAGCGATTCGGTGGCGTTCTTGGTGAACACCAGTTCGTCCGGGTCGGCCCCGACGAAGCGCGCGACGGCGCAGCGGCCGTCCTCGTAGGCGTCGGTGGCCTCCTCCATCAGCTGGTGCGCCCCGCGGTGCACCGCGCCGTTGGAGTTCAGCAGAAACTCGCGCTCGGCGTCCAGCACCTGCAGCGGACGTTGCGAGGTGGCGCCGGAATCGAGATAGGCCAGCCGGTTTCCGCCGCGCATGACGCGATTCAGGATCGGGAAGTCCGCCCGAATCGCATCCAGGTCCGGCGCCGCCGGACGGCTGACCGACAGTGTCATGTCAGGCTCCCGCCGAGGCCTGCTCGGTGAAACGCTCGTAGCCGTGTTCCTCGAGCTCGTTGGCGAGTTCCGGACCACCCGACTCGACGATGCGCCCACCGGCGAAGACATGCACGAACTGCGGCTGGATGTAACGCAGGATGCGGGTGTAGTGCGTGATCAGCAGCACGCCGCCGTTCTCGGCCTGCTGGTAACGGTTCACCCCTTCGCTGACCACCCGCAGCGCGTCGACGTCCAGGCCGGAGTCGGTCTCGTCGAGAATCGCGATCTTGGGCTTGAGCAGACTCAGCTGCAGGATCTCGTGGCGCTTCTTCTCCCCGCCGGAGAAGCCTTCGTTGACATTGCGCTCGGCGAAACCGGAATCGATGTCCAGCTCGGTGAACGCCGCGCGCTGCTCCTTGATCCAGGCGCGCAGCTTCGGGGCCTCACCGCGCATCGCGGTCACCGCGGTACGCAGGAAGTTCGACATCGACACCCCGGGCACTTCGACCGGATACTGCATGGCCAGAAAGAGACCGGCGCGGGCTCGTTCGTCCACGGTCATCTCCAGCACGTCCTGGCCGTCGAGGGTGATCGTCCCCGACGTCACGGTGTATTTGGGGTGCCCGGCGATCGCGTACGACAGGGTGGACTTGCCCGACCCGTTCGGCCCCATCAGGGCATGCGTCTCACCGGAGTTCACCGTCAGGTCGACGCCGTGCAGGATCGGGATCGACGCCGTTGCATCGTCGCCGACGCCGCCCGGCGAGACACTCACGTGCAGTCCCTTGATTTCCAGTGTGCTCATTGGTGATCCGTGTCCTTAATGTCTTGGTGGTTACTTGTTCTCGGTGACCGCGAGTTCACGCTCGACGGCTTCGGTGAGGCGCTCCTGCACGAACGACACGGGGATTCTGGAGATGATCTCGCCGAAGAAACCCCGCACGATCAGGCGCCGGGCCTGGTCCTCCGGAATGCCGCGGGCCTGCAGATAGAACAACTGCAGGTCGTCGAAGCGCCCGGTCGCACTGGCATGGCCGGCCTGGATGATCTCGCCGGTCTCGATCTCCAGGTTGGGGATCGAATCCGCCCGGGCGCCGTCGGCCAGCACCAGATTGCGGTTCACCTCGAAGGTGTCGGTGCCGACGCCTTCTGCGCGGATCAGCACGTCGCCGACCCAGACGGTGCGAGCGTCCGGCAGTGCCGACTCGGGGTCGCCCTGCAGCGCACCCTTGTAGAGCACGTTGGAGCGGCAGTTGGGCCGGCTGTGGTCGATCAGTAGCCGCGATTCCAGGTGCTGGCCGTCATCGGCGAAGTACAGGCCGAGCAGCTCGGCGTCACCGCCCGGGCCGTCGAACCGGATCCGGCCGGTCAGCCGTACCAACTCGCCGCCCAGCTGGACGGCGGTGTGGCGCAGCACCGCATCCTTGCCCAGCGCCGCGTGGTGCATGCTGACGTGCACCAGGTCCGCGGCCGCGTCGGCGATCCACACCACGGTCAGCTGCGCGGCGTCACCGACGACGAATTCGACGTTGTCGGCGAAGGTTCCGCTGCCCCTGATATCGATCACGACCGTCGCACGCGACAGTTCCTCGGCGCGTAGCTGCAGATGCCCGTAGGCCGTCGCACCCGCGCCGGGACCGGTGACGGTGATGGTGATCGGCTCCTCGACGCTCGTGTCCTTGGGCACGGTGACCACCGTCGCCTCCTGGAACGCCGAGAAGGCTTGGGCGGCAATACGGTCTGCGGGAACACCCGCCGCACCCAGGCGGTCGTCGCCGCGCGCGACGGTCTCGGTCCGCACCGCCGCGTCCGCCGACACCTCGATCGTCGCCGATGCGTCGGCGACCGCGGAGCCGTCGTGCAGGCCGCGCAGCCGGCGCAGCGGGGTGAACCGCCATGCCTCGTCGCGACCGTGCGGCACCTCGAAGGCGTCCACGTCGAACGAGGTGAACTGGGCGCCCTTGTTGACGCCTTCGGCCGCCTCGGTGAGGTTGGTCGTGGAGGCGGACCTCAGATCGGTCGAAGTCACTAGCCCACCGACCCTTCCATCTGCAGCTGGATCAGCTTGTTGAGTTCCAGCGCGTACTCCATCGGCAGTTCCTTGGCGATCGGCTCGACGAAGCCGCGCACCACCATCGCCATCGCCTCGTCCTCGGTCACGCCGCGGCTCATCAGGTAGAACAGCTGGTTCTCGCTGACCTTGGACACGGTGGCCTCGTGGCCCACGGTGACGTCGTCCTCGCGGATGTCGACGTAGGGGTAGGTGTCACTGCGACTGACGTCGTCGACCAGCAGCGCGTCACACTTCACGCTCGACTTCGCCCCGTGCGCGCCCTTGTGGATCTCCACCAGGCCCCGATAGGAGGATCGGCCGCCGCTGCGCGCCACCGACTTCGACACGATGTTGGACGACGTGTTGGGCGCCAGGTGCAGCATCTTGGCGCCGGTGTCCTGGTGCTGGTCCTCGCCGGCGAACGCCACCGAGAGCACCTCGCCCTTGGCGTGCTCACCGGTCATCCACACCGCCGGGTACTTCATGGTGACCTTCGAGCCGATGTTGCCGTCGACCCATTCCATGGTGGCGCCCTCTTCGGCTCGCGCCCGCTTGGTGACCAGGTTGTAGACGTTGACCGACCAGTTCTGGATGGTGGTGTAGCGGCACCGGCCCCGCGGCTTGACGATGATCTCCACCACCGCCGAGTGCAGCGAGTCGCTCGAGTACACCGGCGCGGTGCAGCCCTCGATGTAGTGCACATAGGCGTCTTCGTCGACGATGATCAGGGTGCGCTCGAACTGGCCCATGTTCTCGGTGTTGATCCGGAAGTAGGCCTGCAGCGGAATGTCCACGTGCACCCCCTTGGGCACGTAGATGAACGATCCGCCACTCCACACGGCGGTGTTGAGCGCGGAGAACTTGTTGTCCCCGGCCGGGATCACGGTGGCAAAGTGCTCCCGGAACAACTCCGGGTGTTCTTTCAACGCGGTGTCGGTGTCGAGGAAGATCACGCCCTGGGCTTCCAGGTCCTCGCGGATCTTGTGATAAACCACCTCGGACTCGTACTGGGCGGCCACCCCGCCGATGTATCGCTGCTTCTCGGCCTCCGGGATGCCCAGCCGGTCGTAGGTGTTACGGATGTCCTCGGGCAGGTCTTCCCAGGTCTGAGCCTGCTTCTCGGTGGACCGGACGAAGTACTTGATGTTGTCGAAGTCGATCCCGGACAGATCCGCGCCCCAGTTGGGCATCGGCTTTTTCAGAAACGTCCGGTACGCGCGCAGCCGGGCCTCAAGCATCCACTCCGGCTCGTTCTTCTTCGCGGAGATGTCGCGCACGACATCCTCGGAGATGCCACGCTGGGCGGCGGCACCGGCGGCGTCGCTGTCCGCCCAACCGTATTCGTAGCTGCCCAGCGACGCGATCGTCTCGTCCTGGGTACTCGGCTCCGCCACTGTTGCGGTGGCCTCCGGCGTGAGTGTCATGGTGACGCTCCTTCAGTGCTCGTGATGGCTTCGGCGCAGGCTGTGCGCCGAAGGTCGATCGGTGCGGCTAGTGCTGTTTTTCGGCGGTACCGGCCCTGCCGGCCTTGGTGGTCGTGCCGGCCCGGCCGGACTTGGCCGTCTTGTTGGTCAGCGGTACATGGGTGGTGCAGACGTAGCCGCCGTCGGCGATGGTCGCCAGCCGCTGCACGTGGGTGCCCAGCACTTCGGCCATGGCCTGCCGCTCTGCCCGGCACAGCTCCGGGAACTCCTTGGCGACGTTGGCCACCGGGCAATGATGCTGCAGAATCTGCACCCCCGGCACACCGCCGTCCACTCGTGCGGTGGAGGCGGCGAAGCCGGCCTCGGTCAGCGCCACGGCGATCCGTTCCGCGGTCGCCTCCAGGTCCTCGTCGGCGTCGGTGTCGTCGCCGGCGGCGACGGCCGCGACCTCGGACAGGATGGTGTCGATGCGCTGACGGGCGAACGCGACCACCGCGTCCTCACCGCCGATCTCGCGCAGCTGGCGCATCGCGGCCACCGCGAGGTCGTCGTAGCGGTGGCCGAGCTTGCCCCGGCCCGCGGCGGTGAGCTGGAACCGCTTGGCCGGCCGCCCGCGGCCCACCTGCTGCCAGGACGCCGGCGCATGCGCCTCTGCGTCACCCATCTCGATCAGGGCGTCGAGGTGGCGCCGCACCCCGGCGGCCGAGAGCCCCAACCGGGCGCCGATCTCGCCGGCGGTGATGGATCCGGATTCCATCAGCAGGCGCACCACCGCGTGGCGGGTGCGGCCCTCGGGTGAGTCATGGCCGCCGATGAGGTCGGCCGCCGGCTGAGACGCAGCCGAAACCGCACCGCCGGGTCGTTGCCCGGCGGATTCGGTGGCGGCGTTCGCCTCAGCATCTATTTTCACAACACCAGTGTGACGCAATTCCGCGGCCGGGTCTAGGCAGGGTTACCTCAGTTCGGCCCGAAACGGCAGTTGCGCTGGTCACAGCGCGCAACCTGCGGGCGGGGCCCGAGGAGTTCGGCAGGGTTTCGTCGGGGGGCCGTTACGCTGCTGGGATGGCAGTCCGCCGGCACTCGCTGAGCACGTCGATCGCGCACCTGCACGGCGACGAGCGCACCGTCGGCGCCCCCCTCAACCACGCCGAACTGGTCGCCCTGCAGCGCACCCGGCTGTTCGGCGCCAGCGGCACCGTGCTGATGGCGATCGGTGCGCTCGGGGCTGGGGCACGACCGGTGATCCAGGACCCCACCTTCGGGGTACGGCTGCTGAACCTGCCGTCCCGTCTTCAGACGGTGGCGCTGACCATGACCACCACCGGGGCGGTGATGATGGCGTTGGCCTGGCTGATGCTGGGCCGCTTCGCGTTGTCGTCGCGCCCGGCGGGCAACCGGCGGATGTCGCGCAGCCAACTCGACCGCACCCTGCTGCTGTGGATGCTGCCGTTGCTGGTCGCCCCGCCGATGTACAGCAAGGACGTCTACTCCTACCTGGCGCAGAGTCAGATCTCCCGGCTGGGCCTGGACCCCTACCGGGTGGGCCCGGCGCCGGCCCTGGGCCTGGACCACGTGTTCACCCTTTCGGTGCCCAGCCTGTGGCGGGAGACCCCGGCTCCCTACGGGCCGCTGTTCCTGTGGATCGGCCGGGGAATCTCGGCGCTGACCGGGGAGAACATCGTCACCGCGGTGTTGTTCCACCGGGTGGTGGTCCTGGTCGGCGTCGGGCTGATCGTGTGGGCCGTGCCGCGTCTGGCGGCGCGCTGCGGGGTGGCCGAGGTCAGCGCGCTGTGGCTGGGAGCGGCCAACCCGCTGCTGTTGATGCACCTGGTCGCCGGTATCCACAACGAGGCACTGATGCTGGGCCTGATGCTGACCGGCACGGAGTTCGCCCTGCGCGGGGTCACCGCGGCCAAACCGCTGCTGCCGGGTCTGCGGCGACCCCCGCGGGACTGGATTCCGCTGGCCGAGTTGTTCGCCGGCGCGGTACTGATCACGATGTCGTCGCAGGTCAAGCTGCCGTCACTGCTGGCACTCGGCTTCGTGGCGATGGCGCTGGGCTGGCGCTGGGGCGGCGACCTGCGGGCATTTCTGCTCGCCGGGGCCGGCAGCAGCGCCCTGGCGGTGGCGGTGATGGCTGTGATCGGTTGGGCCAGTGGGCTGGGCTTCGGCTGGGTCTTCACCCTCGGCACCGCCAACGTGGTCCGCAGCTGGATGTCGCCCCCGACCCTGCTGGCGCTCGGCACCGGCCAGGTGGGAATCCTGCTGGGCCTGGGTGATCACACCACCGCGGTGCTCTCGCTGACGCGTGGCATCGGTGTGCTGATCATCGCGGTGATGGTGTTCTGGCTGCTGCTGGTGGTGTTTCAGGGCCGGCTGCATCCGGTCGGCGGGCTCGGCGTCGCGCTGGGCATCACGGTGTTGCTGTTCCCGGTGGTCCAGCCGTGGTATCTGCTGTGGGCGATCATCCCGCTCGCCGCCTGGGCGACCCGCCCGAGCTTTAGGGTCGCGGTGATCGCGGTGACGCTGGTGGTCGGAATCTTCGGCCCGACCGCCAACGGCGACCGCTTCGCGTTGTTCCAGATCGTGGACGCGACCCTGGCCAGCGCCGTCGTGGTGCTGGCGCTGTTCCTGCTGACCTACCGGCACCTGCCGTGGCGGCAGTTGCCCGCCGAGCCCGGCCGCCCGGGCGGTGAGCCGCCGCCGAACCCCACCCCGCGGCCCGCCGCCGTCGCCGACGCTTACGCTGATTCTCCGTGAACTCAGCTGTCGCCGTGCGGTTGCGCGGGGTGCGCAAACGTTACGGGGCCGGCCCCTCGGCGACCGAAGCGGTCGCCGGCCTTGATCTCGAGGTGCATACCGCCGAGGTATTCGCGCTGCTCGGCCCGAACGGCGCCGGCAAGACGACGACGGTCGAGATGTGCGAGGGCTTCGTACGCCCCGACGCCGGCACCATCGAAGTACTCGGGCTGGACCCGATCGCCGACAACGACCGGCTGCGGGAACGCATCGGCGTCATGCTGCAGGGCGGCGGCGGCTACCCGGCAGCCCGTGCGGGCGAGATGCTCAAGCTGGTGGCGTCGTATTCGGCGAACCCGCTGGACCCGCAGTGGCTGCTCGACACCCTGGGCCTCACCGACGCGGCCCGCACCACCTACCGCAGGCTCTCGGGCGGGCAACAGCAGCGGCTCGCCCTGGCCTGTGCCCTGGTCGGCCGCCCGGAGCTGGTGTTCCTCGACGAGCCCACCGCCGGGATGGACGCTCACGCGCGCCTGCTGGTGTGGGAGCTCATCGACGCGCTGCGCCGCGACGGCGTGACCGTGGTGTTGACCACGCACCACCTGCGGGAGGCCGAGGAACTCGCCGACCGGCTGCTGATCATCGACCACGGGGCGGCGGTTGCCGCCGGTACGCCCGCGGAATTGACCCGTAGCGGCGCCCAGGGGCAGGTGCGGTTCACCGCACCCCCGCGCCTGGATCTGTCGCTGCTGGTCGCCGCGTTGCCGGAGGGCTACCGGGCCAGCGAGGTGCAGCCCGGCGAATACCTCGTCGAAGGACCGGTGGACCCGCAGGTGCTGGCGACCGTGACGGCCTGGTGCGCCCGTCTCGACGTGCTGGCCACCCAGCTGCGGGTGGAGCAGCGCAGCCTGGAGGACGTGTTCTTGGAGCTGACCGGGCGGGAGCTGCGCGCATGACCACCTCGTTTCCGCCCGGCACCTTCACCCCCGATCCACGGCCCAGCAGCGTGCCGGCCATGCTCGCCGCGCAGTACCGGCTGGAACTGACCCTGCTGTTGCGCAACGGCGAGCAGTTGCTGCTGACGATGTTCATCCCGATCACGCTGCTGGTCGGGATGTCGCTGCTGCCGCTGGGCCCCTTCGGCGAGGGCCATGCCCAGCGCGCCACCACCCTGCTGCCGGTGATCATGTCGTTGGCCGTGATCGCCACCGCCTTCACCGGCCAGGCAATTGCGGTGGCCTTCGACCGCCGCTACGGAGCCCTGAAACGACTGGGCGCCACGGCGTTGCCGGTGTGGGGTGTCATCACCGGCAAGTCACTGTCGGTGGCGACGGTGGTGCTGCTGCAGTCGGTGCTGCTCGGATTGATCGGCGTCGCCCTGGGCTGGCGGCCGACCCTGATCGGGCTGGGCCTGGGTGCGGTGGTCATCGGGCTGGGGACGGCGTGCTTCGCGGCGTTGGGGCTGCTGCTCGGTGGCAGCCTGCGGGCCGAGATCGTGCTGGCCGTCGCCAACCTGATGTGGTTCGTGTTCGGCGGATTCTCGGCGCTGACGGTGGAAACCGACCTGGTGCCCGGCGCGGTCCGCTGGCTCGCCCGGCTCACCCCGTCCGGGGCGCTCACCGAGGCGCTGGCGCAAGCTCTGGCGGTGTCGTTCGACTGGTTCGGCATCGCCGTGGTGGCGGTCTGGGGCCTGCTGGCCGGGGTCGGCGCGGTGCGCTGGTTCCGGTTCAGCTGACCTACTACGGGATGTAGTTACCGATCCTCTACGATCCCCACCGTGGGACGATTCCTGATCCGCCTGGTGGATCTGCTGCCGGACCCGAGCCTGCGCACCCAGCGGCTACTGGCCGCCGCGGTCGTCTTCACCCAGGGCTTCATCTCGGTGACCGGGGCGATCGTCCGCGTCACCGCCTCCGGGCTGGGCTGCCCGACCTGGCCGCAGTGCTTCCCGGGCAGTTACGTCCCGGTGGCGGTCTCGGAGGTGCCGCGCATCCATCAGGCCATCGAGTTCGGCAACCGGATGGTGACCTTCGCGGTGGTCATCACCTCGGCGCTGGCGGTGCTCGCGGTGCTCCGGGCGCGGCGGCGCACCGAGGTGCTGGCCTACGCCTGGTTGATGCCGGCCTCCACGGTGCTCCAGGCGGTGATCGGCGGTATCACGGTGCGCACCGGGCTGGCCTGGTGGACGGTGGCCGTGCACCTGCTGGTCTCGATGCTGATGGTCTGGCTGGCGGTGCTGCTGTATGTGAAGGTCGGTGAACCCGACGGCAACGCGGCCGTGGTGCGTCACCGGGTTCCGGCGCCGTTGCGCCGGTTGACCGCGCTGTGCGCCGTCACGCTGGCCACGGTGCTGGTGACCGGCACCCTGGTGACCGGCGCCGGACCGCACGCCGGCGACAAGAGCGCCACCCGCACGGTGGCCCGGCTCAAGGTCGAGGTGGCCACGCTGGCCCACCTGCACGAGTCCCTGCTGATCGCTTTCCTCGGGCTGCTGGCGGGTCTGGCATTCGGGCTGGCTGCGGTGCGGGCGGCGAAACCGGTGACCCGTCGGCTGGTGGTGGTCATCGCCCTGAGCCTCGGGCAGGGACTGATCGGCGTCGTCCAATATTTCACCGGGGTGCCCGCCGTACTGGTCACCCTGCACGTAGCGGGCGCGGTGGTGGTCACCGCCGCGACCGCGGCGCTATGGGCGTCGCTGCGCGAGCGGGCCGAACCCGAGCCGCTCTAACGCCGCGGCGACCTCGAGGGCGAATCGACGCTGCGCCCGGTCACGTTCGCTGGCGTCAATATCAGCCCAACCCAGCTGCGGCGCAACAAGATCCAGGCTGACCAGTCGCGCGCCCGCGGCAGTTTCGGCCACCTCGGCGCGGGCATAGAGCAGCTCCTCGATCCGGATACTCAGGCGCTCCGCGGCCGCGCGCAGGGCGGCGCGGCCGACGTCCCACAGCTCGAAGTCGGGGTCGGTACCGGCCGCGCCGAACGCGTGCGACCGGCCGCCGCCGAAGAACACCAGCGCCGTCTGCCGGTTCGCCCCGCCGGGCGACGTCGGCACGCCGTCACACTGCAAGTCGGCCAGGTAGCGTTGGCCGGAGTTCCACGCCACCACTTCCGGCGGATTCAACAGGTTGCGCACCCGCTTCGTCCACGCCGCGAATTCGGTGCGCCGGTCCGGACCGCCGCCGGACGAACGCAGGATCACCAGGTCCGCCTCGAGGGTCGCCGGGTCGTCCCAGGCCAACCGGTGGGCCTGCAGCCCCCGGTGCCGCAGCGCGGCGATCAGGCCCGCGTCCTCGGCGGCGACCGGACCGTCATCGCCCCCGCGCCGCGGATCGCCCGCCAACACGATGCGCGGGTGGAGGATATCGGGCCGGGCCAGCTTCATGCAGACCTCACATTGGGAGATGATAGTCACCATGTACGCCGTGGAAGTCGCCGCGACCGGCGGCCCGGAGGTGTTGAACCTCGTCGACACAGCGCAGCCCTCCCCCGCCGCCGGCGAGGTGTTGCTGCGGACCGAGGCGGTCGGGGTCAACTACATCGACACCTATTTCCGCTCCGGGACCTACCCGGCCGAATTGCCGTTCGTGCTCGGCAACGAAGCGGCGGGCACCGTGGCCGAGGTCGGCCCGGGGGTGACGACGCTCAGCGTGGGCGATCGCGTGGTGACTGCCGCCGCAACCGGCGCTTACGCGCAATACTGCACGGCGCCGGCAACATTGGTGGCGGCGGTCCCGCCGGGTGTCGACTCCGACGTGGCGGCGGCCGCACTGCTCAAAGGTCTGACAGCGCACTACCTGATCAAGTCGGTGTATCCGGTACAACGCGGCGACACCGTCCTGTTGCACGCCGGCGCGGGCGGAGTGGGGCTGATCCTGACCCAGTGGGCCACCGCACTCGGCGCCCGGGTGATCACCACGGTGTCGAGCGCGGCGAAGGCCGAATTGTCCCGGCGGGCCGGTGCCGTCGAGGTGCTCGACTACCCCGGCTCGGACGACGCGGCCGTATTCGGCGCCCGGATCCGGGAGCTGACCGACGGCGCCGGGGCTGCCGCGGTATACGACGGGGTAGGTGCCACGACGTTCGACGCCAGTCTGGCCAGCCTCGCCGTCCGGGGCACCCTGGCGCTGTTCGGTGCGGCCAGCGGACCGGTGCCGCCGGTGAACCCGCAACGGCTCAATGCTGCGGGGTCGGTGTACCTGACCCGGCCGAACCTGGCTCACTTCACCCGCTCCGAGCAGGAATTCTCCTGGCGCGCAGGAGAGTTGTTCGACGCGATCGCGCACGGCACGATCGAGGTGACGGTGAGCAAGCGTTACCCGCTGGCCGAGGCGGCCGACGCACACCGAGATCTGCAGGCCCGCAAGACCACCGGTTCGATCGTGTTGGTGCCCTAGTCGGTCCTCCAGCCCCCGGGCAGCAGCGGCAGCCGTGGGCTCTCGGCGAATTCCGCCCCGGCCAGCCGGGTAAGCCCGGCCGCGCGGCCCAGGTCGTCGTCGCGCACGGCGCCGGTGTGTCCCAGTTCTCCGGCACCGTGATCCGATGCCGTAGTCGGGCCCCAGTCCGGTTCCACGCCGACGGTGAGCCGCATGGTCGCGTCGTCGTGGCCCGGCCGGGTCTTGCGCCGCCGGCGCCGAGCCGACCGCCGGGCATCCGCGGCAGCCGCCGCCGAGGCGGCCTCCGGGGCGGGCGTCTTCCTTTTGGCGCCCTCGGCGGCGCCGGCCCGCGCGCCCAGCCCCGAACCGAAGTCGATTCCCGGGCCGCCGCCGACCAGGTAGGGAAACGCGAAGGTGGCGGCAGGCGCCGGTGCAGGCGGCGGAGTCGCCGCCGCGGCCGGTGTTGCTGCGGCGGCGGACGCCGGCGGAGGCGCGGGCGGCGGGGGTGGTGCCGCGGCCACGGCCGGGCCGACCACGGCGCTGGTCACCTCGGCGGTGATCGTCGGGGGCAACGGCGCGCCGGTAGCGACCGCCGGCGGCGCCGGCGCGCCCAGCGCGGCCAGACCGGCCAGACCGCCCAGCGAGCCGACAGGTGCCACCACGGCACCCGCGGCGGCCGCCAGCAGCGCCGGGGACTGGCTGATCGTGGTGGCCAACTGGGCGATGTGGGTGGGCCAGTCGAACAGGGCCAGGGCCGCGATGTATTGCAGCGCAGGGATGATCTGGGACGGGTTCTGGGCCACGTTGAGGAAGTCCTCGAACAGTTCCAGGGACCGCGCCAGATACCAGATCGGTTGAGCGGCATTCGAATAGTAGTCGTAGACATGACCGTTGAGGGTTCCGGCGGCGGGGTTCCAGTTGATCCCGAAGTTCTGCAGGAAATGGGAGACGGCGGTGGTCAGGGCGTTGGAGATCATCGGGTCGTGCGCGGTGACGCCGTCCTGGATGCCGAGGCTTTTCAGGATCGGCTCGAGCGCGTCGAGCAGCCCCTGCAGGGGATTCTGCGACGGCGGCGGATCGGACGCCGCAGCAGGCCGTTGGATCTGGGGCGCCACACCGGTGTGCGGGCCGGCGGCCACCGCCGAACCCGCTACCGCCTCATAGGTCGCCATCGTGGTGGCGGCCTGCACCCACATCCGGACGTAGTCGGCTTCGTTGAGCGCGATCGGAATGGTGTTGATGCCGAAGAAATTCGTGGCCACCAGGACGCCGTGGGCGGCGTGGTTGGCGGCCAGCTCCGGCAGTGTCGGCATGGCCGCCAGCGCGGCGCTGTAGGCCGCCGCCGCCGTCTGGCACTGTGCGGCCGCCACCGCAGTGTGCACGCCGGCTTGGTTCAGCCAGGCCAGGTACGGAGTGTGGGCAGCCAGATAGGACTCCGCGCTCGGCCCCTGCCACGCCCCGGTCTGCACCGAGGCCACCACAACGGCCAACTCCTCGGCCACCGCGGTGTACTCGGCGCTCAACGACGACCACGCCCCGGCCGCCGCCAACAGCGGCCCGGCCCCCGGCCCAGCGCTCAACAACGCCGAATGCACCTCCGGCGGCGACGCCATCCACACCACTGGCACGGCGACTGAGTTTAATGCATGGAACTTTGTTTTTCGGCTACCCGAACTTTTGGGAATTGGCGGAGGTGTCGTCTCGTCCCCAGCTGCCCGGCACCATCGGCTCCTGCGGCCCGTCGCCGAACGCCCCCGCCAGCCGGGTCATCCCGGCCGCCGCGAGTTGTTCCTTGGCGACGCTGCCGGCGAAGCCCAGCGGACCGGCGCCGCGGTCAGCGGCCAGAACCTCCTCGTCGTCCGGCAGCTGCCAGTCCGGATCGACCCCCACACCCATCGTCATGAACTGATCGGCGTGGTCGTGCTTGGTGGCACGCCGGCGGCGCCGGGCCTGGGCGCGTTCCCGATTGGCCTCACGCGCGGCCGCCGCCACAGCGGCACTGTCGGGTTCGGGGGCCTTGCGCGCCGCGCGCGCGGCGACACCCATCCCCGAGCCCGACCCGACGCCGGGCCCGCCGATCAGGTAGGGCGGGACGAACGACGCCCCGGCCGGCGCCGGCGGGGCGGCTGATGCCGATGCGGGCCCCGCGGCCGCACTCGCCGGCGCCGGCGGTGCCGGGGCCGACGCGTTGACCGCTCCGGAAACCGCCGGCGCGGGCGGGACGCTGCCCACCGCCGGCAACGCGTGCCCGCCCACCTCGGCCGGCAACGCGGGGACCGGCACCGCCGGCTGCGGTAGTCCCGCCAGCCCCGCCAGCCCGGCCAGGCCGGCGCCGGCCGGGGCCACCGCCGCACCCAGCGCCAGCGCCACCAACTGCGGCGACTGGGCCAGCCAGCTGGCGATCTCGGCGATGTGGGTGGGCCAGTCGAACAGCGCCAACTGGACCAGGTACTGGAAGGCGCCGGCCGGATTAGTGAGCAGCTGATTGCCGAAGTGCTGGAAATCCTGGCTGAATTCCAGCGCCCGCACCACCCAGTACATCAACTGGCTCGGATCGGTGTAGGCGTCGTAGCCCACGCCGTTGACGGTGCCCTCGGTGGGATCCCAGTCCACCTGGCTCCCGGTCAGCGAGCGCAACCACTGCGCGACCTGGTTATCCCAGTCGCTGGCCTCCCCGTGGTCATGGTCGTGGTCGTGCCCGGACGACCCTTCGACGATCTGTGGCGCCGGGGCGGTGTGTGGTGTCGAGGCCACCGCCGAGCCCGCCACCGCCTCATAGGTCGCCATGGTCGTCGCCGCCTGCACCCACATCCGCGCATAGTCGGCCTCGTTGACCGCAATCGGAATCGTGTTGATCCCAAAAAAGTTCGTCGCCACCAACACTCCATGCACGGCGTGGTTGGTCGCCAGCTCCGGCAAGGTCGGCATGGCCACCAGTGCGGCCGTGTAGGCCGCCGCCGCCGTCGCACTCTGGTCTGCCGCCGCCGCGCTGTCTGCTCCGGCCCGGGTCAGCCACGCCAGGTACGGCGCGTGGGCCGCCACATAGGTATCCGCACTCGGGCCCTGCCACGCCCCGGCCTGCACCGCCCCCAGCACGGCCATCAGCTCATCGGCGACCGCCGCGTACTCCACACTCAGCGCCGACCACGCCGCCGCCGACGCCAGCAGCGGACCCGGACCCGGCCCGGCGCTCAACAACGCCGAATGCACCTCCGGCGGCGAGGCCATCCATGCGGGCGCCGGCATCACGGCCGGCCCGCCGAGTTGAACATGATTTTCATTATCGACGATTGAATACCACGGCGGGCGTCCGCGCAAGCTCTGCCCGCCCGTTTTGTCGCTGCGTCGCGCAGCGTGGTGTCGCCGGTTCGGCTGGCACCGTCGCCGACATGCCGACTCCGCAGTCATCGCTGGGCGCGGGCGCGAAACCCGGTTCGCGTGGAAGGCCGGCGACCCGCCGGCCAGCGCGGACTCAGAACAGCGTGGGCAGGCCGATGGCCGAGTCCACCGCAAGCGCGCAGAACACCACCGCGAGGTAGTTGTTCGACTGCAGGAACAGCCGCAGCGGCTTGACCGGCTCACCGCGGCGCACCCCGGCGTAGAGCTGGTGGGCCATGGTCAAGAACCAGACCCCGGCCAGGAAAGCCACCGAGGCGTACAGCCACCCGGCGGCGGGCACCAACGCCAGCGTGGCGGCCACCGTCGCCCAGGTGTAGAGCACGATGCGGTGCGTGACGACGCGCTCACTGGCGACCACCGGCAGCATCGGCACCCCCGCCGCCGCGTAGTCGTCCTTGTAGCGCATGGCCAGTGCCCAGGTGTGCGGTGGCGTCCAGAAGAAGATGACCGCGAACATCACCAGCGCCGGCCAGCCGATGGTGCCGGTCACCGCCGACCAGCCGATCACCACCGGCATGCAGCCGGCCGCGCCACCCCACACCACGTTCTGCGAGGTACGCCGCTTGAGCATCATCGAGTAGACCAGCACGTAAAACGCGATGGTGGCCATGGCCAGTACGCCGGACATCAAGTTGGTGGTGCGCCACAGCCAGAGGAACGAGGCGACGCCGAGCGTCAGGCCGAAGATCAGGGCGTTGCGGGTCGGTACTGCCTCGCGAGCCAGCGGACGGCGCGCAGTGCGCTTCATCACCTTGTCGATATCGGCGTCGACGACGCAGTTCAGGGCGTGAGCGCCCGCGGCGGCCAGCATCCCGCCGATCAGCGTGTTGAAGATCAGCAGCGGATTCACCGTGCCACGATCGGCCAGCAGCATCGCCGGAATGGTCGTCACCAGCAGCAACTCGATGATCCGCGGCTTGGTCAGCGACAGGTACGCCAGCAACGTGGAACGGATTGCGCGTATTCGGCGCGGCGCGGCGCGCTCGCGAATACTCACGTGATGACTCCTCAGATGGCAGCAGCGACGCCAGCGTCTACTACGGACGATGGTAGACCGCGCAGCCTGGTCGGCCGAATCGCAGGGTCGATTGACGGGTAATCCACACCGTGACCGGACCTGCGGCACCGCCCCTGCCCGCACTAGGTTAATGGCGGCACCCCGCGCTGTCCGCGGCTCCGCCGCCCTTGCGAACGCCGCTAGGGTGAGAACCAACCAGGCTTGCCCAGACATATCCCGAAGATGAGGACTTCACGTTCGTGACCACTGCTGCAGAGATCTCCGCCCTTACCCGACCGCACCACCCCGACGACTGGGCCGAGATCGACTCGGTCGCCGTCGACACCGCCCGGGTGCTGGCCGCCGATGCGGTGCAGAAGGTCGGTAACGGCCACCCCGGCACGGCGATGAGCCTGGCTCCGCTGGCATACACGCTGTTCCAGCGGGTGATGCGCCACGATCCCTCCGACACGCACTGGCTGGGCCGCGACCGGTTCGTGCTGTCCTGCGGGCACTCCAGCCTGACCCTCTACATCCAGCTCTACCTGGGCGGTTTCGGTCTGGAGCTCTCCGACATCGAGGCGTTGCGCACCTGGGGATCCAAGACTCCGGGGCACCCGGAGTTCCGCCACACCAAGGGTGTGGAGATCACCACCGGTCCCCTGGGCCAGGGTCTGGCGTCCGCCGTCGGAATGGCGATGGCCGCCCGCTACGAACGCGGACTGTTCGACCCGGACGCCGCCCCCGGCGAGAGCCCGTTCGACCACTACATCTACGTGATCGCCTCCGACGGTGACATCCAGGAAGGCGTCACCAGTGAGGCGTCCTCGCTGGCCGGCGTCCAGCAGCTCGGCAACCTGATCGTGTTCTACGACCACAACAAGATCTCCATCGAGGACGACACCGCGATCGCGCTGTGCGAGGACACCGCCGCCCGCTACCGGGCCTACGGCTGGCACGTCCAGGAGATCGAGGGCGGCGAGAACGTCACCGGCATCGAGGAGGCGATCGCCAAGGCGAAGGCGGTCACCGACCAGCCGTCGTTCATCTCGCTGCGCACGATCATCGGGTACCCGGCCCCCGAGAAGATGAACACCGGCGCCGCCCACGGCGCGGCGCTGGGTGACGACGAGGTGGCCGCCACCAAATCCGCACTCGGGTTCGACCCGGACAAGTCCTTCGACGTCCGCGAGGACGTGATCACCCACACCCGGGGGCTGGTGGCCCGCGGCAAGGAGGCTCACGCCGACTGGCAGGCGCAGTTCGAGGCCTGGGCGGCCCGGGAGCCGGAACGCAAGGCACTGCTGGACCGCCTGATCGCCGGTGAGCTGCCGGAAGGCTGGGACGCCGACCTGCCGTACTGGGAGCCCGGCTCCAAGGCGGTGGCCACCCGCGCCGCATCCGGCAAGGTGCTCTCGGCGGTGGGGCCGAAGCTTCCCGAATTGTGGGGCGGCTCAGCCGATCTGGCCGGCAGCAACAACACCACGATGGACGGCGTCAAGTCGTTCGGCCCGGCGTCGATCTCCACCCAGGACTACACCGCCGACCCCTATGGCCGCACCCTGCACTTCGGGATCCGTGAGCACGCGATGGGCTCGATCCTGTCGGGCATCGTGCTGCACGGCCCGACCCGAGCCTACGGCGGTACCTTCCTGCAGTTCTCCGACTACATGCGGCCCGCGGTGCGACTGGCGGCGCTGATGGACATCGATCCGATCTACGTGTGGACCCACGACTCGATCGGCCTGGGTGAAGACGGCCCCACCCATCAGCCGATCGAGCACCTGGCGGCACTGCGCGCCATCCCCCGGCTGTCGGTGGTGCGCCCGGCCGACGCCAATGAGACCGCCCACGCCTGGCGCATTGTGCTGGCCCGCGGCGCGGACAGCGGTCCGGTCGGGCTGGTTCTGACCCGTCAGGGTGTGCCGATCCTGGAGGGTACCGACCCCGAGGGCGTGGCCCGCGGCGGATACGTCCTCGGCGGTTCCGGCGCCGCGGGCGCAGCACAGCCCGACGTGCTGCTGATCGCCACCGGATCGGAGGTACAACTGGCCGTGGAAGCTCAGAAACTCTTGGCGGACAAGAACATCAATGCCCGCGTGGTGTCGATGCCCTGTCTGGAGTGGTTCGAGTCGCAGCCGGCCGAGTACCGCGACGCGGTGCTGCCGCCCGCGGTGTCGGCGCGGGTCGCGGTCGAAGCCGGTGTCGCGCAGTGCTGGCATAAGCTGGTCGGCGACACCGGGGAAATCGTCTCGATCGAGCACTACGGCGAATCCGCCGACTACAAAACCCTGTTCCGCGAGTTCGGTTTCACCCCGGAGGCCGTCGTCGCCGCCGCCGAACGGACCTTGAACAACTGAGGCCGGCCGACTCGCACATCGATTGAGAAGGAGCGCAACATGACTCAGAACGAAAGGCTTGCCGCTCTGAGCGCCGCCGGCGTATCGGTGTGGCTCGACGATTTGTCCCGGGACCGCCTGACGTCGGGCAACCTGGCCGAGCTCGTCGCCACCCGCAGTGTCGTCGGGGTGACGACCAACCCGACCATCTTCCAGAAAGCACTGGAGAAGGGCCACGCCTACGACAAGCAGCTTTCCGAACTGGCTGCTCGCGGCGCCGACGTGGACGCCGTGATCCGCACGGTCACGACCGACGACGTGCGCAACGGTTGCGACGTGTTGACCAAGGCGTGGGAGGATTCCGACGGCGTCGACGGCCGGGTGTCGATCGAGGTCGACCCCCGTCTGGCCCATGACACCGACAAGACCATCGCCCAGGCCCTCGAGCTGTGGAAGATCGTCGACCGGCCGAACCTGTTCATCAAGATCCCGGCCACCAAGGCCGGGCTGCCGGCCATCACCGCGGCGCTGGCCGAGGGTGTCTCGGTCAACGTCACGCTGATCTTCTCCGTCGAGCGGCACCGCGAGGTGATGGACGCCTACCTGGCCGGCCTGGAAGCGGCCAAGGCCGCCGGGCACGATCTGTCCAAGATCCACTCGGTGGCTTCGTTCTTCGTCTCCCGGGTGGACACCGAGGTGGACGGTCGGTTGGAGAAGATCGGTTCGGCCGACGCCCTGGCGCTGCGCGGAAAGGCCGGCGTGGCCAACGCCCGGTTGGCCTACGCCGCCTACGAGGAGGTCTTCGCCGGCGAACGCTTCGCCGCGCTGGCCGCACACGGCGCCCGGGTGCAACGGCCGCTGTGGGCCTCCACCGGGGTGAAGAACCCGGAGTACCCCGACACCCTCTACGTCACCGAGCTGGTGGCCGCGAATACCGTCAACACCATGCCGGAGCCGACATTGGACGCGGTGGCCGACCACGGCGAGGTCACCGGAGACACCATCGCGGGCACCGAGGCGGCCTCGCAGCAGGTCTTCGACCAGCTCTCGGCCGTGGGCATCGACCTGCCCGATGTGTTCGAGGTGCTGGAGAAAGAAGGCGTAGACAAGTTCGAGGCGTCGTGGGGTGAACTGCTGGACGCCACCGCAGCGCAGCTCGACGCCGCCAAGTGATCTGATGGCGGGCGCGGAGGGAGCACGTAACTCGGCCGCGGGGTGGCGAAACCCCCTGCGGGACAAGCGTGACAAGCGCCTGCCCCGTATCGCGGGCCCGTGCGGCGTGGTGATCTTCGGGGTCACCGGCGACCTTGCGCGGCGCAAGCTGATGCCGGCCATCTACGACCTGGCCAACCGCGGCCTGCTGCCACCGACGTTCGCACTGGTCGGGTTCGCCCGCCGGGATTGGGCCGACGAGGACTTCGCCGACGTGGTCTACCAAGCCGTCAAACAGCACGCCCGAACCCCGTTCCGCCAGGTGGTGTGGGACCGGTTGGCCGCCGGATTCCGTTTCGTGACAGGGTCGTTCGACGATGATGCCGCCTTCGCCCGGCTGGCCGAGACCCTTGAGCAGCTCGACTCCGAGCGCGGCACCGGCGGCAATCACGCCTTCTACCTGTCGATCCCGCCCGCTGCGTTCCCGGTGGTGTGCGAGAAGCTGCACGCCAGCGGGCTGGCCCGGCCGCGGGAGGGCCGGTGGAGCCGAGTGGTGATCGAGAAGCCGTTCGGTCATGACCTGTCGAGCGCGGTCGAGCTCAACAACGTGCTCAACAGCGTCTTCCCGGAGGAGTCGGTGTTTCGCATCGACCACTATCTGGGCAAGGAGACGGTCCAGAACATCCTGGCGCTGCGGTTCGCCAATCAACTGTTCGACCCGATCTGGAATGCGCACTACGTCGACCATGTGCAGATCACCATGGCCGAAGACATCGGGCTGGGCGGGCGGGCCGGCTACTACGACGGCATCGGCGCCGCTCGCGACGTGATCCAGAACCACCTGCTGCAGTTGCTGGCACTGACCGCCATGGAGGAGCCGGTCAGCTTCTCCCCCGCCGAGTTGCAGACCGAGAAGATCAAGGTGCTCTCCGCCACCAGGCTGGCGCAGCCACTGGACGAGACCACCTCCCGCGGCCAGTACGCCGGCGGGTGGCAGGGTGGTGAACGCGTCGTCGGTCTGCTCGAGGAGGACGGGTTCGCCGAGGACTCCCGGACCGAGACCTTTGCGGCCATCACCTTGGAGGTCGACACCCGGCGCTGGGCCGGCGTGCCGTTCTATCTGCGCAGTGGAAAGCGCCTGGGACGGCGGGTCACCGAGATCGCGCTGGTGTTCAAGCGCGCGCCGCACCTGCCCTTCGACGCCACCATGACCGATGAGCTGGGCAAGAACGCCCTGGTGATCCGGGTTCAGCCCGACGAGGGGATCACCCTGCGGTTCGGCTCCAAGGTGCCCGGGCATCTGATGGAGGTCCGCGACGTCAACATGGACTTCTCCTACGGCTCGGCGTTCTCCGAGGATTCACCGGAAGCCTACGAACGTCTGATCCTCGACGTGCTGCTCGGTGAACCGTCGTTGTTCCCGGTCAACGCCGAAGTCGAATTGTCTTGGGAGATCCTCGATCCGGTGCTCGAGAACTGGGCGGAGCACGGCAGACCCGAGCCCTATCAAGCCGGTACCTGGGGGCCGCCGTCGTCGTTCGAGATGCTGACGCGCTCCGGCCGGGAATGGCGGCGGCCGTGATCCGCGCCGCCGACGATGCAGTGCGACCGACAAGCGACACCGAGGAGCGGCGCCGATGATCGTCGAGCTGCCGGACACCTCCACCACCGCGATCAACAAGAAGCTCAACCAGCTGCGTGAGCGGATCGGTGCGGCGACGACCGGCCGGGTCCTGACCCTGATCGTGGCCCTCGAGAACGACGCGCTGCTCGACGAGTCGATCGCCGCGGCCAACATGGCCAGCCAGGAGCATCCCAGCCGGGTCATCGTGGTGATGACCGACGACACCGATGCCCGCGACGCCCGCCTGGACGCCCAGCTGCGGATGTTCGGGGACGCCGGCGCCGGTGAGGTGGTGGTGCTGCGGTTGTCCGGCCCGCTCGCCGGGCACGCCGATGCGGTCGTACTGCCATTCCTGTTGCCCGACATCCCGGTGGTCGCGTGGTGGCCGGAGATCGCGCCGGCGGCACCGGCCGAGGACCCGCTGGGCGCCCTGGCCGTGCGCCGGATCACCGACGCCACCAACAGCCCGGATCCGCTGGCCGCGATCAAGGGCCGGCGGAGCGGCTACACCGCCGGTGACACCGACCTGTCGTGGAGTCGCATCACCTATTGGCGGGCACTGCTGGCCTCCGCAATGGATCAGCCGCCCTACGAGCCGATCCGCTCGGCGCTGGTGTCCGGACTGGCGACCGAACCGGCGCTGGACATCCTGGCCGGCTGGCTGGCCAGCCGGGTGGACGGACCGGTGCGGCGCGCGGTCGGCGAGCTGAAGATCGAGCTGGTGCGCGACAGCGAGACCGTCGTGCTGAGCCGACCCCAGGACGGGGTGATCGCCACCTTGGGCCGCACCGCCAGCCCGGACGCGCTGGTTCCGCTACCGCGTCGGGTGACGGCCGAGTGTCTCGCCGAAGACCTGCGCCGGCTGGACCCCGACGCCATCTACGGCGCGGCGCTGGCCGGCCTCGAAGAAGTGGAGTACCTGTGACCGTTGTGATCTACCCCGACGCCGATGAACTCATCGCCGCCGCCGGTGACCGTCTGGCCGATGCCATCGAGGCGGCCTTGGCCGCGAGGGGCCGGGCGTTGATCGTGCTGACCGGGGGCGGCACCGGGATCGGTCTGCTACGCCGGCTCGGTGAGCACGCATCGCGCATCGACTGGGGACGCGTGCAGGTCTACTTCGGCGACGACCGGTTCGTGCCAGGAGACGACGACGAGCGCAACGAGAAGCAGGCCCGGGCCGCGTTACTCGACCACGTCGCGATTCCGGCCGGCAACATTCATGCGATGGCCGCCAGTGACGGTGCATTCGGCGACGACCTGGATGTTGCCGCGCTGGCCTACGAGCAGGTCTTGGCCGATCACGCCGAACCGGGTGAGCGCACCCCGGACTTCGATGTGCACCTCCTGGGCATGGGTGGGGAGGGTCACGTCAACTCGCTGTTCCCGGACACCCCGGCGGTGGCCGAGACCGCCCGCCTGGTGCTGCCCGTCTACGACTCGCCCAAGCCCCCGCCGCGCCGCATCACCCTGACCCTGCCCGCGGTCCGCCGCTCCCGCCAGGTGTGGCTGGTGGTGTCCGGCGCGGCCAAGGCCGAAGCGGTGGCCGCGGCGATCGGCGGTGCGGACCCGGTGTCGGTTCCGGCGGCCGGGGCGGTCGGGCGCGAAGAGACGGTGTGGCTGCTCGACGCGGCGGCGGCCGCACAACTGCCACCAGAGCAATCTTCCTAGCCCACACCGACCGAACGCGCCACCGCGTCATAATGAGCGCCATGGCAGACAGAAGCTCAGGCAGCGGTCCGGAACGCAAGCGGCTCAAGACACTGGCGCAGGCGGCGCTGAACGCCGACGTGACCGTCGGGCAGCTTGAGGATGTGCTGGGCGGCCTGGGCGCCACCATGAACGAGCTCAACAGCTCGCTGGAGGGCCTCAACGCCACCGTCGAACGCCTCGGCAACGGCCTGGACCACCTGGAGCAGACCATGTCCGGCCTCGACGATCTGGCTCGCCGCCTGGCGGCCCTCATCGAGCCGGTTGAGGCCATCGTCAGCCGGATCGACTACATCGTCGGGGTCGGCGAGACCGCGATGTCGCCGCTGGCCGCGACCGAGAACGTCATGCGCGGCATGTTCAACGCCATGCGCAACCGGGTGGTGCGTTAGCCGGGTCAGGCGTACTTGATGAGCAGGCCCACCGCGATGATCGACACCAGCCAGATGGCGATGACGAAGTAGGTCAGCCGGTCGAGGTTCTTCTCCACCACCGTCGACCCGGACAGGCTGGACTGCACGCCACCGCCGAACAGGGTCGACAGGCCGCCACCCTTGGCGCGGTGCAGCAGCACCAGCAGAATCACCAGCAGGCTGGTGATCACCAAGAGAATCTGCAGCGTCACGATCATGGCCGCTACCCTACCGTTTCCCGCGCCGCGTCACGGGAGCGGGCCGCCGGCGGCCAGCGCCGCCAGGGTGGCGAACTGCTCGCCGTCCAGCGATGCCCCGCCGACCAGACCGCCGTCCACGTCGGGCTGGCCGATCAGTTCGCCGATGTTCTTGGCGTTGACCGAACCGCCGTAGAGCACCCGCACACTCTCGGCGATCTTGGGCGAGGCAAGCTTGCCTAACTCCGCGCGCACCGCCGCGCACACCTCCTGGGCGTCGGCGGCACCGGCGACCCGGCCGGTGCCGATCGCCCACACCGGCTCATAGGCGATGACGCTCGCGCCGATCTGCTCGGCGCTCAACCCGGCCAATGAGCCGCGCAACTGATCCAGGCAATACTCCACGTGTCCGCCGGACTCCCGGATCTCCAGGTGCTCGCCGACGCAGACGATCGGAGCCAGGCCGTGTCTGAGCGCGGCGGCGGCCTTGGCGGCCACCAGCGCGTCATCCTCGCCGTGGTAGCTGCGTCGCTCCGAGTGCCCGACCACGACGTAGCTGCACCCCAGCTTGGCCAGGAAGGCCCCGCTGATCTCACCGGTGTAGGCGCCCGAGTCGTGCTGCGAGAGGTCCTGGGCGCCGAAGGTCAGCCGCAGCTTGTCCCCGTCGACCAGGGTCTGCACGCTGCGCAGGTCGGTGAACGGCGGCAGCACGGTCACATCGACCTTGTCGTAGTACTTGTCCGGCAGCGAGAACGCCACCTTCTGCACCAGCGCGATGGCCTCGAAATGGTTGAGGTTCATCTTCCAGTTGCCGGCGATCAGCGGTTTGCGACTCATTGCGCCCCTTCGGTCTCCAGTGCCTGCAGGCCTGGCAGTGGTTTTCCCTCAAGGTATTCCAGCGACGCCCCGCCGCCGGTGGAGATGTGCGAGAAACCGTCCTCGTTGAGCTCGAGTGCCCGCACCGCCGCGGCGGAGTCCCCCCCGCCGACGACGCTGAACGCGCCCTTGGCCGTGGCCGCCGCGATCGCCTCGGCCACTCCCCTGGTGCCGGCGGCGAACGCCGGGAACTCGAACACACCCATCGGCCCGTTCCAGAAGATGGTCCGGGCGTTCGACAGCAGGGCGGCGAACCGCTCCACCGAGCCGGGACCGATGTCCAGGCCCATCTTGTTCTCTCCGATGGCGTCGGCCGCGACCACCTCGCCGGTGGCGGCGGCGTCGAACTCATCGGCGACCACGATGTCCACCGGCAGTCGCAGCACGTCGGCGTAGTCGTCCAGCAGCTGCCGGCAGGTGTCGACCATGTCGGACTCCAGCAGGGAGGTGCCGACCGGCAGCCCCTGGGCGGCCAGGAAGGTGAAGCACATGCCGCCGCCGATCACGATGGAATCGGCCTTGGTCGCCAGCGACTTGATCACACCCAGCTTGTCGGAGACCTTCGACCCGCCCAGTACCACCGCGTAGGGGCGATCGGTCGACTCGGTCAGCTGCCGCAGCACCTGGATCTCCGCGGCGACCAGCGTCCCGGCATAGGAGGGCAGCAGGGTGGCGACGTCGTAGACCGAGGCCTGCTTGCGGTGCACCACCCCGAACCCGTCGGAGACGAACGCCCCCGGTGAGCCGTCCGGCGCCGCGACCAGCTCGGCCAGCGCCCGGGCCAGGGCCAGGCGCTCACCTTCGTCCTTGCTGGTCTCCCGCGGGTCGAAGCGGATGTTTTCCAGCAGCAGCACGTCGCCGTCGGTGAGGCCCTCGGCGCGGGCCAGCGCATCGGTGCCGACCACATCACCGGCCAGCTGGACGTGCCGGCCCAGCTGTTCGCCGAGCGCGGCCGCGACCGGCGCCAACGACAGCGCCGGGTCCGGTTGTCCCTTGGGCCGGCCCAGATGCGCGGTCACGACCACCTTGGCGCCGGCCTGCGACAGCGCCCGCAGCGTCGGCACCGAGGCGGTGATCCGCCCGGCGTCGGTGATGCGTCCGTCGTCGTCGAGCGGCACGTTCAGATCGGAGCGCACCAGTACGCCCCGACCCGAAATTCCTTGCTCGAGAAGGTCGTCCAGCGTCTTGTGGGCCACGGCGCTTACAGGGACTTGCCGACGAGCGAGACCAGGTCGACCAGCCGGTTGGAGTAGCCCCACTCGTTGTCGTACCAGGAGACCACCTTGGCCTGGTTGTCGATGACCTTGGTCAGTCCGGCGTCATACAGCGAGGAGTGCGGGTCGGTGACGATGTCGCTCGACACGATCGGGGCGTCGTAGTACTTCAGGATGCCCTTCATCGGGCCCTCGGCGGCGGCCTTCATCGCGGCGTTGATGTCGGCGATCGAGGCCGCCTTGCTCAGCTCGGCGGTCAGGTCGGTGACCGAGCCGGTGGGGATCGGCACCCGCAGGGCGTAGCCGTCCAGCTTGCCCTTCAGCTCGGGCAGCACCAGGCCGATCGCCTTGGCGGCGCCGGTGGAGGTCGGCACGATGTTGACCGCAGCGGCCCGGGCGCGACGCAGGTCGCTGTGCGGGCCGTCCTGCAGGTTCTGGTCCTGGGTGTAGGCGTGGATGGTGGTCATCAGGCCCTTGACGATGCCGAACTCGTCGTTGAGCACCTTGGCCAGCGGGCCCAGGCAGTTCGTGGTGCATGAGGCGTTGGAGATGATGTTCTGGCTGCCGTCGTACTTGTCGTCGTTGACGCCCAGCACGATGGTGATGTCCTCATCGGTGGCCGGCGCGGAGATGATGACCTTCTTGGCGCCGGCGTCCAGGTGGCCCTTGGCCTTGGCGGCGTTGGTGAAGATACCGGTGGACTCGACGACCACGTCGACGCCCAGGTCACCCCACGGCAGGGCCGCCGGGCCCTCCTTGACCTCCAGCGC
The DNA here is from genome assembly GCF_010727125.1 of Mycolicibacter terrae. Classification (NCBI taxonomy): domain Bacteria; kingdom Bacillati; phylum Actinomycetota; class Actinomycetes; order Mycobacteriales; family Mycobacteriaceae; genus Mycobacterium; species Mycobacterium terrae. The sequence continues at coordinate 1,880,793 of NZ_AP022564.1, read as the reverse complement.
CTTGATCTTGGTGTTGCCGACGACGATGGTGTCGTCGCCCTCGAGGCTGACGTCGTGGGGCAGCCGGCCCAGGATGGAGTCGAATTTCAGCAGGTGCGCCAGGCTGGCGTTATCGGTCAGGTCGTTGACCGCGACGATCTCGATGTCGGTGTTACTGCCCTGGGCTTTCTGGGCGTCCAATGCCCTGAAGAAGTTCCGCCCGATGCGGCCGAAGCCGTTCACGCCTACCCGGACCGTCACTGGTCTCTCCTCGTGTCGCCTAGTTTGCTGGTGTACTGGCCGCCAGCCTAATGCGTGATCGAACCCACAGGTCATCGGGGACGGCCCACGGCCGCCTCGGCCTAATGCGAGGTGATCCGGACCGGGAACTCGTCGCCGGGCTCCGGCCAGGGTTGGCGGCTGAGCATGTCGGCCACGGCTACGTATCCCGCTTCGATCAGGCCGGATTTGGCGTCGACGATCCGATAGGCCTGTTCCCTGCGGTGAATTGGTTGGCCTTCCAGCACGACCACCCGCAGGTCGCCGTCTTCGAAGTGGCAACGCCGCTGCACCGCCGCCAGCAGCTGCTCGTTGTGCAGGTGGCCTTCCCCGAAGTTCCACCCGATCAGCGGACCCGCGATGATCTCGCCGTCTCGGATGCTGTAGTCGGCCACGTCGTCGACCGCCCTGGGCAGCAGTCCATTCAGGGCCCGGCCGTGCAGGTGCATGGCACGGAATGCTCCCGGAACCTTGTCGGCGACGAGGTCGGCGGTCGACTGGTCGTAGAACCTCGCCAACTGGCTGATGACCAGTGGCGAGCTCTTGACGACGTTGGCCTCCACGGTGCCCTCGGTACCGGCACGGAAGCACCAGAAGCTGGCCGCCCAGTTCCCGGCGTAATACCGCATTGCCGGAAGGAACGAAATCTGCTGCGGAAACATGTTGCCGGCGACCGGAATCACGACGAGCCCGGTGAGAAGGATCGCCATCAACAGCGGCGACCGCAGGTCGTAGACGTTGATCTCGGCGTGCTGGCCGAACAGGAAGAACAGCGAGAAGAGAAAGAACACGTTCCATTCCAACGGGACTCCCATCGGGAGGTTGGACAGGATGTTGAGGTGGAAGATCACCATGAACGCGATCAGGGCCCAGCGCCAGGGGTGATCTCCGGCAACGAGCACCAGCAGCGCCGGCACGATGAATTCAGCTGTGGTGCCACCGACGTGGGCCATCAGCTGCGGTATCCGGGTGGGGCGCAGATCGTTGATGTGATCCCGGTACATCAGGTGCTTGACACGGGTGAATATCCGCGAGCGCAACAGGGCGTTGTTGCTCGTCATCACCGCCACCACATAGGGAAAATGGTGGTTGAGTTTGGATGTGGCCGCACCCCACCACAACCCGAGGATGATGAGCTTGAACGCGGCCATCTGGTCGACGTAGGGAAAGAAGAACACCAGCAGCGTCAGCCCGTAGTGCTCGGCGCGGGCGGCCAGAAAGATCGTCTTGTCCCGCAGACCCAGTGCGACCAGCGCGATGATCGTCGGCAACACCAGCACCGGATCGATCAGGCCTATCGCGCCGACGCCGGTGTCGGGGACGCCGGGCGACAGCAATGCCCGGATGCCGGATGCCAGCACGGCCGCATACAGCGCTACATCGATCACGGTGCGGGTGTCGCCGCGGGTGAACGGAACCTTGTCCGGCCACGGCGGCAACCGGATCGTGTTGGGCCGCAACCAGTACAGGACACCGCCGATGGGCGGCCAGAACCGGGCGGTCAGCGGGCCCGATCCGCAGCCCAGGCCCAGGATTTCGAACAGCAGGCTGAAGACGACGAGCTTCTGGTAGACGATCGGCTGCGTCCACCACTCGGCGATGCGGCCCAGCCCGCCCAGGCCCGGCGTCAGTGCGATGACCGCCGCCGCGCCCGCGGCGTAGGCCGCGATCTTGAACAGGTAGATCAGATAGACCCCCGAGGGGGTGCCGAAACCCTGTTCGGCCCAGTGCCTGCTGCAGACCTGGATCCGGGTCGCCCAATCGGTGGCGCGCCACGTTTGGGGGTCGACGTCGGGAACCGACGGTTTGATGAACCCCATGCTGTCCTCACTCCCTGCCGTGTGCCCGTTCTGTTATAGCCGTAAGTCCAGTCGCGGGATGCGGTTTCGGGCGCGCCACGCCGCACCCGGGCGGTCTGACCGTCGGGCGGGCCGCGGTATCGATGGCGTCCAGCGCCGCGGAGATCTGCTCCCGCGCCGCCGAACCGGACGGCACGCGAGAGCCAGGCTGTGGATCAAACCCCAACTGTGGACAACCCGCGCCCCTCAGGCGTCTTCCAGCAGCTCCGGGGTGACCGCGGACTCGGTGTCGGGGATACCGTCCTGCTTGGCCTTGCGGTCGGCCATCGACAGCAGCCGCCGAATGCGCCCCGCCACCGCGTCTTTGGTCATCGGCGGATCGGCCAGCCGGCCCAGCTCCTCCAGCGACGCCTGCCGGTGCTCCACCCGCAGCTTGCCGGCCGAGGCCAGGTGATCCGGAACGGTGTCGCCGAGGATGTCCAATGCGCGTTCCACCCGGGCCGCCGCCGCCACCGCGGCCCGGGCCGAGCGACGCAGGTTGGCGTCGTCGAAGTTGGCCAGCCGGTTGGCGGTCGCGCGTACCTCGCGACGGATCCGGCGCTCCTCCCAGACCAGCCGGGTGTCCTGGGCACCCATTCGGGTCAGCAACGCCCCGATCGCCTCGCCGTCGCGCACCACCACCCGGTCCGCGCCACGCACCTCGCGGGCCTTGGCGCTGACCCCCAAGCGCCGCGCCGCGCCGACCAGCGCCAGGGCGGCCTCCGGGCCCGGGCAGCCCACCTCCAGAGCCGACGAGCGGCCCGGCTCGGTCAGCGAACCGTGCGCCAAAAACGCGCCCCGCCAGGCGGCTTCGGCGTCGGCGACGCTGCCGCCGACGACCTGGGCGGGCAGGCCACGCACCGGCCGGCCACGCAGGTCCAGCAAGCCGGTCTGGCGGGCCAGCGCCTCCCCGTCCTTGGTGACCCGCAGCACGTAGCGGGTGTTCTTGCGCATCCCACTGGCCGTCAGCACATGCACGATCGCGTTGTAGCCGTACAGGTCGAAGATGTCCTTGCGCAGTCTGCGGGCGATGACACCCAGATCCACTTCGGCTTCGACCACGACCCGGCCGGCCACGATGTGCAGCCCACCGGCGAAGCGCAGCAACGCCGCGACCTCGGCGCGGCGCGCAGAGACCGAGCTGACCACGAGACGGCTCAGTTCGTCCTTGACTTCGGCCGTCATCGCCACGACTTGTCACCTCCAGGCCCGAGCGCGCTCGGTCCACTCACGCCGGATTGCCGGCCCCCGCCCTCGGCCGGCGCCGCGACCGGATTCGAGATCGCCGGCGACGGTGCGCCGGCCTTCCGAACCCCGTCCAGCGCTGCCGCCAACTTTCCTGGGTCATGTAAAGGTGTACCAGGTCGTGCCACGTCGACGAACCGAACCTCCGCGGCGAACAAGGTCGCGGCGCGACGCAACTGCTCGCGTTCGCGCTCGCTGGGCACCCGTCCGGCGTCGATGATGATGTGGTCGACGGTGAAACCGGGGGCGTGCTGGGCCAATACGTGCAGGTGCCGCTCCACCGAGAATCCCGCGGTCTCGCCTGGTTCGGCGACCAGGTTGAGCACCAGGGCGCGCCGGGCCGTGGTGGTCTGTAGCGCCGACGCCAGCCCGGGCACCAGCAGGTGCGGGATCACGCTGGTGAACCACGAGCCCGGCCCGAGTACCACCAGGTCCGCGGACATGATGGCGTCGACGGCCTGCCGCGTCGCCGGCGGATTGCCCGGCAGCAACCGCACCCGGCGCACCTTGCCCGGTGTGGTCGCGATGGCCACCTGGCCCCGGATCACCCCGAACAGCCGCGGATCGGCGTCGAGTCCGGACACGTCGGCTTCGATCTGCAGGGCGATCGGACACATCGGCAGCACCCGCCCTTTGACGCCGAGCATCCGGCCGAGCTCGTCGAGTGCGGCCACCGGGTCGGCCAGCACCTCGCTGAGGCCCGCCAGCAACAGGTTGCCGATCGGGTGGCCGGCCAGCGCGCCGGTGCCGCCGAACCGGTGCTGCAGGATGGTCGCCCACAGCCGCCCGGCCGGGCTGTCGGAGGCCAGCGCCGCCAACGCCATCCGCAGGTCCCCCGGCGGCACCACGTCCAGCTCGCTGCGCAACCGGCCCGAGGATCCGCCATCGTCGGCGACGGTGACCACGGCGGTGACGTGCGGCGTCAACCGGCGGGCGGCCGACAGTGTCGCGTACAGGCCGTGCCCGCCGCCGAGTGCCACGATGCTCGGGTCGCCATGGGCGGGTTCCACGCTCATTGGCGCCGCTCCTCCTCATCGCTCCGCAAGCTCCGTCCCCCTCGCCGCTGCGCGGCTGGGGGCGCCCCCACTGCATCGTCGCCGGCGCAGCTCATTCGCGGCCCAGATCCCGGTGCAGCACCCGCACCGACAGCTCGTGCCGGTCGTCCTCGGTGTCCAACAGCCTCGCCAGCGCCTCGGCGATGGCGACACTGCGGTGTTTGCCGCCGGTACACCCGATGGCCACGGTCATGTATCGCTTTCCCTCTCGTCGATAGCCGCCCACCACCAGAGACAGCAGCCGATGGTAGGCCTCGAGGAACTCGTCGGCACCCGCCTGGCTCAGCACGTAGTCGCGCACCGCCGGATGCTGTCCGGTGTGCGGGCGCAGGTCGTCGACCCAGTGCGGGTTGGGCAGGAACCGCACGTCCATCACCATGTCGGCGTCCATCGGCAGGCCGTACTTGAAGCCGAAGGACTCGACGGTGATCGACGTGGGAGCGGTGACGGCGTCCCCGCCGAACATCTCCTCGATGCTCTCCCGCAGCTCGCGCACACTGAGCACCGAGGTGTCGATGACCAGGTCGGCCACCGCGCGGACCGGCGCCAGCATGACCCGCTCGGCGGCGATCCCCTCGGTGAGCGTCTGTTGACCCTGCAACGGATGGCTGCGGCGGTTGTGTTCGTAGCGGCGGATCAGCACGTCGTCGCCGGCCTCCATGAACAGCACCCGCGGGTTGATTCCCCGCGTGGCCAGCTCGTTGCGGACCGAGTCGAGGTCTCCGGTGAAACCGGCCGAGCGCACGTCCATCACCACCGCCAATTGGGTGATCCGCGAGCCCGCGTCCAGCCCCAGGTCCACCATCCGGGTGATCAGGTCCGGCGGCAGGTTGTCGGCGACGTACCAGCCCAGGTCCTCGAGCACCTTGGCGGCGGTGCCGCGGCCCGCGCCGGACAGCCCGGTGACCAACACCACGTCGATGCCGGCGCCGTCGCCGGGGCCGGCGACGTCGCGCTCCCGCACGCCCTTCGGTGCTTCCCTGGTCATCCCGACATCCGTTGCTGTTCAGCGGCGCCCGTCGCGCCGTCGGCCCCCAACGCCTCGAGTACGGCCGCCGCGGTCGCCGCGCCGATTCCCGGGATCGAGGTGAGCTCCTCGACGGTAGCCCTTTTCAACCGCGCCACCGAGCCGAAATGCGAGATCAGCACCTTGCGCCGATGTTCGCCGAGGCCGGGCACCGCGTCCAGCACCGACGCGGTCATCCGCTTGGACCGTTTGCTGCGATGGTAGGTGATGGCGAACCGGTGCGCTTCGTCACGGATCCGCTGCAGCAGATACAGGCCTTCGCTTTGACGCGGCAAGATGATCGGGTCCGGCTCGGAGGGCACCCACACCTCCTCCAGGCGCTTGGCCAGGCCGATGGTCGCGACGTCGGTGATACCGAGCTCGGCGAGCACCGCTGCCGCGGCATTGACCTGCGCAGCCCCACCGTCCACCACATACAGGTTCGGAGGGTAGGCGAATTTACGTGATTTGCCTTCCGGGGCAAGCACTTCCGGGTCCAGGTGACGGCGGAACCGGCGGCGGGTCACCTCGGCGATCGAGGCCACGTCGTCGGAGCGGCCTTCGCCGGCGGCTTCCCGGATGGTGAAGTGCCGATAGTCCGATTTACGCGGCAGTCCGTCCTCGAACACCACCAGGGACCCGACCACGTCGGTACCCTGCACATGGCTGATGTCCACGCATTCGATGCGCAGCGGCGCATCGGCGAGACCCAATGCCTCCTGAATGTTCTGCAGCGCAGCGGATCTGGCGGTGAAATCCCCGGCACGCTTCAACTTGTGTTGCTGCAGTGCGTCTTTGGCGTTTCGCTCCACGGTCTCGGCCAGCGCGCGTTTGTCGCCGCGCAACGGCACCCGCAGTGACACCCGCGAACCCCGCAGGCCCGACAGCCAGCTGACCAACTCGTCGGCGTTGGCCGGCAGACAGGGCACCAGCACCTCGCGGGGCACCGGATTGGTCGGCTCGTCGGCGGAACCCTCCAGTTCGGCCTGATCGCCGTAGAACTGGGTGACGAACTGCTCGACGAGTCGGCCCAGGGAGTTCTCCGAATCACCGGGGTCGCCGGGCTTTTCGACGATCCAGCCGCGCTGGCCCCGCACCCGCCCGCCACGCACGTGGAACACCTGGACCGCCGCCTCCAACTCGTCGTCGGCGAACGCCACCACGTCGGCGTCAGTGCCGTCGCCGAGCACCACGGCCTGCTTCTCCAGGGCCCGTTTCAGCGCCGACACGTCGTCGCGCAACCGCGCCGCCCGCTCGAAGTCGAGCTGATCCGAGGCGGCCAGCATCTCCTGTTCGAGGCTGCGGACCAATCGGTCGGTCTTGCCGGCCAGGAAGTCGCAGAAGTCGTCCACGATCCGCCGGTGCTCCTCGGCACTGACCCGCCCGATACACGGTGCCGCGCACTTGCCGATGTAGCCCAGCAGGCAGGGCCGGCCGATCTGCTGGTGGCGCTTGAACACACCGGCCGAGCAGGTGCGGGCCGGAAACACCCGCAGCAGCAGATCCAGGGTCTCGCGGATCGCCCAGGCGTGCGAGTAGGGCCCGAAGTAGCGCACCCCCTTGCGTCGCGGCCCGCGGTAGACCATCAGCCGCGGATACTCCTCGCTCAAGGTGACCGCCAGCACCGGATAGGTCTTGTCGTCGCGGTAGCGGACGTTGAACCGCGGGTCGAATTCCTTGATCCAGTTGTATTCCAGCTGCAGCGCCTCGACCTCGGTGTTGACCACCGTCCACTCCACGCCTGCCGCGGTGGTCACCATCTGGCGGGTCCGCGGATGCAGGCCGGCGATGTCGGCGAAGTACGACGTCAGCCGCGACCGCAGGCTTTTCGCCTTGCCCACGTAGATGACCCGGCCGTGCGGGTCGACAAACCGGTAGACACCGGGCTCGACGGGAATGGAGCCGGGCGCCGGGCGATAGGTCGCGGGGTCTGGCACGGCTACCAGGCTAGTCGGGCGGTGGGTCAGACGGCCGGTAGCGCGCGACCAGGGCCCGCAACTCGCGCATGGCTTGCACCGCACGCTCCTTGTCGGCGGACTGGATGGCGACCAGCGGAATGTATTCGTCGTCGGGCAGCTCCAGCCGGGCCCAGCGTTTGCCCACCGGGAAGGACACTCCGAGCACGTGCGCCCACGGGATCAGCCGGTCGCCGAGCGCGTTGCGCACCGACACCCCGGACGCGCCCGCCCGCACCCGGGCGCGCGCGAACAGCAGCAGCGAGCCGGCCACGATGATGCCCAGCACCACGACGGCCACCCGGTCATAGGTACGAAAGATCACCCCGCTGGAGCGGATCGTCAGCAGAAAGCTCACCACGACGTGGATCGCGACGATCAGGACCGCGGCGCTCCATAAGCCGATCCGCATCAGCCGCGGACGGACCTGCAGATCCCACTGCGGGGACCCCGACGGGGGCGTCACAGCGCGGCGCGAAGGTCGCGCAGGGTCAGTGCCGTGCTCAGCGCGGCGGCGGCCGCCTGGGCGCCCTTGTCCTCGGCCGAACCGGGCAGCCCGGCGCGATCCAGCGCCTGCTGCTCGTCGTTGACGGTGAGCACCCCATTGGCCACCGGTGTCGCCGCGTCCAGCGACACCCGGGTCAGACCTTGTGTCACCGCGTCACAGACATAGTCGAAATGCGGTGTGCCACCGCGGATCACCACACCCAGCGCGACGACCGCGTCGTGGTTGCGGGCCACCTCCTGGGCCACCACCGGGATCTCGATCGCACCGAGCACCCGCACCACGGTGGGGTCGGCGACGCCGGCGTCGGCGGCCACCTTGCGGGCGCCGGCCAACAGGGCGTCACAGATCCGGGTGTGCCAGGTGCTGGCCACGATCGCCAGGCGCACACCGGAGGCGTCGAGCGCCGGCATGTCCGGCACGCCGGTACCGCTCACAGTGCTCCGCCGAATTCGCCCGGCAGGTGCGCGGACTCGTCGAAGTCCTCCAGCCCGGCCAGTTCGTGGCCCATCCGGTCACGCTTGGTCATCAGGTAGCGGATGTTCTCGGCGTTGGCCCGCACCGGCAGCGGCACCCGCTCGATGATGTGCAGCCCGTAGCCGTCCAGCCCGACCCGCTTGGCCGGGTTGTTGGTGAGCAGGCGCATCGAACGGACCCCGAGGTCCACCAGGATCTGCGCCCCGATGCCGTAGTCGCGCGCGTCGGCCGGCAGCCCCAGCTTGAGGTTGGCGTCGACGGTGTCGTCGCCGGCATCCTGCAGTTGGTAGGCCTGCAACTTGTGCAGCAGCCCGATGCCGCGGCCCTCATGCCCACGCATGTAGAGCACGACGCCGCGGCCCTCGTGGGCCACCATCGCCAGCGCGGCGTCGAGCTGCGGGCCGCAGTCGCAGCGCCGCGAACCGAAGACGTCGCCGGTCAGGCACTCGGAGTGCACCCGGACCAGCACGTCGTCGCCGTCGTTGTGCGGCCCGGCGATCTCCCCGCGGACCAGCGCCACGTGCTCGACGTCCTCGTAGATGCTGGTGTAGCCGACCGCTCGGAACTCACCGTGCCGGGTCGGGATACGGGCTTCGGCGACGCGCTCGATGTGCTTCTCGTGCTTGCGGCGCCACTCGATCATGTCGGCGATGGAGATCAGCGCCAGGCCGTGCTCGTCGGCGAAGATCCGCAGCTCATCGGTCTGGGCCATCGCGCCCTCGTCCTTCTGGCTGACGATCTCGCAGATCGCGCCGGCCGGCTGCAGGCCCGCCATCCGGGCCAGGTCGACCGCTGCCTCGGTATGACCCGGCCGGCGCAGCACGCCGCCGTCCTTGGCACGCAGCGGCACCACGTGACCGGGCCGGGTGAATTCGTCGGCGGCACTGCCCGGATCGGCAAGCAGGCGCATCGTGGTCGCCCGGTCCGAAGCCGAAATCCCGGTCCCCACATTGTTCTTGGCGTCCACCGTGACGGTGTAGGCGGTGCCGTGCTTGTCTTGGTTCACCGCGTACATCGGCAGCAGGCCCAGCCGGTCGCAGATGGCGCCGTCCAACGGCACGCACAGATATCCCGAGGTGTAGCGCACCATGAACGCCACCAGTTCGGGGGTGGCCTTCTCGGCGGCGAAGATCAGGTCGCCTTCGTTCTCCCGGTCCTCGTCGTCGATGACGACGACGGCTTTACCGGCCGCGATGTCGGCAACCGCCCGCTCGACGGTGTCCAACTTCGTCATCTGTGCCACCTTGCGTTTCGCCGTCAGGGGCCGCCCGGTCGGCGCAACCCGCCCATTCAGTATGAACCACCCCGGGAGCACGGATTGCCGCGTGACTCATCAAGCGGGATTTGTCACCAGGCGTTCGACGTATTTGGCGATGACATCCACCTCGAGATTGACCAGCGTACCCACCGGGGCCCGGCCCAGCGTGGTCAGTTCCAGTGTGGTCGGGATCAACGAGACCTCGAAAAAGTGATCCGGATCACACCCCAATGCGGCGACCGTCAGCGAGACGCCGTCGACGGTGATCGAGCCCTTCTCCACCACATAGCGGGCCAACGACGCCGGCAGCGCGACCCGCACCACCTCCCAGTGCTGTGCCGGTGTGCGGGCCACCACCCGCCCGGTTCCGTCGACATGGCCCTGCACGATGTGCCCACCCAGGCGGCTGCCCAGTGCGGCCGCGCGCTCCAGGTTCACCGCTTCCCCGACCTGTAACGATCCCAGGCTGGAGCGGTCCAGCGTCTCGCGCATCACGTCGGCGGAGAACCGGCCGTCGGGCAGCACCTCGACCACGGTCAGGCACACCCCGTTGACGGCGATCGAATCACCGTGTCGGGCGTCGGAGGCCACGGTGGGGCCGTGGATGACCAGTCGCGCAGCGTCGGTCAGCTCGTCGCGGCTGACCAGCTCGCCGAGTTCCTCGACGATTCCGGTGAACATCACCTCAGGCTAGCGGTGATCGCAGGCGGGCCAAAAGGCACCGATGGGGCCTCCCCGGTGGGGTTCGGTTCACCCGAAGGCATTCGATCCACGGCCGGCTTCACCGCGCTGCGCCGAGGTTGATCGGCTCGCCGCGGCGTGGCGCCACCCCAATGCTCTTGGCGGCCAGTGCTGTTGAGCATTGGTCGCAGGCGAGTCGCGCGATGAAGTCGTGCCGGCATCGGAGGCACCGGCCGGTGATCGGCGCGGCGGGGGCCTCGAGTCGGGTTGGGAAGTCGCTGGATCGCCGGTGCCCATGAACGGGGTCCTCGCCACTCGGTGGTGTCCACGCTGCCCTGCCCCCACCCGGCGGCCTCTATACGATGTCCCCCATGCGCAGACTTCTGATTGCACTGGCCACCGCCACCACCGCCGCCGCGCTGTTCGCCGGCTGCTCCAGCAAAGACGCCGGCGGCCCGCTGCCGGACGCGACGCCCCTGGTCAAGGAGTCCGCCTCCACCACCGCCGACCTCAAGAGCGCACACCTGGCGTTGTCGGTGACCGGCCAGATCAAAAACCTGCCGGTCAAAACCCTCGAAGGCGATCTGACCAACGAGCCGACCACCGCGGCCAAGGGCAGCACGACGATCACCATGCTCGGCAGCGACGTCGACGCCAAGTTCATCGTGATCGACGGCGATCTGTACGCGGCGATCACCGGGGACGACTACGACAACTACGGCGCCGCCGAGAAGATCTACGACGTCGCCGCGATCCTGAGCCCGGACAAGGGATTGGCCAACATGCTGGCCAACCTCAACGATCCGAAATCGCAGGGGCGCGACACCATCAACGGCCACAAGACGATCCGGATCACCGGTGAGACGCCCGCCGACGCCGTGAACAAGCTCGCACCGCAGCTCAAGGCCACCGCCCCGACGCCGTGCACGGTCTGGATCTCCGAGGACGATGACCACCAGCTGGTTCAGGCCAAGCTCGACCCCAGCGCGGGTAACTCGATTCAGATGACGCTGTCGAACTGGAACGCCCCGGTCACCGTTGAGAAGCCGGCGGGAGCGTGATGCGGGTCAACCGCCGACTCGCGATCAGCGCAGGCAGCCTCGCCGTCCTGCTCGGTGCCCTCGACACCTATGTCGTGGTCACGATCATGCGCGACATCATGGCGCCGCAGCCTGCCGGTGTCGGGATCCCGATCAACAAGATCCAGCAGCTCACCCCCATCATCACCTGCTACCTGCTCGGCTACATCGCCGCGATGCCGCTGCTGGGCCGGGCCTCCGACCGCTTCGGGCGCAAACTGCTGCTGCAGGTCAGCCTGACCACCTTCGCCGTCGGTTCGGTGGTGACCGCGATGTCGACGGACCTGTCGATGCTGGTGGTGGGCCGCACCATCCAGGGCGTCGCCAGCGGCGCCCTGCTACCGGTGACCCTGGCGCTGGGCGCCGATCTGTGGTCGCGACGCAACCGGGCCGGTGTGCTCGGCGGGATCGGCGCCGCCCAGGAACTGGGCAGCGTGCTCGGTCCGCTGTACGGCATCTTCATCGTCTGGGCGCTGCGCGACTGGCGCGACGTGTTCTGGATCAACGTGCCGCTGACCGCGATCGCGATGCTGATGATCCACTTCAGCCTGCCGTCGCGGGCCGAGTCCGCAGACGACGGGACTCCGCCCGAACGCGTCGACGTGGTCGGCGGGCTGCTGTTGGCACTCGCGCTGGGCCTGGCCGTCGTCGGCCTTTACAACCCCGAGCCCAACGCCAAGCAGGCCCTGCCCGACTGGGGGCTGCCGGTGTTGGGGGCCGCCCTGGTCGCCACGGTGGCGTTCGCCGTCTGGGAGCGGTTCGCCCGCACCAAGCTGATCGACCCGACCGGGGCCCGGTTCGGGCCTTTCCTGGCTGCGTTGGGCGCCTCGGTGTGTGCCGGTGCGGCACTGATGGTGACGCTGGTCGACGTGGAGCTGTTCGGGCAGGGTGTGTTGGGAATGACCCAGAACGAAGCCGCCGGGCTGCTCCTGCGGTTTCTGATCGCGCTGCCGGTGGGCGCCATGGTGGGCGGCTGGATCGCGACCCGGGCCGGGGACCGCGCGGTGACGTTCGCCGGCCTGTTGATCGCGGCCGGCGGTTACTGGCTGATCTCGAAATGGCCGGTCGACCTGCTGGCGTATCGGCACGATTTCTTCGGGCTGTTCTCGCTGCCCGCCCTCGACACCGACCAGATGATGGCCGGCTTCGGGCTGGGCCTGGTGATCGGCCCGCTGACGTCGGCGGTGATGCGGGCCGTGCCGCCCCGCGAGCACGGCATCGCCGCATCCGGTGTGGTGGTGGCCCGGATGACGGGGATGCTGGTCGGGATGGCCGCCCTGTCGGCGTGGGGCCTGTATCGGTTCAACCAGATTCTGGCCGGCATCCCCAAGGTGCCTGGCGGCAGTCTGGCCGAGAAGATGGCCGCGACCGCGCACAACTCCAAGCTGGCGTTCGCCATGATGTACGGCGAGATCTTCGGGATCACCGCGATCGTCTGCGTGGTGGGGGCAGTGCTCGGGCTGTTCATCGGCAGCAACAAGCACTTCGCCGAGGACGCCGAACTCCCCGAGCCGGAGGCCTCCCTCTCCCGGTGAGCCGTGCCCGGCACCCGCGCGGTGCGGTTCTGCGACTGCTCGCGGGTCAAGCCACTAGTGCGGCACCAGGCTGAGCAGCAGATCCGGGCCGATCGGCTCGACGGTGTCGAACCGCCACCGCAGCGCCCGGGCGATGCTGGGCACGCCGACGTCGTCGACGGCGGTGATCGGCCCGCCCAGCAGGATCGGCGCCACATAGGCCAGGATCCGGTCGATCGCGCCGGCCCGCAGGAAGGCTCCCGCCAGCGTCGGCCCACCCTCCAGGAGCACGTCGGTGCGGTCGGACAATGCCCGCAACACCTCGGCCGGATCGTGGGTGCGGATCACCATCGTGCGCGAGTCGTCGTTGAGCACAAGCGCATCCGCGGAGATCTCGCGCTCCCCCACCACCACCCGCAGCGGCTGCCGGTCGGCCAGCGTGCCGTCGGGCAGCCGGGCGGTCAGCGTCGGATCGTCGACGAGCACGGTGCCGGTGCCCACCACGATGGCGTCGGCGGTCGCCCGGCGGCGGTGCAGATCGGCCCGGGCGGCCTCGCTGGTGATCCACTGACTGGATCCGTCGGCGGCCGCGCTGCGGCCGTCGATGCTGGTGGCGTACTTCCAGGTGACGTGCGGTAAGCCGGTGCGCTGCTTGTGCAGCCACTCCCGCAGCGGCCCGGCGATCACCGCGTCGGCCAGCACCCCGGAGCGCACCTGGACCCCGGCGGCGGCCAGTCGCGCCGCCCCGCCCGCGGCCTCGGGGTTGGGGTCGGTGACCGCGTAGACCACCTGCGCCACACCGGCGGCCAGCAGTGCGTCCACACACGGCGGGGTCCGGCCGTGGTGATTGCACGGCTCCAGCGTGACCACCACCGTGCCCCCGGCGGCCAGCTCACCGGCGCGGCGCAGCGCCACCACCTCGGCGTGCGCCTCACCGACCGGCCCTGTTCCTCCGACGCCGACCACCCGGCCGTCCCGGTCCAGGATCACGGCGCCGACCGGTGGGTTGGGGTAGGTGTTGCCCTTGACCCGCTGGCCCTGCTCGATGGCGAGCAGCATCGCGGCGTCGTGGCCGGCGGCGGCTGTTGCTGCCGGGTCGGCGGTCATGCGCGCAGATGCGGCGAGGCGGCGAGGGCTTGGCGGCGCAGCGACTCCACCGCCGCGGCCGGGTCCTCGGCGCTGTAGACGGCCGAGCCGGCGACGAAACAGTCGACGCCGGCCTCGGCGGCCTGTTCGACGGTGTCGGCGTTGATGCCGCCGTCGATCTCCACCAGGATGCTCAACTCCCCGGCATCGACCAGCTTGCGCACCGCGCGTACCTTGCCCAACACCTCGGGGATGAAGGACTGCCCGCCGAATCCCGGTTCCACCGACATCACCAGCAGGGTGTCGAAGTCCCGCAGGATCTCCAGATAGGGCTCCAGCGGGGTGCCCGGTTTGATGCTGAGCCCCGCTTTGGCGCCGGCGGCCCGGATGTCGCGGGCCACTGCGACCGGGCTGTCGGTGGCCTCGGCATGGAACGTGACGTTGTAGGCGCCCGCCTCGGCGTACGGCGGCGCCCAACGGCCCGGGTTCTCGATCATCAGGTGGCAGTCCATCGGGATGTCGGTGGCCGCCAGCAGGCTCTCCACCACCGGCAGGCCCAGCGTCAGGTTGGGCACGAAGTGGGCGTCCATCACATCGACGTGCAGCCAGTCCGCCCCCTTGACGGCGGCGGCCTCGTCGGCGAGCCGGGCGAAGTCCGCCGACAGGATCGACGGGGCGATCATGGGTCGTGACATGGGCTCAGATTACTTGTAGCGCCGCGGCGAACATGGCGTCGGTGCCGTGCCGGTGCGGCCACAGCTGCACGTGCGGGCCGTCTCCGAGCACGCCCAGACCGTCCAGGGGCGCGAACAGCGGCCGGGTGTCCAGCGCGGTCACCGGGTGGCGCCGCAGCGCATCGGCCACCACGCCGACGGTTTCGGCCAGGTGCGGCGAGCACGTCGCGTAGAGCACCACTCCCCCGCGCCGGGTCAGCCCGATCGCCGCCGCCAGCAGTTCACGCTGCAGTTTCGCCAGGACCGGGACATCGGCGGGTTGGCGCCGCCAACGTGCCTCGGGCCGGCGGCGCAGTGCACCCAGGCCGGTGCAGGGCACATCGACCAGCACCCGGTCGAACCCGGGTTCCAGGCCGGACTCTCGGCCGTCGGCGGTCAGCACCTCCACATCCAGGCCGCGGGTGTTCTCCGCGACCAGGGCGGCCCGCTGGGGGGACTGTTCCACCGCGGTCACCCGCGACCCGCTCCCGGCTGCCAGGGCGGCCAGTAGCGCGGTCTTGCCGCCAGGCCCCGCGCAGAGGTCCAGCCACCGCCCGCTGTCACCGTCCACCGGGGCCAGCGCGCACGCACGGGCCACCAGCTGGCTTCCCTCGTCCTGGACCAGGGCCTGGCCGTCGCGCACCGGCTGCAGCCGCCCGGGGTCACCGCCGGGCAGATACACCGCGTACGGCGAATACCGGCCGGGAGTGCCGTCCACGGCGGCGGCCAGTTCGGCGGCGGTCAGTATGCCCGGCCGTGCGGCCAGATGAACCTGGGGACGCTCGTCGTCGGCGGCCAGCACCGCGTCGAGTTCCCCGGCGGCCGACCCCAGGGCGTCGGCGAACGCCTGCGCGATCCAGCGCGGGTGCGCGCGAATGAACGCCGCGTGACCGATCGGGTCGGCGGTCGCGTCCGGCGCGAGCTCCGCGGTCCAGGAGGCTTCATCGCGGGTACTGATGGTGCGGAGCACCCCGTTGACGAATCCTGCTCGCGCCGAATCGAATTCGATGGCGGCCTGCTCGACCGTGGTGGACACCGCGGCGTGCGCGTCGACCCGGGTACGCAGTAGCTGATAGGCGCCCAGGCGAAGCAGGTCCAGCAGCACCGGGTTGATCGCCTCCGGCGAACGCTGCGCCGCCGCTGCGATGATCGCGTCGAGCAGCCCGCGGGCCCGGCAGGTTCCGTAGGTCAGTTCGGTGGCGAAAGCGGCGTCGCGGCCGCTGATCCCGCGTTCGGACAGCAACGCCGGCAGCGCCAGGTTGGCGTAGGCGTCGCGTTGCGAGACCGCCTGCAGCACGTCGAACGCGGCGCGCCGCGCCGGATCCAGCGGTTTACGGCGCGGTTTGCGCGGCCCACCGGCGGGTCGCTGCGGATGACGGGGCGGGCGGGTCATGACGCCCGCACATACGAGTCGAGCCGGGCACCGCGCGCCCAGTCGGCGGCGTTCATGAGTTTCTTTCCGGGCGGCTGGATCTGGCCCAGCCGAACCGGCGCCGATCCGGTGCCGATCCAGACGTCGCGCCGGTCGGCGTGAATGTCCCCGGGCGCCAGGCTTTCCGGACCGTCGGCAGCGATGACCACCGGACCGAGCTTGACGCGCAGGTCACCGATCTGCGTCCAGGCCCCCGGATGCGGGGTGACGGCACGGATGCGGCGTTCGATCACCGCGGCGGGCAGGTCCCAGCGCACCCGCGCATCGTCGACGCTGATCTTCGGGGCGTAGCTGACCCCGTCACGCGACTGCGGCACCGGGGTCAGCGCGCCGTCGGCGATCCCGTCGAGGGTGGCCGTCAGCAGTTCGGCGCCCGAGACCGCCAACCGGCCCAGCAGCTCACCGGCGGTGTCATCGGGCCGGATCGTCTCGGTGACGACGCCGTATACCGGCCCGGAGTCGAGGTCCGGCTCGATCGCGAACGTGGTCGCCCCGGTGACCTCGTCACCGGCGGAGATGGCCGCCTGCACCGGACCGGCACCCCGCCAGGCCGGCAGCAACGAGAAGTGCAGGTTGACCCAGCCCTGCGGCGGCCCTGCGGCGGCACCGCCAACAACCCGTCGCGCAGCAGCGCTCCGTAGGCGACCACCGGGCAGCACTCCGGTGCGAGTCCGGCCAGCTCCGCAACGAACTCGGCGGAGTTCGGCTTGTCCGGGCGAAGCACCGGGATGTCGTGGTCGAGGGCGAGTCGCGCCACCGGAGACGGCTGCGGGTGTCCCCGCCGGCCGGATGCCGCGTCAGGTCGGGTGAGTACCGCGACCACCTCGTGACGGGGTGAGTCGATCAGCCGTTGCAACGACGGCAACGCGGTGTCCGGGGTGCCGGCGAAGACGATGCGCACCGGCACAGTTTAGGGAAGTCGCGGGGCGCCGCGACCGCTACCGCACGCCGTGATCGCGCGGCTGGATCGCGGCGCGCCACAACTCACGGGCTGCCCGCACGCAGTGATCGAGTGGTTGCGAGGTGTCGATGCGATGCGCGGTGTCCCATTCGAAGTCTTCGGCGGTCAGCGCGGCGGCGATCTGCGGTGTCGCATCGGAATTGCCCGGCGCCCTGTTTCTGATTCGGTCGGCGGCGACATCAGCCGGTGCCACACAGAGGATCTCGGCGATCGCCGCGTGTGTGTCGGCGGACAGCCGGTGGGCCTGGGCGCGGAACTTCGCGTCGCGCCAGGTTCCGTCGAGGACGACCGAACGGCCGTCAGCCAGGCACATCCCCGCCCGTTGCTGCATGGCCCGGTAGACCGCCGCGATGTTGTCGGCGGTGTAGAGCCCCGCGCCGAGGGTGCCCGGCTCGCCGCTGAGCTGCCCGGCGCTGCGCAATTCCCGACGCACATCGTCGGTGGACACCACCACCGCACCGACCTGTTCGGCGAGCTTTCTGGCCAGGGTCGACTTTCCGGTTCCGGGACCGCCGCCGACGAGCACCAGCCGAACCGCGCCACTTTCCAAATGGTTCAGGGCGATGGCAAGATGCGCAGCCGCGGCCGCCCCGGCCCGCGGCCTGCCCTGCGTCAGCCGCACGCAGTCCACTTTGGCCCGCACCACCGCACGGTAGGCGATGTAGAAAGCCCGCAGCGACGACGGCGCGCTGTCGCCCGAACGCGCCGCATAGCGGTCCAGGAAGTAGTCGGCCAGGTCCCTGCGCCCGAGAAATTCCAGATCCATTGCCAGGAAGGCGGCGTCATCGATCCGGTCGATGTAGCGCAGTTCGTCGCTGAACTCCAGGCAGTCCAGCAGCACCGGCCGTTCGTCGGCCCAGAAGATGTCGTCGGCGAGCAGGTCGGCATGGCCGTCGACGATGCACCCCTCCTCGACCCGGTGTGAGAACAAACGCGCCCGGCCGGCGACGTATCGGGCGGCGAGGTCCCGCACACGCCGCACGGTCTCGGACGGCACAGCGGTGTCGGCGTGACGGAGCAGCGTGGGGAAATTGTCATCCCACCGCCGCTGGATCGCCTCGGGCTCACCCTGCGCATTGATGCGCCGGTCGCGCTGCGCTCGATCATGGAAATCGGCCAGTAGGTCAGCGATGCCGTCGAGTACATGTTCGACGGGCTCGCCGCGCTTCACCATCGAAGCCAGTCGGTCGTCGTCGTGATAGCGCCGCATCACGATGATCGGTTCGGGAGCCGCACCGGCGGGGTCGCTCAGATGCGCGATCCCGAAATAGCTCTCGGGACAAAGGCGGCTGTTCAGCTCTACTTCACGCGCGCATGCCTGTTCGCGCTGCTCGGCCGTGCGGAAATCGAGGAAGTCGGTCTGCACCGGCTTCTTGGCCTTGTAGGCCCGATCGCCGGCTACAACGACCACGCCGGTGTGCGTTTCGTAGGCCTGGATGTAGGGCGGCACCTCCGGTGCGCTCATGTCGCCGGGTGTCGCGGACTCCATGGCATCCAGTGTTCACCCTCGCGGCCACGTCCCCGAGCGGTCAAGCGACCGCACTTTCTTTGCCGCGGGTCATTTCTCGGACGGCCGTGGGCGCACGACGATCACCGGGACCCCCGCGGCGTGTACCACGGCGGAGCTGACCGACCCCAGCAGTTGACTGGCGAACCCGCCGCGGCCGCGACTGCCGACGACCACCAGCTGAGCGTGCTCGGCCGCTTGGACCAGCCAGCGGGCGGGCTGGTCACAGACCACCCTCCGCTCGACGGACACATCGGGATATTGCTCTTGGTAACCCGCGAGGCGTTCTGCCAGGATCTCCTGTCCCTGGCGTTCGTAGTCGCCGCGGTCCATGTTGAGGATCGGCAGGACGCCGACGTCGCTCCAGGCGTGCAAGGCCACCAGCGGCGCTCCGCGGCGGGAGGCTTCGTCGAACGCCAGTGCCGTCGCCGTCTCCGACGCGGGCGACCCGTCGATTCCCACCACCACGGGCGCATCTTTCGCATAATCCCGGTCGGTGCGGATGACCGCGACCGGGCCGTACCCGTGGTGAATCAGGCTTGTGCTCACCGAGCCCAGCAGCAGCCGGCCGATGGCGCCCAGGCCCGTGGAGCCGACGACCGTCATCCAACTGCCCTTGGTGGCACCGATCAAGGTGGCGACAGCCTGGGAATAGGCCACCTCGCTGTGCACCTGGGGCGGCGCCGCGCCGTCCCGGCTGGCCTCGATCACGTTGCAGGCACGCGCGAGGATCTCCTGCGCAGCGTCGGCCTGCCAGCGAGGCATGCCGTCGACCAACGGCCCGGGCGGCCATCCGGTCTCCAACGGCGTCACCACGTGCAGCAAGGTGATCGGCAAGGTGCGCATGATCGCCTCTTGCGTCGCCCAGGCCACCGCGGCGTCGGATTCAGGCGATCCATCGACACCCACCACGATTCCGGTTGTCGTCCCGATCTGTGACATCGTGCGGCCCTCCAACCAACGCGATCGCCCGGCCGGCCCGCCGGCGGGCTCCTCTTTAGAAGTTACTGCGGGATCGAACTTTCGGCAGGGGTCGTTGGACCTCAACCGGTGAGCCGATGGCCCCGTCACCGCGACACATCTACCCGCGGCGGCCGGAATCCGGGGCAGTACCGACCGGGGAGCGGGCCCAATGGCGCGGCCCGAAGTACCAACGACCCTTCCGCGGACCTCGGAGTCGCGCCATCATGGAGGGCAGGTGGAGATCGGAGGCCGAGATGTCTGCCGCGATGGTGGCGACCGAGACCGTCAAGGACGCGGTACGGGCGGCATGCCGTGCCCCGTCGCTGCACAACATCCAGCCGTGGCGGTGGGTGTTCGACGGCGCTGTGCTGCAGTTGTTCCTCGACTCGAGCCGGGTGCTGCCGACCGACCGGGCCGGGCGTGAGGCGATCATCGGTTGCGGCGCGGCACTGGACCACTTCCGGGTGGCCATGTGCTCGGCAGGCCTGCGCTCCGACGTCGAGCGGTTTCCCAATCCCAACGATCCCGACCACCTCGCGTCGATCCGAGTCGCCCGGATGGCCTACGTCACCGATGGACACCGCCGCAGGGCAGCAGCGATCTGGGAACGCCGCAGCGACCGATTACCACTGCAGTCTCCGGCGGACTGGGAACTGTTCGAACCCGTACTGCGCAACCGCCTCGGCCATCATGACGTGCACCTGGATGTGTTGGGCGAGGACGCCCGGCCGCGCCTGGTGCAGGCATCACAACTCGCGGAGTCGTTACGGCTCTACGATTCCACCTACCACGCCGAATTACGCCGTTGGACAGTGCCGTTCGAGGAATCCGCGGGTATTCCCTACAGCGCCTTGGCGACGGCGAGCGAAGGCGGCCGGATGGATATCGGCCGGAAGTTTCCGGCCGTCCACCATGCCGAACGACGAAATCGGATCCAACAGGATCAGTCGACGATCGTGGTGCTGTCCACCGACAGTGACACCCGCAGAGCCGCATTGACGACCGGCGAAGCGCTCTCGGCGGTCCTGCTGGAATGCACGATGGCCGGTCTGGCGACCTGCCCGCTGACCCACCTCACCGAGGTACAGGTCGCCCGGGAGATCGTCGAGACGCTGGTGGGCGGCGACGCGGTGCCCCAGGTGCTGATCCGGATCGGACACGCTCCCGCGACGGATGAGCCACCACCCCGCACGCCGCGGCGCCCGCTCGACGACGTGCTGGAGCTGCCGGGGGGATGAGGGGCTGTCGTCATGCGTGAGCGGTGCTCCTCATCCCCGCATGTGGTCGTCGGTGTCGACGGGTCACGCGCAGCGGCGCAAGCCGTCATGTGGGCCCTCGACGAGGCCGTCGACCGCGATATTCCGCTGTTGCTGGTGTACGCGCTCGACGACACCGATGACGTCGCGGCCGCCGAGAGCAAGATCCGTGGCGCGATCAGCGCGGTCGAATCGACCGGTAAACCGGCCAGACTGGAGGCCGAGATCGTGCGTCGACCCCCGGCCACCGCACTGTTGGAGGCCTCCCGATCGGCGGCCATGGTGTGCGTCGGCTCCATCGGATTCAAACACGCCAGCCGCGGCCGTATCGGATCCACCGCGGCGGCGTTGGCGGTCTCGGCGCATTGCCCGGTGGCGGTCGTGCCACGACGCGCCCGCCCCGAGCCGGACGGGACCGGGCTGGTGCTCGCTGTCGTGGACGGTTCGTCGGGCAGCGACGCCGTCCTTGAACAAGGCGTCGCCGAAGCGCGGCTGCGTTCGGCGCCGTTGCGCGTGTTCACACTGCAGGACACCCGCCGCGGCGGCCCCGATGACCCCGGCCCGGCGCTGGATCGGCGGGTTGCCGCGGAACTCGAGAACCGGGTGGCCCGCTGGCGGGCAGATCAGCCGGATCTCGACGTCGAATCGGTCCGTGACCACAATGGTCTGCTCAATTACCTGGAGCACCTGCTCCGCGCCGCCACCCCCGTTCAGCTGATCGTCGTCGATCCACAGCGGCCCGGTCCGGCGGATGTGCTGCTGGGACCACCCGGGCGTACCGCCCTGGAAGCCTCCGGCTGCACCCTGATGTTCTGCGATCGAAGGTGCTGGCTGTGATCCGGCCGCCGGTTGTCAGCCGATGTGCAACGGGTCGATCTGCACCCGCACCGGGTGGTGCGAGCCGCGGGCACTGAGCACCCCGACGCCGTGGCGCAGCGCCGCCGCCAGCGACAGACCGTGGTCGCGCCCGACCCGGGCCAGCATCCGGATCACGGGAAGCTCGTCGGGGACGCCAGTCGGGCGGCGCACCCCCGGCGGCAGTGGCACCGGGCCGAGGACGTCGGCTCCCTCGGGCAGCCGCACCTGCTCCAGCAGCGCCGCCACCGAGTCCGGGTCGCCGTCGAGGGCCGCGATGTGCACCGCCGGCGGCAATCCGACGTCGGTGCGGGTGGCCAGCTCGGCCTCGGCGTGCCCGACCGGATCCCACCGGACGAGGGCCTGCACGGTCGGGATCGACGATTCGGCGACCACGGTCACCACCCCGCCGGCGTCGCGGTCGCGTACCAGTGCCGCCGCGGTCATCCAGCGCCGCAAGGTGTCCTCGGCGGCACGCAGGTCCTGGCGGCCCAGCAGCGCCCAGCTGTCCAGCAGCAGCGCCGCCCCGTAGCCCTGCGGCGCGCGCGGCTCGGCGCCGGGCGTGGCGATCACCAGGGCGGGGCCGCCGCCGGTGCGATCGACGATGGTGTCACCGGCTGAGGTGACCACGGCGGTACCCGGGAAGGCGCGGCCGAGTTCTTCGGCGGTGCGCCGGGCGCCGACGACCACCGCCCGCACGGTATCGGAGCCGCAGCGGGCGCACCGCAACGCCGGGTCGACCCGGCCGCACCAGCGACAGACGGCGGCACCGCCGCGTTCCGGCAGTGACAGCGGGCCGGTGCAGTGCCGGCATCGGGCGACCGCACGGCAGCGCCCGCACGCCAGCGAGGGCACATATCCGCGCCGTGGCACCTGGACCAGCACCGGCGCCCCAGCGGCCAGCGCGCTGCGCGCGCTCTGCAGCGCGACCGAGGGCAACCGCGCGGTGCGCGCCGCGGCGTCCCGCTCTTCGGCGTACCCGGTGTCGTCGAGGGCCACCACCCGCGGCGCCGCGGCCCGCAGCACCGTCCGGGGCGCCACCAGATCGTGAGCCCACCCGGCACGTACCAGCGCGTGCGCCTCGGCCGTGCGCGCGTACCCGCCGATCAGCGCTGCGCAGCCCGCCAGGTGCGCCCGCAGCATCGCCACCTCACGGGCGTGCGGGTAGGGCGCCCGCGGTTCGGCAAGGCTGTCATCGCCGTCGTCGAAGACCATGACCAGTCCCAGCTCGGCGAGCGGGGCGAACACCGCACTGCGGGTACCTACCACCAGGCGGGCCCCGCCGCGCAGCACCGACAACCAGCGCCGGTAGCGGGTGGCGGGTCCCAGGCCCGCCGACAGCGCCACCACGGCGGACTCGTCGATCCGGGCCGTCGCGGCGCTGCACAGCGCATCGATGTCGCGCTGGTCGGGCACGATCGCCAGGGCGGTGCGCCCGGCCCGGATGGCGCACACCGCAGCCTCGGCGAACCGGTCGGTCCACGAATCGCCCGGCAGCACCTGCCACACCGCACGCGCGGCCCGGCCCTGCCCGAGCGCCGCCAGGAACGGCTCGCCCGCCTGGTAGCGCTGCCAGCCCGCCGGGTCGACCGGTGCGGGCACCGGGGCCTGCGCCGGGGTCACCGCCTCGCGTTCCACCCGGGCATGCCGCGGCGGTATCGCCAGCCGCAACACGTCGGCCCGGCTGCCGGCATAGCGGGCTGCCACCGCCTCCACCAGCCGGCGGACCTCGGCGGTGAGCACCGGTTCGCTGGAGATCACCCGCTCCAGCCGGCCCAGCTTGCCGGCGTGGTCGGTGTCGGCACGACGTTCCCAGATGAAGGCGTCGACCAGCCGGCCGTGAAAGCGCACCCGCACCCGCGCGCCGGGCTGAGCATCCTCGGACTGCTCCGCGGTGACCAGGTAGTCGAACTCGCGGTCCAGGTGCGGCACCGAGAGCATCGGCAGCACCCGGGCCACGGGTTCAGCGGGATCGCTGGGTTCGCTCTCGACGCTCACCACGCAGGTCTAGCAGACTCTGCCGACCGCGGCAGCCGCTGGATCACAAGCCGGGTGGTCTGTGGATCGGCGACCGCGCCGTCGGCCGCACCGAATTACGTTGCTGCGGTATGCCCGAGGAGTGCGGGGACCATGCGGACGCGGCACGAGCCCGCGAAGACTCCCTGATATCCCGGCGGCGGGTTTCGGCCGACACCGATCAGCTGCTGTCCGCGGCGCTGCGCGAAGCGGTCGAGAGAGCCCGCGACGGCCGCCGGCGCCTCGACGCCATCGGGGCCGAGATCCGCGCTGCGGTGGGCGATCAGGGCACGCTGGCGTTGGACACCCCGGCCGGCGCCCGCCAATTCCAGCGCTTTCTGACCGCCAAGACCCGAGACATCCGCCGGGTGGTCACCGATGCCGTGGCGGACGAGCGGGCCCGTACGGCACTGCTGCGCTCACTGGGTGGCGGTTATGCGGCCCGCAGCGAACCCCCGAGCGCCCCTGGGCATCCGGGGCCGATCACACTGCCCGGCGTCCCGGCCCGGGTCCGCGATCAAGTCAACCGGCAGTTGCTCGCCGAGGACATCGGCCGGGTGGAGAACGCCACCGAGGCGATCAGCGCCGCGGACATGATCCGCTATGACAACGCGCTCCGGGTCCGCGACGGACTGCGGGCCAACGCTCGCGACGACGCAAATCCGGTACTGCTGATCAGCTATGACCCGTCGGCGTTCGGCGGCCGGGGCCGGGCCGCCATCGCGATCGGTGATCCCGATATCGCCGATAACACCGCCGTGCTGGTACCGGGGGCACACAGCAGCGTCCGCGACGGCTACCTGACGCACCGCGATGCGGCGAACCTCTACCGCGAGGTAGCCCGCGCCGACCCTGCCCGGTCCAATTCGGTCATCATCTGGATGGGCTACCGCGCCCCGGACAGCCTGCTCGATCCGTCGGTGGCACAACCGAATTCAGCACGAGCCGGTGGCGTCCTGCTGGCCGCGGACATCGACGCCCTGCGAGCGGCGCACCGCGGCGCATCGCATATCACGGTGATCGGGCATTCCTACGGCTCGACGACGGTGGCCGACGCCGCCGCCGGCTTCGGGATGCGGGCCGACGACGTGGTGCTCGTCGGCTCGCCGGGAACCGACCTGGCGCGCAGCGCCGAGGACTTTCACCTGCCCGCCGGAGGGCACGTCTACGTGGGCGCGACATCCTGGGACCCGGTCACCGGATTCGCCGGGGAACCGCAGCTGCCGGTGCCCGGAACCACGGCCACGGTCGGGCTCGGCCGCGATCCGGCCGACGATGGCTACGGGTCGACCCGGTTCAAAGCCGAGATCCCGGGCCCGCCCTCCCCGACGGCCGGCCACAGCCGCTACTTCACGCCGGGCACCGAGTCGCTGTTCAGCATCGGCGACATCGCCTCCGGGCACGGCGACGCGCTCGCGCACGACCACATGACGGCACCGCACCGCCGCCGGCTGCCGGTGTTCGACCCGGAGCGGTTGCGTCCGGGGACCGGCGGCCACCGGCATTGACCGCCAGTGGGTTCAGGCCGTAGCCGGCTTCTCGGCCGGGTCGGGCCGACCGAAGAAGAAGCCGGCCGTGATGAGCAGTTGCGCCGCTGCGTACGCCCACCAGATCGGCACCGCCAGCAGCTCGTTACCCAAGACGAACCGGCTGGCTCCGATCATGGCGTCCGAGACGGCGAAGAACACCGCGCCCACCGCGGTCCAGCGGGTGGGCAGCTTGGCCAGCAGGGCCGCGCACACCATGGCACCGAGCACCAGGACGTAGACGGTCACCGGGGCGGTCATCCCCTCCCGGGCCAGGCCGGGCCAGAACCACACCAGCAGAGCCAGGCAGCTCGCGCCGACCAGCCCCACCCCGATAAGCCGGCCCCGGGAGACCACCGCCAACGGAAGCAGCGCGCCCAGAAAGCACAAGTGCGCCAGCAGGAATGCCGTCAGCCCGGCGACGAAGGACGGCTCCCACCACGGGATCGCCAGCAACCAGTCGCCGGCGGCCGACAGGGTCAGTGCGGGGATCAGCCAACGCGCCTCGCGCAGGATCGGGTGCGCGGCCGCGGCAACGGCCAGCAGCACCGCCATCGACGCCTTGAAGGCCGGTTGGCCGACCCAGTGGCCGGTCAACGCCTCCCCCGGCGGCGACCGCAACGCCAGCACGGTCAGGAAGATGCCGTAGCCCACACCAGCCCAACCGGCCGCAGCCCAGGCGGTGGGGACCAGGCGCATTGCGTACGGTGTTCTGATGCCGCTCACCGACGATGACTCCGCAATCGACCCCATAGTGCTGAAGGTACTGGACGCCGTCCCGTTCCGACTGACACTTGCTGATGGCGTCGAGGCCGCGCGCCGCGCCATGCGCGACCTGCCGCGCCGGCCGGTCTACCCGGACCTGCCCAGCGAGGACCGCGTCATCGACGGACCCGGCGGGGACCTGCCGGTGCGCATCTACCGGCCGCCGAGTGCAGACAACGGCCCCGCCCCAGTGGTGGTGTTCTTCCACGGCGGCGGTTTCGTCGCCGGCGACCTCGACACCCACGACGGCACCGCCCGCCAGCATGCGGTCGACGCCGACGCGGTGGTGGTGTCGGTGGACTACCGGCTGGCACCCGAGCACCCGTTCCCGGCTGCCGTCGAGGACGCCCTGGCGGCCACCGAGTGGGTGGCGGCACACGCCGGCGAGCTCGGCGTGGACCCGGCCCGGCTGGCGGTGGCCGGCGATTCGGCCGGCGGCAACCTGGCGGCGGTCGTGGCCCAGTTGGCCCGCGACGCGGGCGGGCCGGAGATCGCGTTTCAGCTGCTGTGGTATCCGGCCACCACCTACGACATCACCTTGCCGTCGTTCACCGAGAACGCCCACGCCCCGATCATCGACCGAGACGCGATCGCCGCGTTGACCATGGCCTATGCCGCCGGTCTCGACCTCAGCGAGCCACCACCGACGCTGGCGCCCGCGCGCGCGGCGAGTCTGGCCGGCCTGCCGCCGGCCTACATCGCGGTGGCCGGCCACGACCCGCTGCGCGACGACGGCATCCGCTACGGCGAACTGCTGTCCGCCGCCGGGGTGCCGGTGCAGGTGCACAACGCCAAGACGCTGATCCACGGCTACCTGGGCTATGCCGGGGTGATCCCGGCGGCCACCGAGGCCGCCGACCGCGGGCTGGCGGCTTTGAGAACGGCCCTGAGGCCCGCACATTCCTGACGCGCGCGAGGCCAGGCTGCGTGATCCCGACGGTCACCCGCTGTGCCTGTTTCACGCCGGCCCGGCCCGCCGAAATCCATCGTGGCGGCTCGGCCCGCCGCATTCTCACTAACGCACCACCGCCCCGCTGCGCAGCGCGCTACCGTCGAGCCATATCAGCGACGAGGAGCCAGCGTGACCGAACAACCCGACCACGAGGTCCTGATCGTCGGCGCCGGGTTCTCCGGCATCGGTGCGGCGATCGGCCTGGACCGAGCCGGCATGCCCGACTACCTGATCGTCGAGGCCGGTGACGGTGTCGGCGGGACCTGGCACTGGAACACCTATCCCGGTATCGCAGTGGATATTCCGTCGTTCTCCTATCAGTTCTCGTTCGAGCAGAGCGCCGAATGGTCGCGCACCTACGCGCCCGGCCGGGAGCTGAAGAACTATGCCGAGCATTGCGTCGACAAGTACGGGCTGCGTTCCCGGATCCGGTTCGCCACCGAGGTGCTGTCCGCCGAGTACGACGACGAACACGGCTGGTGGCGGGTGGACACGCAACCCCACGGAGTCGTCACGGCGCGGTTCCTGATCAACGCCAGCGGCGTGCTCACCACACCCAAGCTGCCCGATATCGACGGTGTCGACACGTTCGCCGGCGTGAGCATCCACACCGCACGCTGGGATCACTCGCAAGACCTGACCGGCAAGCGCGTCGCGGTGATCGGCACCGGGGCCTCGGCGGTGCAGGTGATCCCCGAGATCGCGCCGATCGTCTCGCAGCTCACCGTTTTTCAGCGCACCCCGATCTGGTGCTTCCCGAAGTTCGACGTACCGCTGGCGTCGCCGCTGCGCTGGGCGATGAAGCTGCCCGGTGGAAAGGCAGTGCAACGCCTGGCCAGTCAGGCCTTCGTCGAGGCGACGTTCCCGATCGCGGCGCAGTACTTCACAGTGTTCCCGCTGGCCAAGCGAATGGAGTCCGCCGGGCGGGCGTACCTGCGCCGGCAGGTGCACGACCCGGTGGTGCGTGAGCAGCTCACCCCGCACTACGCGGTGGGGTGCAAGCGCCCCGGCTTCCACAACACCTATCTGTCGACCTTCAACCGCGACAACGTACGGCTGGTCGTCGACCCCATCGCCCGGATCACCCCCACCGGCGTCGTCACCGCCGACGGGACGGCCCACGACGTCGATGTCCTCATCCTGGCCACCGGGTTCAAGGTGATGGACAGCGACAACATCCCGACGTTCGCCGTCACCGGTGCCGGCGGCCAGTCGCTGAGCCGGTTCTGGGACGAACACCGCCTGCAGGCCTACGAGGGCGTCAGCATCCCCGGATTCCCCAACCTGTTCAGTGTTTTCGGGCCATACGGCTACGTCGGGTCGTCGTACTTCGCGCTGGTCGAGGCGCAGACCCACCACATCGTCCGCTGCCTGAAACGCGCCCGGCGCCGGGGCGCCACCCGGGTGGAGATCTCCGAGGCGGCCAACGCCCGCTACTTCGACGAGATGATGAGCAAACGGCACCGCCAGGTGTTCTGGCAGGACAGCTGCCAGCTGGCCAACAGCTACTACTTCGACAAGAACGGCGACGTCCCGCTGCGGCCCACCACCACGGTGGAGGCCTACTGGCGCAGCCGGCGCTTCGATCTCGACGACTACCGATTCACGGCCTAGCCGCCGCACACAGCAAAAGCCCCGCATTTCGGCAGGAAATGCGGGGCTTTTGGCGTCCGAAATCAGATGGCGCGCTTGAGGTCGTCGACCTTGTTGAGCTGTTCCCACGGCAGCTCGACGTCGGTGCGACCGAAGTGGCCGTAGGCGGCGGTCGGCGCGTAGATCGGCCGCAGCAGCTCCAGGTCACGCACGATGGCGCCGGGCCGCAGGTCGAACACCTCGCCGATGGCCTTTTCGATCTTGATCGGGTCGACGGCCTCGGTGCCGAACGTCTCGACGAACAGCCCGACCGGGGCCGCCTTGCCGATCGCGTAGGCGACCTGCACCTCGACGCGCTGGGCCAGTCCCGCGGCGACGATGTTCTTGGCCACCCAGCGCATCGCGTAGGCCGCCGAGCGGTCCACCTTGGACGGGTCCTTGCCGGAGAACGCGCCGCCGCCGTGCCGCGCCCAGCCGCCGTAGGTGTCGACGATGATCTTGCGGCCGGTCAGGCCGGCGTCACCCATCGGGCCACCGACGACGAAATTGCCGGTCGGGTTGACCAGCAGCCGCACGTCGGAGGTGTCCATGGTCTCGTGGCCGAGCTCGTCCAGCACGGTCTTGATCACGTGGTCCCGGATGTCGACGGCCAGCGTCTTGTCCAAATCGATGCCCTCGGCGTGCTGGGTCGAGAGCACGACCGTGTCCAGCCGCACCGGCACGTTGTCCTCATACTGCACGGTGACCTGCGTCTTGCCGTCCGGGCGCAGGTAGGGCAGCGTCCCGTTCTTGCGCACCTCGGTGAGCCGGCGGGCCAGCCGGTGCGCCAGGGCGATCGGCAGCGGCATCAGCTCCGGGGTGTCGGCGATCGCATAACCGAACATCAGGCCCTGGTCGCCGGCGCCCTGGGAGTCCAGCGGGTCGGCGGCACCCTCGACACGGGCCTCGTGGGCGGTGTCGACGCCCTGGGCGATGTCGGGCGACTGCGCGCCGATGCCGATGTTGACCCCGCAGGTTTCGCCGTCGAAGCCCTTGTCCGACGAGTCGTAGCCGATCTCGAGGATGCGCCGGCGGACGGTGTTGGTGATGTCGGCGAACGCCTCGCGGGCGCTGGTCGTCACCTCCCCGACCACGTGCACCTGACCGGTGGTGACCAGGGTCTCCACCGCGACCCGTGAGCGCGGGTCATCGGCCAGCAGTGCGTCGAGCACCGAGTCGCTGATCGCGTCACAGATCTTGTCGGGGTGTCCCTCGGTCACCGACTCACTGGTGAACAGCCGACCCTTTTCGCTCACTATGTCATCCTCCGGGTAATCGAGCCAAAGTTAGCTCGGGCAAATATAGCCATGTGCTCCCGGGGACGGCCTGGCAGTCCGATGCCCTCCCCCCGGGCCGCCGGACCGGGTAACGCCTGCGTTCTCCCGCGAGCGGGAGATGGTCGACAATATGCCCACATCAAGACACCTGAACGACTCGGCCCTGCGGGTGCCCACCTTACCGTCAGGATCACGAGCGTGGACAATCCGGGTTTCGTCCACAGGTCCTGTCAGCGCACGAGCGCGGTTCAGGGCGCCGCCGGCGCCGCCGTCTCAACCCGGACGGCCCAGCCGACCAGCGACCGCAGATAGCGCAGCAGCAACTCGTCGGGGTGGGCGCGCGGGTCGGTGAGGTGCAGCAGGGCCAGTTGTTCCACGGCGGACAGCAACAGCCGGACCGTCGCGCCGTCGGCGTCGACCGGGCGATTGGCAAGCACCGAGACCCGGCTCGCGGCGACACCCCGGGCATAGCGACGTCCCAACTCGGTGCGAGCCTGCAATTGCGGCGGGGCCCCAGCGGGCGGGCTCAGGATGATGCGCCAACTTGTCGGCGCCGCGTGCAGGTAGGCCAGGATGGCGCGACCGATCGCATCCGGGTCGTCGGCCAGCGGGCGTTCCAGGCTCGCCATCCCGGCGAAGGCGACCTCTGACTCGCGGTCGAGCAGCGCCGACATCAGGCCGGTCAGATCGTCGAAGTTCTGGTACACCACCGTCCGGGTGACCTGCGCGGCGCGGGCCACCCGTTCGATCGTCACCGCCGCGAAACCCTCGGCGGCGACGATGTCGCGGGCGTGGTCGAGCAGCTGAGTCCGACGGGCCTGCGCCGACATCCGCCGTTTCGGCTCGGGCTGCGCGCTCATCTCGAATCCGGCAGCTCGAGCAGCAACTCCACGGCGCGGGCCGCGCTCTGTGCGGCGCTCTCCATCGTCGCCGACCAGTCGGCGCGGGTCCAGTCCCCGGCGAGCACCAGGCTCGGAACCGAGGTGCGTTGATCCGGGCGCAGCCCGTCGGTGCCCACGACCTGCGAGAAGGTGGCCTTGGGCATCTTGACCACCTGCGCGGCGACCACTTTCGCCTCGGCGGCGGCCGGATAGTAGCGACGCAGCAGGTCCATCTGCTCGGCCACGATCTGCTCGTTGGTCCGGTGGATCTGCTCGTAGGCGCCGCTGGTGGTCAGGCAGTACAGCCAGGCGCCGTCTGGTTCGCGGCCATGCATCCGCTGGCGGTCGAACACCTCGTCGATGACGCCGGTACCGCCGATCACTGACTCCATCGCCGCCTCGGTACCCAGCGGTCGGTCCAGGTAGAGGTTGGTGCTCACGATCGGCGTGTAATGCAATTTCTCTGCCGCGGCGTAGATTTCGGCATGTTCCGACAGATCGTCGAGCAGCCCGGCGATATTCGAGTTCGGCACCGCACACACCACCGCGTCCGCGGGCACCTCGGTGCCATCTGCTAACTGCACGGCGCGCACAGCGTTGTCCTGCACCACGATTCGCCGGGCCACCGCCCGGTAGCGCACGTCGACGCCGAACCGGTCGAAAACGTCGAGCGCGCCCGCGATGTAGAGCGTGTCGAGATCGGTGGTGGGGTAACCGATCGTCACCGCCCTGCGGTGGCGCAGTCCGAGCCGGATGCCGGTGGCCATGACATCGGCGAACACCTTGGCCGAACCGCGGTCCACCGGTTCGGCGGCGATCCCGAGGGCGAGCCAGTCCCACACCGCCTCCCGGGCCCGGGCGGGCATGCCGACGCGTCGCAGCCACTGGTCGGTGCTCAGATCGGGCAGGTCGGATGGTTGAAACAACGCTTGGCCGGCCAGGCGCACGGTCGCCACCGCCGTTCGCAGCCGGTCGAGCAGGTTCGCCTCGGGGTGCGGACCGAATAGCGTGCGCACCGCGCCCAGCCCACGGGTCGCCAGGGTGGTGGCCGCCCCGCCGGGCCAGCGCAGCGTCCCGCCGGTCGGAAACTCCACCATCGACCGGGTGCCGACGCTGGTCAGATACCGGAACAGGTGCTCGTAGCCGCTGGCGATGACGTGCTGGCCGTTGTCCGGGAGATCGGCGATCCCTTCGACCTTCATCGCGTGGGTGCGCCCGCCGAGCCGTCCGCGCCGCTCCAGCAGGGTCACCTTCTTGCCCGCCTCGGCCAACCAGACCGCCGAGGCCAGCCCTGCCAGGCCGCCTCCGATCACCACGTACCGTCGATCGTCCACGCCCGGCTCCTCCCGAATAACTTACGAGCTGTAAGTTACTCGGCGGGGCGTCCCGCGGTCAACGCGCGCGGCGGCCTAGCCGCCGGCCAGGAACGCCACGACGGCGTCCACGATGCGGCTCGCCATCAGGGTCTTGGAGCCGGGCTCCAACGCGGACTCGGTTCCGTCGGCGGCCAGCAGCCACCCGTCGTTGTGGTCCACCTCGAACGCCCTGCCGTCCCCCACCGCGTTGACCACCAGCAGATCGCAGCCCTTGCGCTGGAGTTTCGCCCGGGCGTGGAACAGCACGTCGCCGTTCTCATCCCCGGTCTCGGCGGCGAAGCCGACGATGGCGCGCATGTGGGGCAGCTGGCCGTCGGCACGTGCCCGGACCGCACCGGCGAGCACATCGTCGTTGCGAACCAGGTCGATGGTGGGCGGCCGGTCGTCTTCCCCCGGGCCTTTCTTGATCTTCGCCTGCGCCATCCGGGCCGGGCGGAAGTCGGCGACGGCGGCGGCCATCACCAGCACCTGCGCCTCGGGGGCGTGCTTGGTGACCGCGTCGTGCAGCTGCTGCGCCGAGCTGACGTGGACCACCTCGACTCCGGCCGGCTCGATCAGCCCGGCGGTATGCGCGGCGATCAGCGTGACCTCGGCGCCGCGCTGGGCGGCCACCCGCGCCACCGCGTAGCCCTGCTTGCCCGAGCTGCGATTGCCGATGAACCGGACCGGGTCGATGGGCTCACGGGTACCGCCGGCGGTCACCAGCACCTTGCACCCCGCCAGATCATGGGGCAGCGCGTCGGGCCGCTCCAGCAGCAGCGACGCGAAGGTATTGATCTCCTCGGCCTCGGGCAGCCGGCCGGGTCCGGTGTCGGTGCCGGTCAGCCGGCCCGACGCGGGTTCGAGAACCACCGCGCCGCGCGCTCGCAACGTTGCCACATTCTCTCTGGTGGCCGGATGCTGCCACATCTCGGTGTGCATCGCCGGCGCGAACAGCACCGGGCACCGGGCGGTCAGCAAAGTGGCGGTCAGCAGGTCGTCGGCACGGCCGGCGACCGCGCGGGCCAGCAGATCGGCGGTGGCCGGCGCCACCACCACCAGGTCGGCCTGCTGGCCGATGGCGACGTGGGGAACCTGCGGAACGTCGTCGAACACGCCGGTGTGCACCGGCTGGCCCGAGAGCGCCTCGAAGGTGGCCGCCCCGACGAACCGCAGAGCGGATTCAGTCGGCAGTACCTGCACCGAATGGCCGGCTTCGGCCAGCTGCCGGACGACCGTGCACGCCTTGTATGCGGCGATACCGCCGGAGACGCCGACGACGATCCGTTTGCGCTCCACCGGTGCCGACCCGCCCCTCCCCGACCCTCAGCTACTCGCCTTCGGTGTATTCGAGCAGGTCACCGTGGATTTCGCGCAGCGCGATCGACAGTGGCTTCTCCTGCAGGCCGGGCTCCACCAGTGGCCCGACGTACTCGAGGATGCCCTCGCCGAGCTGGTTGTAGTAGTCGTTGATCTGACGCGCCCGCTTGGCCGCGTAGATCACCAGCGCGTACTTGCTCGACGCGCGCTGCAGCAGCTCATCGATGGGCGGGTTGGTGATGCCGAGCGGTGTGTCGTAACCGCCGATCAACGCCGGGTCGAACTCGTCGGCGTCGCCTGCCGGCGTTTTGGTGGCCGAGGCGGCCTGCGAGGTACTCACTAAGAAATTCTCCTGGCTATTGATGGCTGGGTACGCCTGCGGCGGTCGTCCGGGTCGATCAGACTGCGTCCGGTGCGGATTCCACCAGCAAGGATACCAATTCTGAGCAGGCGGTTTCCAATCGAGCGTTGACCACGACCTCGTCGAAGTCTCCCTGGGCCGCCAGCTCGGTGCGCGCGGTGGTCAGTCGGCGCTGCATGACGTCCGCGGATTCGGTACCGCGTCCGACCAGTCTGGCCTGCAGGCTTTCCCAGTCCGGCGGGGCCACGAACACCGTGACGGCCTCCGGCAGCGCCTTCTTGATGGCCCGGGCACCGGCCAGGTCGACCTCGATCAGGACAGGCCGACCGGCCTTGGTCGCCTCGGCAACCGGGGCGGCCGGAGTGCCGGATCGCTGCAGGCCGCCATGGATCTCGGCCCACTCCAGCAGCGCGCCGGCCTCGATCAGCCGGTCGAACTCCTCCGGCGTCACGAAGCGGTAGTCGACGCCGTCCACCTCTCCGGGGCGCGGCGCCCGGGTGGTGGCGGACACGCTGAAATACAGGTCCGGCACCCGATCGCGCAGGCAACGGACCAGGCTCGACTTTCCGACCGCGGATGGACCGGACAGCACCACCACACGCCCCGCGTGTCGGCTGTCCGGTCCTCCACCGGCATTCACCGACAGGTCAGGAGAAGTCGAACTTCTCCAGCAGCGCCTTGCGCTGCCGGTCGCCCAGGCCGCGCAGCCGGCGGGTGGGGGCGATCTCGAGCTCGGTCATGATCTCCTGCGCCTTGACCTTGCCGACCTTCGGCAACGCCTCCAGCAGCGCAGAGACCTTCATCTTGCCCAGGACCTCGTTGGTCTCGGCGTCCTTGAGCACCTGCTTGAGGTTGGTGCCGCCACGCTTGAGCCGGTCCTTGAGCTCCGCTCGGGCCCGACGTGCGGCCGCCGCCTTCTCCAACGCGGCGGCGCGCTGCTCGTCGGTCAACTGGGGAAGGGCCACGATTCCTCCGTATCGTCATCATCGACAACGTCGATGTTTTCCTTGTCTCGGCCGGGTACTCCCGCCAGAGACGACGACCGTACCCACGCCGTCTGACGAAATCTAACCCCACCCCCGGTTTCCGGCTACAAATGCCCAGCGTGCGGCGGCTGCGCACGGCAGTCCGACCGGGGCCGAGCGGGGTGGTGCGATCAGCGCGCCGCTACCGCACCCACCCCGGGAAGGACCTAAAAAACCCCGTTCTAGCTGGGCTTTTGCTTGGACGGAACGGACAGGCCGATCGATTCGGCGTGGTCCTTCCGGCGTGCTGCAGGCCGGTGGGAGCCCGACAGCATTGAATTCGCACCTCACGGCGTGTCGGGCGTGTCGGCCGGCCCCAACTACGCGGCGTAGTAGTCAGGCGCGCTCTTCGGGGGGCGAAACCGCACGCATCAGCCACCGGTGGGGAGAACCCGGCAGAACCGCGGCCGCCCGGTGCCGGAGGCCGGATTCAGCACCTGAGGGCGCTACGCCCTTGGATGCGGATCGGTTCCGGTCGCGTCCGCCCACCCGATCGTCACCCGGCCGAAGGCCCCGGCAGCGCCCGCGCTTCGAATCCGTTGTGGGATTGCGTATCTCCCTCTGCCCCTGGGTATTTCACAGCGCTCCCGGCCTACGCCAGGGTTGCGCCGACGAGATCGAGGCGGTGAGAGCTCAACGGAGATGATGTGATGAACGTCCGGCGTCCGGCGTGGCGAACGCTGCGACCGGCATCGCCACCACCAAGGAGACCCCGACTCCGCAGCCGATTCCGGGCGGGACAGTCAACCACCACGACCAGAAGAAGTTCGCGACGTGGGCGCGCACCGGTACCTGATGCGCAGCGACTCTCGCCTACCCGGCCAGATAGGCCACCGCGTCGCGTAGACGCTCGGCCGCCTCACGCAGCCCCGCGACGCCGGGACCGGCCCGCAGCACTTCGCGGGAGACCGCCGGCAGCAGCGTGCCCGAGGCGGCGCCACCCAGCCCGGCCAGCCCCTCCGGGCGCCCGCCCTGCGTCCCGATGCCCGGTAGCAGCACCGGGCCGCCCAGGGCGCTCAAATCGGGCACCTCGCGCAGCGTGGCACCGACCACCACCCCGATGGACCCGGGTCCCGGTCCCGCCCGGTTCGCCTCGGCGGCCGCGTCGACGATCGACTGCGCCACGGTGCGCCCGCCGGCCGCCTGGGCGCGCTGCACGCCGGCCCCCTCCGGGTTGGAGGTGGCAGCCAGCACGAATACCCCGCGCCGGTGCGCGGCGGCGGTGTCCAGCAGCGGCTGCAGCGAGCCGAAGCCCAGGTAGGGCGAGGCGGTCACCGCGTCGGCGGCCAGCGGCGACTCGCCGGCCCAGGCCGCCGCGTAGGCGGCCATCGTCGAGCCGATGTCACCGCGCTTGGCGTCGGCCAGCACCAGTACGCCGGCCTCGCGCAGCGCCGCGATGGTGCGCTCCAACACCGCGTAGCCGGCCGAGCCGTACGACTCGAAGAACGCCACCTGCGGCTTGACGACGGCGAACCCGGCGAACGCCGCGACGCAGGTCTCGCTGAATGCCGCCAGCCCGTCCGGTGTCGAGGGCAGGCCCCAGGCGCTCAGCAGTTCGGGATGCGGGTCGATGCCCAGGCACAGCGGCCCGCGGGCCGCCGTCGCCTCGGCCAGCCGGGTCCCGAACTCCCCGAGCCCGGTAACCACTAGTGCCCGCCGAGTGTGCTGTGCAGCTCCTGCAGGGACCGCACTCCGATGTCGCCCCGGATCCCGGCCTCGATACCCTGCACCGCGGCGGCGGCGCCCTGGACGGTGGTCACACACGGGATGTTCACGCTCACAGCGGCCGAGCGGATCTCGTAGCCGTCCACCCGCGGACCGGAGTTGCCGTATGGGGTGTTGATCACCAGGTCGACCTCACCGGCCCGGATCAGATCCACCGCCGACGGCAACGGGTCGGTCCCGTCGGGTTCCTCGAAAAGCTTGCGGACCACCTCGCAGGGAATACCGTTGCGGCGTAGCATTTCTGCGGTCCCCTCGGTCGCCAGGACCCGGAACCCCAAGTCCGCCAGCCGTTTGACCGGGAACACCAGCGAACGCTTGTCGTGGTTGGCGACGGAGACGAAAACCGTGCCGTCTGCGGGCAGCGATCCGTAGGCAGCGGTCTGGCTCTTGGCGAACGCGGTGCCGAAGTCGCGGTCGATGCCCATCACCTCCCCGGTGGATTTCATCTCGGGCCCGAGCAGCGAGTCGATGCCGGACCCGTCCGAACGGCGGAAGCGGTGGAACGGCAGCACCGCCTCCTTGACCGCGATCGGGGCGTGCGGGCCGACGGTGGCGCCGTCGCCGGAGGCGGCCAGCAGGCCCTCGCCCCGCAGCCCGGCGATGGTGGCGCCCAGCATGATCCGTGCGCAGGCCTTGGCCAGCGGAACTGCGGTGGCCTTGGACACGAACGGGACCGTCCGGCTGGCGCGCGGATTGGCCTCCAGCACGTAGAGCACGTCGTCTTTGAGGGCGAACTGCACGTTGAGCAGCCCCACCACCCCGACGCCGTGGGCGATGGCCTCGGTGGCCCCACGCACCTTCTCGATGTCGCTGCGGCCCAGGGTCACCGGCGGCAGGGCACACGCCGAGTCCCCGGAGTGGATGCCGGCCTCCTCGATGTGCTCCATGATCCCGCCGATGTAGACCTCGGTGCCGTCGCACAGGGCGTCGACGTCGATCTCGATGGCGTCTTCCAGGAACCGGTCGACCAGCACCGGATGCTCCGGCGACAGCAGCGCAGCCCGGGTGATGTAGCCGCGCAACGTCTCCTCGTCGTAGACGATCTCCATGCCGCGCCCACCCAGCACGTACGACGGCCGGACCAGGACCGGGTAGCCGATGTCGGAGGCGATCCGCCGAGCCTGCTCGAAGGTGGTCGCGGTACCGTACCGCGGCGCCGGCAGCCCGGCGCTGGTGAGCACGTCGCCGAACGCGCCGCGGTCCTCGGCCAGGTCGATGGCCTCCGGAGTGGTTCCGACGATGGGCACCCCGGCGTCGGCCAGCCGCTGGGCCAGCCGCAACGGGGTCTGCCCGCCCAGTTGCACGATGACGCCGGCCACGCCCGGCCCGCCCGCCCCGGACTGCTGTTCGGCGTAGTACACCTCGAGCACGTCCTCGAACGTCAGCGGTTCGAAGTAGAGCCGGTCGGCTGTGTCGTAGTCGGTGGACACCGTCTCGGGGTTACAGTTGACCATCACCGTCTCGAACCCGGCCTGACTCAAGGTGATCGCCGCGTGCACACAGCTGTAGTCGAACTCGATGCCCTGGCCGATCCGGTTCGGCCCGGAACCGAGGATGAGCACCTTGGGTTTCGCGTCCTGGGGGGCCACCTCGGTCTCTGCGGCCGGGTCGAGCTCGAAAGTGCTGTAGTGGTACGGCGTTGTGGATTCGAACTCCGCCGCGCAGGTATCGACGGTCTTGAAGACCGGATGGATCCCCAACCGGGTCCGCAGCAGCCGCACGCCGTCCTCGCCGGCCAGTTCCGGCCGCAGTGCGGCGATCTGATGATCCGACAGGCCGCTGAATTTGCAGCGCCGCAGCAGATCCGCGTCAAGCACCGGGGTGTCGACGACCTCCGCGCGCAGCGCCACCAGGCCGTTGATCTGCTCGACGAACCACGGGTCCACCCCGGACGCCTCGGCGACCTGCTCGACACTCGCGCCCAGGCGCAGCGCCAGTTCGATGTCGTAGAGCCGACCCTCGGTGGGGACCCGCAACCGGGCCAACGCGTCCTCAGCGGTGCCGTCCGGGTCGGGTTGGGTCCAGAACCCGGCACGATCGGTCTCCAACGAGCGCATCACCTTGCCGAGGGATTCGATGAAGTTGCGGCCCAACGACATCGCTTCGCCCACCGATTTCATCGTGGTGGTCAGCCGCGGGTCGGCGCCGGGGAACTTCTCGAACGCGAAGCGCGGCGCCTTGACCACGACGTAGTCCAGCGCCGGCTCGAAACAGGCCGGCGTCTGTTTGGTGATGTCGTTGAGGATCTCGTCGAGGGTGTAGCCGATGGCGAGCTTGGCGGCGATCTTGGCGATCGGGAAGCCGGTGGCCTTCGACGCCAGCGCGGAAGACCGTGACACCCGCGGGTTCATCTCGATCACGATGAGCCGGCCGTCTTTCGGGTTGACCGCGAACTGGATGTTGCACCCGCCGGTGTCCACCCCGACCTCGCGCAGGATCGCGATGCCCAGATCGCGCATCCGCTGGTACTCCCGGTCGGTCAGCGTCATCGCCGGGGCGACCGTCACCGAGTCGCCGGTGTGCACGCCCATCGGGTCGACATTCTCGATCGAGCAGACCACCACGACGTTGTCATTGCCGTCGCGCATCAGCTCGAGCTCGAATTCCTTCCAGCCGTAGATGGATTCCTCGATCAGCACGTTGGCCGTCGGTGAGGCGGCCAGCCCGTCACCGGCCATCCGGGCCACCTCGTCGAGGCTGGCCGCCAGCCCGGAACCCAGACCGCCCATGGTGAAAGAGGGGCGAACGACGACCGGCAGCCCGAGCTCGGCGACGGTCTCTTCGACCTCGGCCATGGTGTAGCAGACCCGGGAACGTGCCGATTCGCCGCCGACCTTGGCGACGATGTCCTTGAACTGCTGGCGGTCTTCGCCGCGCTGGATCGCCTCGAAGTCGGCGCCGATCAGCTCAACCCCGTAGCGTTCCAGCACGCCGTGCTCGTGCAGCGCGACGGCGGTGTTCAGCGCGGTCTGCCCGCCCAGGGTGGCCAGCAGTGCGTCGACCTTGTTGCCGCGCTCGGCCTGCTGGGCGAGCACCTTTTCGACGAATTCCCAGGTGATGGGCTCGACGTAGGTGTTGTCGGCGTACTCCGGGTCGGTCATGATGGTGGCCGGATTGGAGTTGACCAGGCTCACCTGCAGGCCTTCGGCTTTGAGCACCCGGCACGCCTGGGTCCCGGAGTAGTCGAACTCGCAGGCCTGGCCGATCACGATCGGCCCGGAGCCGATCACCAGGACGTGGCGCAGGTCGGTACGGCGCGGCATTACCGGCTGCCTTTCTTGCCGCGAGCGTGCGTGTTAGTACTCCGACACGCCGGGTACGGCGTACAACTGCGCACGCTCGCCGGAGTTGGGTTCACTACTTCTCCCCTGCCATCAGGTCGACGAACTGGTCGAAAAGGTATTCCGCGTCATGCGGCCCGGCCGCGGCTTCGGGGTGGTACTGCACCGAGAACGCCCGGCCGTCAGCGAGCTTGACCCCCTCGACAACCCCGTCGTTGGCGCAGGTGTGAGAGACCACGGCCCGACCGAAGTCGGTGTCGAAGACGTCCCCCGCTTCTCCCTCCAAAGCGAATCCGTGGTTCTGCGCGGTCACCGCCACCTTGCCGGTGGCGTGGTCGATCACCGGGATGTTGATGCCCCGGTGGCCGAACACCATCTTGTAGGTGTTCAAGCCCAGCGCCCGGCCCAGAATCTGGTTGCCGAAACATATTCCGAACAGCGGGATCCCGGCACCCAACACCTCGCGCGTCACCGCGACGATGTGGTCTGCGGTGGCCGGGTCACCGGGCCCGTTGGACAGGAACACCCCGTCGGGCTTCAGCTCGGCGATCGAGGCGAAGTCCACCGACGACGGCAATACATGGCTGCGGATTCCGCGCCGGGCGAAGTTGCGCGGCGTGTTGGTCTTAATGCCCAGATCCAGCGCGACAACAGTGAACCGGTGTGCCACATCGGGTTCCACCACATACCCGGCGTCGGTGCTGACCTGCCCGGCGAGGTCAGCGCCGAGCATCGACGGCTGCTCACGGACCCGGTTCACCAACTCCTCGGGCGCTGTCAGCGCCTCACCGGAGAACACCCCGGCTTTCATCGAGCCGTGGTTGCGCAGGTGGCGCACCACGGTGCGGGTGTCGACACCGGCCACCCCGACGACGCCCTGACGCACCAGTTCGTCCTCCAGGGTGCTGCTGGCGCGCCAGTTCGAGGCCCGCGGCGACGGGTCGCGCACCACATAGCCGGCTACCCAGATCTTGTCGTCTCGACTCTCCCCGTCCTCGCGGTTCCACCCGGTGTTGCCGATCTGCGGCGCGGTGGCCACCACGATCTGCCGGTGGTAGCTGGGGTCGGTCAACGTCTCCTGGTATCCGGACATGCCGGTGGAGAACACCGCCTCGCCCAGGCTCTGCCCCACGGCTCCGAACGGCCTTCCGGTGAAGATCCGGCCGTCCTCGAGGACCAGGGCCGCCGCCCCTGGGTTGCTCATTGGTCATCCTCCAACTCGGGCCGCTCGTTCGCTTCACTTGGCGCCGCATCCTCGCCGCCGACCAGCCAGCGGGAGTGCTCGGCACGGTCGTCGGCGCGGAAGCCGGTGTCCATCTCGGTGCCAGACGGCAGCGCCCAGCGAATCGCCAGCACTCCGTCGTGAGGCCGACCGGGCAACGGCGGGATGGTCCGGCCCGCGATTCCACGTTCGGTGCGCACCGCGACGACCGAGTCCTGCGGAATCCAGATCGGCCGGGCGCCGCTGCGCTGCACCATGATTCCCTCCGGGTAACGGGTCAGCACCGCCTTGGTGCGATAGCCGAGGTCGCCCACCACCACCCGGTCGTTCCACTTCGGCGCCAGTGTGCAGCCCAGATACAGGCCGCGGGTGGGGGCGACGGTGGGCGGGCCCACCGTGTCGGGCACC
This sequence comes from Mycolicibacter terrae, assembly GCF_010727125.1. Classification (NCBI taxonomy): domain Bacteria; kingdom Bacillati; phylum Actinomycetota; class Actinomycetes; order Mycobacteriales; family Mycobacteriaceae; genus Mycobacterium; species Mycobacterium terrae. The sequence goes on along the minus strand of NZ_AP022564.1, from coordinate 1,839,403 downwards.
GACGGCAGCGTGCCGATCAGCGCTTCCTGCAACTGACCGCGGTGCCGCCAGCCGCGCATCATCAACCGGATCACCAACCCGATCAGCACCACCAGCACGACGGCGAAGATCAGCGAAGCGATCATCGTGGGCGTGTTCATGCCGGACTCTTTCCGTCACGTGCGGTCAGCCGGCCGCGCAGCAGCGTCGCGGTGACGGTGGCAGGAAGGGTCATCGCCTCATACGGAGTGTTGGCCGACCGGCTGGCCAGCTGCTCACCGGTCACCACCCAACGCGCCTGCGGGTCCACCACCGTCAGATTGGCCGGTTCGCCCACCTCCAGCGGCCGGCCCTGATCGGGCAGACCGACGATCTCCGCGGGCCGCTCGCTCATCACCCGGGCCACGTCACGCCAGGTCAGCAGACCGGGCTCGACCATGGTGGCCACCACCACCGACAGAGCGGTCTGCAGCCCGAGCATCCCGGGCCGGGCGGCAGCGAACTCGCAGGTCTTCTCGTGCTCGGCGTGCGGGGCGTGGTCGGTGGCCACACAGTCGATGACGCCGTCGGCCAGTGCCCGGCGCAGCGCGGCCGCGTCGGCGGCCTCGCGCAGCGGCGGGTTGACCCGGTTGCGCCCGTTGTAGTCGGCCAGCCGGCCGTCATCGAGCATCAGATGATGCGGTGTGACTTCGGCGGTCACCGAGATCCCCTGTGCCTTAGCCCATTTGAGGATCTCCACCGTCCCTGCGGTAGACGCGTGGCAGATGTGCAGGCGGGCGCCGGCGTCGCGGGCCAGCAGCGCGTCACGGGCCACGATCGACTCCTCGGCGACGCGCGGCCAGCCCGACAGTCCCAGCCGGGCGGCGTTGGGCCCCTCATGGGCGACCGAGCCCACGGTCAATCGGGGCTCCTCCGCATGCTGGGCGATCAACACCCCCAGGCCGGTGGCGTATTCCAGCGCGCGCCGCATCACCAGTGGATCGGCCACGCACACACCGTCGTCGGAGAACATCCGGACACCCGCGGTGCCGGCGGCCATCATGCCCATCTCGGTCAGCTGTGTTCCATCGAGTCCGACGGTGACGGCGCCGACCGGGTGCACATCGACCAGGCCGACCTGCTGCCCGCGCGCCCAGACGTGGTCGGTGACCACCGGAGAGTCGGCGACCGGCGTGGTGTTGGCCATCGCGAACACCGCGGTGTACCCACCGAGAGCCGCTGCCGCCGACCCGGTTTCGATGTCCTCGGCGTACTCGCGACCCGGTTCGCGCAGATGGGTGTGCAGGTCCACGAAGCCGGGCAGCAGCACCTGGCCGGGCGCATCCACTAGGGCATCTGCGGCGCGCACGCCCAGGTCGGCACCGATCTCGGCGATCTGGCCGTCTTCGACCAGCACATCGACGCGATCACCCTCGCCGTAGCACCGCACCCCGCGGATCAGCACGCTCATGGCAGATCCTCCCCAGCCGACCCGGCGGACTCGTCGCCCACCAACAGATGGAACAGCACCGCCATCCGCACGTGCACGCCGTTGGAAACCTGTTGCAGCACCGCGGATTGTGATGAGTCCGCTACCGAGGAGGCGATCTCCATGCCGCGCAGCATCGGACCGGGGTGCAGCACCACCGCCTCATCGGCCAGCATCGCCCGGCGCTTCTCCGAGAGCCCGTAACGCACCGAGTACTCCCGCGCCGACGGGAAGAAACCCCCGGTCATCCGCTCGGCCTGCACCCGCAGCATCAGCACCGCGTCGGCAGTGGGCAGCTCGGCGTCGAAGTCGTAGCTCACCGTCACCGGCCAGTCGGCCACCCCGACCGGCAACAGGGTCGGCGGGGCCACCAGCACCACCTCGGCACCCAGCGTGGCCAGCAGCCGCACGTTGGAGCGGGCCACCCTGCTGTGCACGATGTCACCGACGATCACCACCCGCCGGCCCTCGATTCCCCCGAGCCGCTGGCGCAGGGTCAGCGCATCCAGCAGGGCCTGGGTCGGGTGTTCGTGGGTACCGTCGCCGGCGTTGATCACCGCCGGGCCTTTCTCACCGGCGCCCGGGGCGCCCGCGGTCCACTCGGCGAGCAGGTGGGCCGCACCCGAAGACGGGTGCCGGATGATCAGCGCGTCGGCGCCGGCGGCGCGCAAGGTGAACGCGGTGTCGCGCAGCGACTCCCCCTTGTTCACCGAGGATCCCGACGCGGACACGTTGATCACGTCGGCGCTCATCCACTTGCCGGCCACCTCGAACGAGACCCTGGTGCGGGTGGAGTTCTCGTAGAACATGGTGATCACGGTGCGCCCGCGCAGAGTGGGCAGCTTCTTGACCTCGCGCCCGACCAGGGCCTGGGCGAACCGGTCGGCGTCATCGAGGATCGCGGTGGCCTCGTCGCGGCTCAGGTCGCCGGCGGCCAGCAGGTGCCTGGGGGTCATCGGGTGATCACCACCTGATCGCGGCCGTCGTGTTCGGCCAGCAGCACATGCACGCTCTCGCCGCGTGCGGTCGGCACGTTCTTGCCGACGTAGTCGGCGCGCACCGGCAGTTCGCGGTGGCCGCGGTCGACCAGCACCGCCAGCTGCACGATCCGGGGCCGGCCCACATCGCGCAGCGCATCGAGGGCGGCCCGCACCGACCGGCCCGCGTAGAGCACGTCGTCGACCAGGATCACCAGCGCATCGTCGATGCCGCCGGTCGGGATGGAGGTGGATTCCAGCGGCCGCGGCGGCTGGCGCATCAGGTCATCGCGGTACAAGGTGATGTCCAGGGCGCCGTGGCCGATTTCGACCCCGCAGAATTCCCTGATCTTGGCGGCCAGGCGAGCGGCCAGGGTGACCCCGCGGGTCGGGATGCCCAACAGAACCACCCGGGGCGCGTCGGAGCCGTCGAGAGCGGTCTTCTCGATGATCTGGTGCGCGATACGCGAGATCGTGCGACCCACGTCCGCCGAGGACATCAACTCTCGGTCGGTGCTGGAATTACCGGCAGCGCCCATGGGAAACCGCTGGACCTCCTTCTCCGCCTCGCGGGACGGATCGTTAAAGGATGTCGAACTGTCGCCTAGCCTAACATCCGCCCACCGTCGACCGTCGGCGGGAACTGCGCCGCTAACCTGACCGGGTGAATCTCGACCCGAATCAGGCTCCGCTGCGCGAAGCCTGCGACACCGGCCTGCTCTCCGGCGTGGTGACGCTCGTCTGGCAGCGCGGCTCGGTGCTGCAGGTCAACGAAATCGGCCATCGCGATGTCGGCGCCGGCCTGCCGATGACCCGCGACACGGTGTTCCGGATCGCCTCCATGACCAAACCGGTGACGATCGCCGCCGCGATGACCCTGGTCGACGAAGGACGGCTGCGGCTGGCCGACCCAATCGCACACTGGTTGCCGGAGTTCGCCGCACCGCGGGTGCTGGTCGACCCGGCTGGTTCGCTGGAATCCACCACCGCGGCACGGCGCGCAATCACCGTCGACGATCTGATGACGCACCGCTGCGGCATCGGCTATGGGTTTTCCGTACCCGGTCCGATCGCGCGGGAGTACCAGCGGCTGCCCTTCGGGCGGGGACCCGAAGCCTGGCTGACGGCAGTGGCGGCGCTGCCCTTGGTGGATCAGCCCGGTGAGCGAGTCACCTACGGCCACGGCACTGACGTGTTGGGCGTGCTGCTGTCACGGATCGAGGGCAAACCACTGCCGCAGGTGATCGAGGAACGAATCCTGGGCCCGCTGGGGATGACCGACACTGGTTTCTGCGTCACACCGCAGGCACGCCGGCGCAGCGCCACCATGTACCGCGTCGACGGAGACACCCTGCGCGACGACGCGATGGGGCCGGTCCCGATCGCGATGCCGGCGTTTCCCAACGCCGGAGGCGGCCTGATGTCGACCGCCGACGACTACCTGGCCTTCACCCGCATGTTGTTGGCCGACGGCATGTTCGACGGCACCCGGGTGCTCTCGGCCCAATCGGCGCGGGCGATGCGTACCGATCAGCTCACCGACGACCAGAAGCGGCACACGTTCCTGGGAGCCCCGTTTTGGGTGGGCCGCGGCTTCGGGCTCAATCTGTCGGTGGTGACAGACCCGGCGAAGTCCCAGCCGCTGTTCGGGCCGGGCGGTGCGGGTGCGTTCGGCTGGCCGGGCGCCTACGGCACCTGGTGGCAGGCCGATCCGGCCGCGGACCTGATCCTGATCTATCTGGTCCAGAACTCTCCGACGCTGTCCACCGACATGGCCGTCGCGGTCGCCGGCAACACCTCGATAGCCAAACTGCGAGTGGCGCAGCCGAAGTTTGTCCGGCGGACCTACGCCGCTTTGGGTTTGTGAGCCCGGCCCGCCGCCTAATCGACCACGGCCAGTAGCGATGCCGCAGCTTCGGCAAGTTCACGATCGCCGTGCAGCTTGGCGCGCCGGCGTCCTTCTTCGACGGTGATCCCGCGGCTGGCCAGCCGCCACAGCGTGTCCTGATCCAGGCGCACCGACGCGGCGGGGTCTTCGGCGAGCTCCCCAGTCAGGTCCCACCCGGTGCCATCGGAAACCACCGACCAGCGACCGCCGGCCGGACCGGTGATCTCGAACCGGATCGCGGTGCCATGCGGACGCTTGTGATCCTGCAGCGCGACCGGCACAGCGTGCAAGAACGCGACGAGTACCGCGTGCTGCAACTCCACCTCGTCCGCGCCGGGACGCGACACCGCGTCGCGGATCTGCTGTTGATGCACCCAATACTCGGTGAACTCCCGAGCGATATCGAGCCAGGCCGGACTGGTGCCGCGGCCCGCCCACGAAACATTCAAAGCTGCGACGCCCGCCAGATCGACGCTCGCCCAAACAGCATCCAATTGGGGGCCCAGATGAGCCAACAGGTCGATCATGGCCGCGGGGCTGCACTGCCGCATCGCCCGGACAAACTCGCCGTTGACTCGGGCTAGGTAGCTCGGCAGCGATTCGTCCTCGGCGAACACCGCGCCGCGATGCCCGTCGCGACTACCGGAAAGGCGCCGCAGGTAATCGTTGAGGATGTGCGCGGTGAGGTCGCGAACATCCCAGCCCGGGCAGATGGTCGGCCTGTCCCAGTCCGCGGGGTCCAGCGACCTCAGGAGGTCGAGCAGCGCTTGGCGTTCCGCCGCGAACAGCGGTCTGGTGTCGAGGGGGATCATCGAATTGAGTAAACCGCCTCTGCGGTTGCCCGCGCGAACTTATTTCTCGTTCTAAAGGCTTGCCCCCGCGCGGCGGGCCTTCTCCAGCGCCGCTTCACGCAGCTGTGCCCGTTCCTCGGCGGTCCACCGCGTCGTCGGCTCGAACACCAGGGTCTCGACCCGGTAGCCCAGCATGGTGAACACGTATTCCAAGTAGGGCCGCTGGAAGTCCTGCAGGTCGTAACGGCTGCCGTCGTAGGCGCTGGAGCGGGTCAAGATGAGCTGCACCGGTCTGCCGTCGCCCAATGTGCCCACGTGTTCACCGCGCTCGTTGACCGTGAAGCTGGCCATCGGCTGCACGATGACATCGATCCACGCCTTCAACGCGTGCGGCACATGCCAATTCCACATCGGCGACGACACCACCAGCCGGTCGAACGACCGCACCCGTTCGATCTCGGCCAGCACTTTCGACCAGAGCTGCTTCTGCTCCGGCGTACGTCGTTCGCCGTAGAGCGGGGCGAACTTGGCCAACGCGGCGTCCCGCCCGAAGACGACCATCTCGTCGGTCCACACCGAGAACCGTTCGACCTCGCCGACCGCGGCGGCGGGCGCGGCGTCCAGAAACGACCTGGCCAGCGCCGAGGACAACGAAAGTTCTTCCTTGGGGCTCGCCTCCACCCACAGGGTCGTCATGGCATCCCTCAGATCATCGAGATCGGCGAGATCTTCACACCGGCCTCCAGTGCGCCGGCCAGTTCGCGCGCCACGTCGTAGTCGAACACCACGTGCCCGCAGATGACGTCGACATCACGTTTGATCCGTTGCAGCGGGTTATCCACGAAATGCACGCTGGCGCCGGAGGCTTCGAGCAGATCGGCGATCACAGCGCGGGATTCGTGCACGATGTGGGCGGCGGCGGCGCGCGCTTCGGCCCGAACCGCTCGGCCGATCCGCTCTCCACTTACGACGGCGTCCTGAAGCCGGCCCACCGTGTCGTCGCGGAGCCCGCGCAGCGCGCGCAACCGCACCCGCGCGTCGCCGAGGCGGATCTGCGCCGCCGGCTGGTTCCTCTGCGCCGCACCGGAATAGGCCAGCACCCGATTGCTCAGTCGCTCCGCGAACAGGTCTGCGACCCGCTCGGCCGACCCGAGGGCCGGCATCGCTGCCACCAGTGCCAGCGCCGGGACCATCGGCCACCGGTAGGCCGAGGCGTTATGCAGCTCGGCGCCCGGCGCGGTCCCTGAGTAGATGTCGACGACTTTGACCAGTCGGTGCTGGGGCACCCAGACGTCCTCGATCACGACGTCGTTGGAACCGGTGGCCCGCATTCCCGCGGTGTGCCACACGTCCTCGACGCGGATATCGGATGCCGGCAGCAGGACCAGCGCCGGGTACGCAGCGCTGTCGGGTCCGCAGATCGCCCCGACCAGGATCCAGTCGGCGTCGGCCACCCCGGTGGCCCAAGACCATCGCCCGGACAGCCGGATCCCGTCGCCGTCGGGCACGCCCCGGCCGGTCGGCGCCAACGGCGCGGGGCACAACACCGGCCCGGATGCGAACACTTCGTCCTGCACCTGCTCGCCGAAGAGCGCGAGCATCCAGTTGTGCAGGGTGTAGAAGCCCAACGTCCAGGCACTCGATGCGCAGCCGTGGGCCATGCGCCGGATCGGGTCGAGGATCTCGGGAAACTCCGCCTGCCGGCCGCCGTAGCGTGCCGGCAGCAGCAGACCGGCCAGACCCGAGCGCCGGTAGTCGTCGACGGTTGCTGCCGGCAACCGGCGCAATTCCTCGGCTTCTGCGGCGCGCTCGGCCAAGCGATCGATGAATTCCCCGGTCAGCGTCGCCGACACCGTCGTCATGCCCGGACCGTACCATACCTTTTGGTATGTAGGTCAGTGCCGCAGCATCACGTCCAGGAACTGTTCGCGGCGGCCGACCGCGCGCGGGCTGGGCCGCGAACCGGACAGGTGCAGAAAGCCGATGCCCGCGGCGAACGTGGCGTTGGCGCGCATATCGGCCTCATCGGGGTCGAAGCCGTCATCGAGAAAGACCTGGCGGACGGCCTTGAGCACCCGCCGATCCGACGTGCGCACCGCTTCGGCGGCGTTCTCCTCCGAGCGCGCCCATTCGCGCATCGCGCGTTCCAGCATCCAGTGCCGCGGCCCGACCAGCGAGGTCATCATTCGCGAGAGCCGTTCGCGCGGCGGCAACTCCGACAGGTCGTCGAAGTCGTCGCGGTCCTCGTCGCGGACGGCCGCCCAGGTGTCGACCAGGGCCTGCCGGTAGGTCTTCATGTCGGCGAAGTGCCAGTAGAAGCTCCCCTTGGTGACCCGCAAGCGTCGGCAGAGCCGGTCGATGGTCAGGGCCTTGAGCCCGTCCTCGGCCAGGATGCGGAATCCGGCCTGCACCCAGTCCTGCACCGACAGTCGGGGACTCGTGGAGGCTGCGGCCATGCCGAGTCAGGATACTGACCCGGGAGCGCGCTGCATAGGCGTTCCCGGGCTTGTCGGCCACCTAGGCGCGGGTTTCCGTTTCCTGCAGCGCCCGCCGCGCGTAGGCGCGTACGTCGGCGTCGCTGTCCTTCACCGCGATACTCAACGCATCCCGCGCGGCGACGTCCGACCCGGCCCAGCGTGTCAGCCCCAGCACCGCGGCTTTGCGAACGTCGAGGTGCGGATCGTCGAGCGCGAGGGACAGACGGGGCACCGCCATCTCCGCGTGCGAGCCGCCCAGCGCTCGTGCCGCGCCGACCCGCACCTGCCACGCCGACTCGCCCAGCGCCGGTTCGACGACAGCGACATCGTCATCGCCGCAGCCGATTTCGCCGATCGCGGCCAGTGCCGCGGCACGCACCAGCGGATCGGGGTCGCCGATCAGCTGCCGAACGGTCTCGGCTCCTGAACGCAACGTCGCGCACGCATTGGCAACCGCGATACGCACCTCGCGGTTGGCGTCATCGGCGGCGGTGGTCACCGCCGACGCGTCGTCGACCGAGACCAGCGCGCGCACCGCCTCGATGCGCACCCGATGGTCGGGATCGGCCAGCGCAGCGCGATATCGCGCCGGGTCGCCGACGCGCCGGCTGGACAGCAGATAGACCACGCAGGCGCGCACCACCGGGTCTGAGGAGTCCAGCCGGGCACCGGCTGTCGCGGGGTCGGCCACCACCTCGACCAGCTCACGCACACCGTCGGCGGCGGTCCTGCGCACCGCGGCGTCATCGTCGGCGAGCGCGGCGAACAATACCGATTCGTATCCGCTCGGGACGTGTTCGCTCAAGGCGGCGACCGCGGTGCGCCGCACTGCGGGGTCGGGATCGCCGAGGAAATCGGCGAGTTCGGCCAGCGTCGGCTCCTCCAGGGCGACGACGGTCGCGATCCGCGGCGACGGCGGGTGCGAGGCGACCTGCTGGGTGAGTCGCGACCGTGCGTTCGCCGGCGCCTGGCCGTGCATCAGCGGCGGTTGCGACACCGGGCGCACCGACTGGTCGGCCGGCGGCAGCCCGTCGAACTCGGGCACCGCGACGAAATACGGTGCAACTGGGCGTTTGAGGAACTCCATCGTTCCGTCGGGGCATTTCCGCACGTTGAGGTGATACCCCCACTGCCTATCGTCGCGGCCGGGCAGGTCGGCGCGCTCGTGGTAGAGACCCCAGCGCGATTCCGTACGGGTCAGTGACGTCCGGGCCGCCAGTTCGGCGCAGTCCCGGATGAACGACACCTCGGCCACCCGCATCAACTCATGCGGGGTGCGCGCGCCCATCTCGGCGATCTCGCCGCGCATCCGCTCGAATGTCTGCACTGCCAGCGACAGTTTGACCGCGGTCTTCGGCGGGGCCACGTAGTCGTTGACGAACCGGCGCAGCTTGTATTCCACCTGCGGTTGCGGCGGCCCGTCGGGGTGGCGCAGCGGACGGTAGATCAACTCATGAGCGTCGGCGAGCTGATCGGCCGGAAGGTCCTGCGGGGCCGCGGTATCAGCCAGGGTGGACGCCGCGTGCGCGCCGGCCAGATCGCCGAAGACGAAGGCGCCGATCATGTAGTTGTGCGGTACACAGGCCAGATCGCCCGCCGCGTACAGGCCGGGGACGGTGGTGCGGGCATGTTCGTCGACCCACACACCCGAGGCGGAATGCCCAGAGCACAGCCCGATCTCGGAGATGTGCATCTCCACGTCGTGGGTGCGGTAGTCGTGGCCCCGGTTGGCGTGAAAGGTCCCGCGGGTGGGCCGCTCGGTGGTGTGCAGGATGTTCTCCAGCGCCGAAAGGGTCTCGTCGGGCAGGTGCGAGACCTTGAGGTAGATCGGGCCCCGCGCGGAATCGATCTCCGATTTGACTTCGGCCATCATTTGGCCGGACCAGTAGTCGGAGTCGACGAACCGCTCCCCCAGCGCATTGACCTGGTAACCGCCGAACGGGTTGGCCACATAGGCGCAGGCCGGCCCGTTGTAGTCCTTGATCAACGGGTTGACCTGGAAACATTCGATGCCCGACAGCTCGGCGCCGGCGTGGTAGGCCATCGAGTAGCCGTCGCCGGCATTGGTCGGGTTCTCGTAGGTGCCGTACAGGTACCCGGAGGCGGGCAGTCCGAGACGCCCGCACGGCCCGGTGGCCAGCACCACCGCCTTGGCGCCCACCGCGACGAATTCGCCGGTGCGGGTGTGGAATGCGGCCGCCCCGACCGCACGGCCGGCGTGGGTGAGCACCCGTACCGGCATCAACCGGTTCTCGATGCGGATCTTCTCGCGCATGGCCCGCTGCCGCAGCACCCGGTAGAGCGCCTTCTTGACGTCCTTGCCCTCGGGCATCGGCAGCACGTAGGACCCGGAGCGGTGCACCCGGCGGACCGCGTACTCGCCATGCTCATCCTTTTCGAATTTCACGCCGTAGCGTTCCAAGCGTTGCACCATGGCGAAGCCGCGGGTGGCGGTCTGGTACACCGTGCGCTGGTTGACGATTCCGTCGTTGGCGCGGGTGATCTCGGCGACGTAATCCTCGGGCTCGGCCTTGCCGGGGATGACGGCGTTGTTGACGCCGTCCATGCCCATCGCCAGCGCACCGGAGTGCCGCACGTGGGCCTTCTCCAGCAACAGTACCTGCGCGCCGTGCTCAGCGGCGGTGAGTGCGGCCATCGTGCCGGCGGTGCCGCCGCCGATCACCAGCACGTCGCAGTCCAGCCGCAACGGTTGCGCCGCATCAGGTATCGCGATCATGAATAGTCCAATGCGGCGAGGAGTTCGGTGCGCAGCTCGGGTTCAGCTCGACCGCTGCGCGGTGCGGGCACGTCGACCAGGGCCCGCAGCGGTTGGCCGGCGCGGCCCAGCACCGCCACCCGGTCGCCCAGCGCCAGCGCCTCGTCGACGTCGTGGGTGACGAACACGATCGTGGTCGGATGCGTTTGCCAGGTGTCGATCAGCAGCGCCTGCATGGCGGCGCGGGTAGCACTGTCCAGCGCACCAAACGGCTCGTCCATCATCACTGCGCGTGGCGCCCCGGCCAGGCCGCGGGCCAACTGCACACGTTGGCGCATCCCGCCCGAGAGGCTTTTGGGCAGATAGCCACCGAACCCGTCCAGACCCAACTCGGCGATCCAGCGCTCAGCCTGAACCCGGCGCCCGTGGCGCGGCACCCCGCGCAGCCGCAACGCCAGCTCGATGTTGGAGCGCACCGAACGCCACGGCAGTAACGCGTTGTCCTGAAACACCACCCCCCGATCACCGGAGGTGGTGGTCACCAGGGCCTCGTCGGCCAGGACCCTGCCGCGCTCGGGCGCCAGCAGGCCCGCCAGCGCGCGCAGCACCGTCGACTTGCCGCACCCGGAAGGTCCGGTCAATACCAGGATCTCGCCGGGGCGCACCGCCAGACTCAGCTCGTCGATGACCGGGGCATCGGTGTAGGACAACCGGACCCGTTCCAGGGTCAGGCTCATGCCCGCGGTCATCGTGCGTCCTCGTCGCTGCGGGGCAGCCACCGGGTCAGCCGGCGCCCGGCCAGCTCCACCGCCGCCGACGTCGCGAATCCGAGCACACCGATGGTGATGATGCCGACGAACACATCCGGATAGGCCAGCACCGTGTAGGCCTGCCAGGTGCGGTAGCCGATGCCCAGCCGGCCGGAGATCATCTCCGCGGAGATCACGCAGATCCACGACACCCCCATCCCGACCGACAACCCGCCGAACAGCCCGGGCAGGATTCCGGGAAAAACGACCTGGCTCAACACCTCCCACCGTCCGCCGCCCAGGGTGCGGACCGAGTCCTCCCACAGTGTCGGCAGTGCGCGCACCGCGTGCCGGGTGCTGACCAGGATCGGGAAGTAGGCCGCCAGGAAGGTGATGAAAACGATGCCCTGTTCACCGGCCGGGAACAGCAGGATCGCCACCGGGACGACGGCGATCGCCGGGATGGGACGGACCAGTTCGGTGAGCGGGCCCACCACGTCGGCCGCCACGCGGGATCGGCCCAGCAAGATGCCGGTGGCGACCCCGGCCGCCGCGGCCAGCCCGAATCCGGTGAGGATGCGGATCAGCGACTGCGCCAGGTCCAGCCAGTATTGGTCGGTGCCCAGCCGGCGCACCAGGGTCGTGAAGACCTCGTCGACGGTGGGCAGGGTGTCGAAGCGTAGCCACCACCGCACGTCGGCGGCGGTCAACAACTGCCACAGCCCGATTGCTGCGGCCACCGACGTCAGCCGCAGCAGCCAGGCCCGCCGTGCCGGCCGCGGCCGGCGCGGCGCCGCGTCGACGGGGACCGACGTGGCCGGGGCACCGGCGATGACCGCGGTCACGCCGCACCCGCCAGGGCCTGCTGGTAGTCCAGTGCAACGGCGCCGGTATGCGCGGCGAGGTAGCGTTGCGCACCCGCGGTGGTGTCGAACGGCAGGTAACGCGCACCATCGCGGACCCACGCGGATTTGTCGGCGTACCAGCGGGTGCCCAGTTCGGCGTCGTGGACATAAGCCGCCCGGACGTCATCGCCGCGGGCGTTTGCGGCCCGCACGGCTTGCAGCAGCGCCGTCGGATCACCGACCGTCACCGTGGTGTCCGCACCGTCCAGCCACAGTTCGCCACCGGTCGTCGCGGGTTTGTCGATGCCGGCGGCTGCCTTGGCGTAGTCGAGTTTTCGCTCGGCGAACGCCGCGCGCAGCGGCCCGTCGACGACGAAGTCATCGACGTCGAGGTCGTCGAAGTCGCCGATCGACTTCAGGTAGGGCACATCGTTCTTCAACGCCTCGATCAGCGCCGGCTTGAGGGTTGGGTCGAACGATGTTCCGCCCGGACCGTTGTAGAGATAGACGACCTCGTGCGGCAGCCCGCTGTCGGCGGCGACGATCCGGGCCGCCTCCAACGGTTTGCGTTTCAGGAAGTCGGTGGCGTCGAGCTGAGCCTGCAGGAACGCGTCGAGCACCTCCGGGTGGAGCTGCGCGTAGGCGCGACGCACCACCACACCGTGCAGGGTCGGGTAGTTGAGCTCGGCTCCATCGTAGAGAAGCTTCGCGCGGCCCTGATAGACCAGCAATCCGGGCCAGGCCACGAATTGCGATAGGCCTTGGACCTGACCGGATTCCAGCGACGAGGCGCCGACCTGTGGTTGCTGGTTGAGCACCTCGACTTGTGCGCCGGTGCCGGCCAGTGCACGCAGCAGAGTACCGTGACCGGCCGAGCCCACGCTGGCCGAGACCTTGGCCCCAGCAAGGTCGCTCAGCTTGGCGGTCCGCGAATCCGGCGCCACCACAACCATGTTCAGCGCGCCGGCCGGGTGATAGCCGGTCACCGAGACCAGCTGAGTGCGGGCCTGCGCATTGGCCTGCGTCCTGACCCCGTTGA